>JAJZJN010000059.1 GCA_021851165.1 Actinomycetes bacterium
GGCCGATGGCACACGCGTTATCTCCAGGTGGCTGAGTGCCCCGTCGACCTCTCGCCACTACGCCGCGCAGCAAGAGAGCTTTTCCACATCACGAGTAAATGTCTGTGATGCCAGCTTCAATGCCTCCACCATCGTGAGGTAGGGGTGGAAGGTGGCAGCGAGATCGGAGGTGGTGATGCCGTGCCTGATGGCAAGTACCGCCGATTGGATCACATCGCCCGCACCGTCCGCCAAGACCGAAGCACCGAGCAGCCGGCCCGTGCCCACCTCGGCAACCAGCTTCACGAGGCCCTGGGTATCACGATTCACGAGTGCCCGCGGTACGGCGGACAGCGGGAGCAAAGAGGTTTCCACGTCGTATCCGGCGTCGCGGGCCTGGGCTTCGGTGAGGCCGGCCGAGGCGACCTGTGGTGCTGTGAATGTCACGCGCGGCAGACCGGTGAAGTCGACGCTCCTGCGAACCCCGAGCAGCGCGTTGTCAACCGCAAGTGCCCCCTCGTAGGCAGAGACGTAGACGAACTGTGGAGCCCCAGTGACATCTCCCGCCCCGAATATCCGGGGGTTGGACGTCCGAAGCTCCTCGTTCACCACGAGTGCGCCCCGTCCGTCGATTTCGACTCCCGCTGCATCCAGGTCGAGACCGTCGGTGTTCGGGCGCCGCCCGGTGGCAACCAGCAACTCGTCGGCGGTGATGTCGAATTGCTCGTCACCGACGCGGATCGTCACGTCGACCTGACCAGCCGATCGGCGCACGCCGAGCACGTGGGCATCGGTGTGGATGGTGGCACCCTGACCGGCGAGCACCTGAGCAAGCGCACTCGAGACCTCTGGCTCCTCGAACGGAGCGATTCGGGCTGCCACATCCACGAAGGTGACGTGGGTGCCTACGTGGAGGAAGAACTGCCCGAGCTCGAGACCTATGGCGTTCGCTCCGATCACGACCAGGCGCTCGGGCACCCTGGTCAGATCAAGCGCAGTCGTCGATGTGAGATATCCGGATTCCGCCAGGCCTGCTATAGGCGGCGCCGTTGGCGAAGCTCCGGTCGCCACGAGGAAGATACCCGCACTGACACGCCGTCCATCTACGTCGATCGCATCGGGTCCGACGAAGCGGGCATGCCCGTGCAGCACTGTGAAGCCGTAGTCTTCGACCAGATCGACGTATTTCACCTGACGCAGGGTGTCCACCAGCTCGTCCTTCTGGGCGATCACAGCGGCGAGATCCACCGGCCCCGATGTGGTAGCGATACCAGCGAAAGGATGATGGCCGGCGGTCCATGCAAGCTCGCCCGCCCTCAGCAGTGCCTTGGAAGGTACACAGCCTATGTTCACGCATGTGCCGCCGATGACGTCGTGCTCGACGAGTGCGACACTATGGCCGGCCTCGGTGGCCTTGATGGCGGCTGCAAACGCAGCCGAGCCCGCACCGATGACCACCAGGTCGTAGTCAGTGTCACCAGCGAGGGATGGAGGCTCGTAGATGCCTTCTACCTGGAGCTTGCCGGGTCGGTAGCCTGCCCCGACAACAGCGGCACGCAGGTCCCCCTCACTGACACCGCTCGGCCAGGCGAAGAAGGCCTTCCCGTCGCTCCACGCGACTGACACCTGGGTCGCCCCAGAGCCCTCTAGAGCGCTCGTTACGTGGTGGGCGCAGTCATCGCAGGTCATGCCGCCGACTTCGAGAACGGCGGTACGAGGAATGTTGGAATCCATGACGGTGGCTCCTTGGTGGTCTCGAGCAAACTTCATCGGGTGATAGCAGCGGACAAGGCAGTGCACCCCTGCCCCTAAGTGGTTCAAGCGGCATTGCAGTTCCGCATATCCGAATATGTTAGTCGATATCATCCTGTTCTGTGGCTGCGGCATGCTGTAGGCATCTTCGAGTCGAGCGGTAGGACCGCGCAACGGGGGCTGAAGGTCTGCCTTGCCCTGGGGCTAGTGGTGCTCGGGTGGTGGGAAGGCGGGTACCGATGGTCGGCCTCAGGTGCTCACTGGAGCGTGGCGACGATAATTGCCGTTACCGTGCTTACGGCGGTGGTCCTGGCCCGTGTCCGCTGGCGGCAGGGTGGTGAGACGAGCACGGCCTGGCTTGCGGGGGCGTACCGTGGGGTGGCGTCCTGGCTCAGGCGCCCGTCGTGGTACGGGCTCGGGGTGATCGTGTGGGTGCTCATCGCGGTGGTGGTAGCGGGATGGGATCTGCACAGCTTTCTACGCGAAGTCCATCAGCTTCCGACGCTGAGCTACCTCATAGGCAGGGTGACGCGCTTCCGGGTTGGCAGGATGGGGTTCTTCTTGGCGTGGCTGGTTGCAGGTTGGTACGTCGTCGCTGCACGCCCGGGTAGCGCACGCCCGGGCACCTCACACCTCGGTCGCGATGACGCGGTGGACGCGCACACGGCCGGAGACGCCCTGCACCGGCGCCATCGCCACGCGGACCTTCACGCCGGCCTGAAGGATTCCGAGCACGGGGAGATTCCCCCGTGCTAGCCGTGCTGATCGTGTTGGCGATGGTTCTGGGCGGCGTGGTGTGGTCTGCAATAGCCGGGGCCACTGTGATCTGGCTGTCGCTCACCACCATCATGGCTACAGCGCGACCTTCACTTCGGCTTCCGACACTCAGCGACGTCGTGTGGTTCTTCCTCCGATCGGCACTCGGCCGGTGGATCCTGATCGCAGCGTGGGCAGAGACCGGCTGGCACCTGTTCTGCCAGCATCCCTGAGGCTGCCAGCATCCCTGAGGCTGCCAGCATCCCTGAGGCTGCCAGCATCCCTGAGGCTGCCAGCATCCCTGAGGCTGCCAGCATCCCTGAGGCTGTCTTACGGCGTCAGGCTGAACGAGCAGGCCGGTCGGAACGGCGTGTCGGTTGGCCGCCCTTGCCGGCGCGGAACTGACCTTGACCCCGCCTCCCGTTACGCGCATTTCCAGATGCCGTGCCCGCGGCTCTGGCGGCACCCCGGTTGCGCTTGTCACGGTTCTGTGGGGTCGTGTTCGCAGCGGCGGTCCCAGCCGTGACCTGCCGAGGTGTCGTGGAACCTCCCCTGGTAACCTTCCGGACCTCCACAAGGCGAGCTGGTCTGCCTTCGCCCATAGCTGTGAGATCAGGGTCTCGAAGACCATCTGGAAGTCCGAGGGACTTCTGCAGCATGCGGGCCGCCCTGGCGTCCTCACCGGCAACGAGGGATACGACCGTGCCTGGATTGCCGGCACGCCCGGTTCGCCCGGAGCGGTGAACGTAATCCTTCGAGTCAGCCGGCGGATCGAAGTGGACTACGCAGGAGACGTCGTCCACGTGGATACCGCGCGCGGCGACGTCTGTTGCAACCAGCGCGCTGGCCTTGCCGGTAGCGAACTGCGACAGTGCTCGGTCGCGCTGTGACTGGCTGCGGCTGCCGTGTATGGCCACGGCATCTATGCCGGCACCTTCGAGCTGCTTGGCAAGCCGGTCCGCTCCGCGCCTGGTGCGACAGAACACGACCGTGGGGGAGTGCGAGGCGACCAGCTCTGCGGTGAGGCGAACTCTCTCGGAGCGCTCGGCACGCCAGAAGAGGTGGCGGACCTCCCCGCTCGATGTGTCGTCGGGCTCGACGGAATGCACGATCGGCGCATTCTGGTAGCGACGGACCAAGACGTCCACGTCACCATCCAGTGTCGCCGAGAACAGCAGGGTCTGACGTTCAGGAGATGTCTGGTCCAAGAGACGCTTTACCTCCGGAAGGAAGCCCATGTCGGCCATCCGGTCGGCTTCGTCGACCACGGCGATGTCCACGCTGTCGAGCGAGATGTCGCCCTGTTGGATAAGGTCGGCCAGGCGACCCGGGCAGGCAACCACGACGTCCACCCCGCGCGAGAGCATCCGGCGCTGGCGATCAAAGCCCACACCACCGTATATGCAACCCGTCTTCCGGCCGCGGACCTGGAGCAGTGGCGCCAGCTCGCGCTCTATCTGCGCAGCTAGCTCACGGGTCGGCACGAGCACCAAGCCTCGGGGGTGGCGCGGCTTGGCTGCGGCAACCCGGGCCGCGATGGTCAAGCCGAATGCGAGGGTTTTTCCCGAGCCCGTTGGCGCCTGGCCACATACGTCGCGACCGGCCAAGGCATCCGGCAAGGTGGCAGACTGTATCGCGAAAGGTTCGGTGATGCCCCGGCGAGACAGTACCGCGGACAGGTCCGCGGGCACGCCGAGATCGGCAAAGGAAATTGGCACAGATTCTCCTGACAGCTAAGAGGAACACGGGCTGAAAGGAGAACGGTCCGCAGCCCCGCCGGCATCGGTGCCGACGATCAGCCACAGAGTAGGTCGGCTGATGACGTCATCAGGCTATCACACTGCATGATGGAATTCACGCGGTGCCATACGCCCCGCGTGCGCAAGGTGATGGCCAAGGGTCCGTTTCCCCCATTAGATGCCGTTCGCTAGCGTACCTGGAGAGCACAAGGAATCCCACGGGCCGACCGGAAGATCCACATCGGTACCCCGACGCGACGACCTGCCACGCGTGGAGGTCTGTCTCGTCCTACCTCGATGCGGGGGCGTTCAGGGATCCGCGATCGGAGGGCTGGTGAGTGAGCTCGCTCTCTGGCTCAGGCGTCAGGCTGTGTCGGTTGAGATCATGGCGGCCAGCACGGACTCCGGCAGAGACATGGCTCGGTGCGCGGACCCTATAGCGCTGCTCGGTCAGCTAGACGAGCCGCGCCTCCCTGCTCGAATGGACGTAGCATCGAGAGTCGTGGTGGGGCTTGCCTACAGGCTGCGACGGCTCGCTCCAGCTGTGGTCCACTGCTTTGCACCAAGCGATGCCCTGGCCGCGCGGATCGCAGGAATCCCGTACGTGCTCCGGGTCGACAGCCGGGACATGGATCGCTCGCATGCAGGCGAGCCTGCCGCTGCGGCGGCGCTTGCCAGCGCAATCGAGCGTGCCCGTATGGTGGTGTGTCCCGATCGCGCGGCGGCGCTGGCCGTGGCCCAGTGCTACGGCTGCCCAGTCGAGCTGATCCCTGACGGCCTGGACATGGCGAGATGGCATCTGGCGAGCTCCAACCGTATGCCGGGGAGGATATTCATCCCGATGGTCCTGCGGGATCCATCGATGTACTCAAGCGCGCTGGTATTAAGGCAGGCCGTGGATCTGCTGCGCAGCGGCGCTGTAGGGACAGCCCCGAGCTCGCCTGTGGATCCACAGGGCTCGACCTGGGTGAGAAGTGCGGTACCGGAGCCGGCAAGTGTCTCGTTCATGCACGGTGACCACGACGATGGCCGGCAATACTCCATTGCGTCGGTGACATGCGTGCCTGGAGGGACCAGCTTTGCCTGCCGGCGGGCCGGTGAGTCTCTGGCGTGTGGCACGCCTGTAGCCCTGGCGGGTGATGCCGGGGCGTGCAGCATCGTGGATGGGGAGGTCGGATCGCTCTTCGTGCCCCACGATCCCCAATCGTGCGCTAGGGCGATCAAGCGCTGCCTGGCCCTCGCGGACGACCCGGAGCTCGCTGTTGCCTGTAGGAAGCGCGCAGCGGACCTTGATTGGTCCGTAATCGGGCCGCAGCTCGTTGAGCTCTACGGTCGTGCGGCGAGAGACGGCGGCAATGCCGGGATTGGCACTGTGCCCCCCGTGTCGACCTAGCATCGGTACCAAGGTGGACATGAAGGCAAACCGGTTCGAAAGCTAGATCTCCAGAAGCGCAGATCCGCCCACCGCCCCTGCCGGGATGGGGTTGGTAGGCAACGACATGAGGGAGGGACCATGGAAGTCCGTGACAAGCTGTACGTAGGAGGAGCCTGGGTAGCCCCCGAGGGCACCGGGACTCTTCAGGTGGTCGATTCCACCACCGAGGAGGTCATGGGAGTCGTTCCCGAAGGCACGCCGGCCGACGTCGACCATGCGGTCCGCGCGGCGGCGGAGGCGTTCGTGACGTGGTCTCAGACCTCGCCCGAAGAGCGCTCCAAGCTTCTGGCGCGAGTTCAAGAGGCTCTGGGCGCGCGCACCTCGGAGATCGCAGAGCTGATCTCACACGAGGTTGGAATGCCCCTGATGCTCTCGAACATGGTGCAGGTGGGCTTGCCTGTAATGAGCTTCTCCACGATGGCCGAGTTGGTGACGTCGTTCGCCTGGCAGGAGGAAGTCGGCAACTCTCTCATAGTGCGCGAGCCGGCAGGAGTGGTCGGTGCCATCACTCCGTGGAACTACCCGCTGCACCAGATATGTGCCAAGGTAGCCCCCGCGTTGGCCGCAGGCTGCACTGTCGTGTTGAAGCCAAGCGAGGTGGCTCCCCTGAATGCCTTCGCCCTGGCAGATATCCTTCACGAGGTGGGCCTGCCACCGGGAGTATTCAATCTCGTGACCGGGACGGGGCCTGTAGTAGGGGAGGCCATCGCCTCGCATCCTCTTGTCGACATGGTTTCTTTTACCGGTTCCACGCGCGCAGGTAAGCGGGTCATGCAATTGGCCGCCGAGGGAGTGAAGAGGGTGGCACTAGAGCTCGGTGGCAAGTCCGCGTGCGTCATCCTGGATGACGCCGACCTGGCTGCCGCAGTGCCTAGCGGAGTATCGATGTGCTATCTGAACTCGGGCCAGACCTGCTCTGCGCTTACCCGGATGGTCGTTCCGCGTAGCCGCCTCGGCGAGGTGGAGGATCTGGCGGTCGAAGCCACTGCAGCCTATGTGCCTGGTGACCCGTTCGATCCTGCCAGCCGGCTCGGGCCGCTCGTGTCGGCGGCGCAGCGTGAGCGGGTTCGTGGCTATATCCGCCGTGGCATCGAGGAGGGCGCCAAGCTTCTCACCGGCGGCGTGGAGCCACCCGAAGGGCTTGATAAGGGGTTCTTCGTCCGGCCTACCGTCTTCTCCGAGGTGCGCAGTGACATGACGATCGCCCAGGAGGAGATTTTCGGACCGGTGCTTTCGATACTGCCATACGACGACGAGGACGATGCGGTTCGCATCGCCAACGACTCATCGTATGGCTTGGCCGGAGCCGTGTGGTCGGGTGATCCTGCGCGCGCCGAGCGGGTGGCAAGGCGGATCCGCACGGGCCAGGTTGACCTGAACGGTGGCGGTTTCAACCCCTATGCACCATTCGGCGGCTATAAGCAGTCGGGAATCGGCCGCGAGCTCGGGCGCTATGGGCTGGAAGAGTACCTGGAAGTAAAGTCCCTCCAACGCTGAAGTGCGCCGAGTGCGGTACTGCTCGATTTACCAAGACGCGCCCTGCGAGCCCCTGGCTTCAGCCATGGGGAGGATGCGAGCTTGGCTTCCACAGCACTGCACGACATAGCTGGTGCTAAGCTCAATGGCCGGCCAGCGGCAACGGGCTACGAGCCTTGTGCTCGTAGCCCGGCATGGGCGCCCTGTAAGCACAGCAGTCGCAGTTGACCTCAGTGGTGCCGGCTCGAGCCTGGTCGTAGCGCTGCCACACGAGATCGACCACCCTCGGATCGACCCCGATCTCGTCGGCGAGCGTCACTTCGATACCGGGGTTGGACTGAGACCACTGATCTACGTCGTGGCTGATGCGCTCGGGGAGTATGCCGGTGAAGAGGAAGTACGGGACTACGCATATCCGTTCGGCGCCGAGCTGCCGGCATCTGTCAAGTGCCGACTTCACGTCAGGGTGGGCGAGCGACACGAACGCGGCCTCGACCGTCCCGAGGGATGCGGTTGCGTCTCCTCCCGTCCCGATGTGGCGGTTGTCGGCAAGCAGGCGCGCCGCCTTGGCGAGATCAGAGTTGGCGTCGGGGTCGGTGGAACCACGTCCCACTATCACCACGGCGTCCGCCTGGCCTCCTCCAGCGCGCACCGCGCGCTCCTGGATCACAGAGAGAACCTGCGGATGAACCCCGAGCGCCCCTGAGTACCGAGCCCTCAATCCCGGGTGGCGCTCACGGGCCAGGTGCAGTGCCACGGGACCGTCATCCTTCATGTGGCCGGCGCCTAGCAGGACGAGAGGGACGGCGATGATCTCGGTGGCACCGGCACTCACGAGAGCGTCGATGCCGGTAGCCAAGTCGGGATCCGCGTGCTCGATGATGCCGTGGCCCACCAGGACATCAGGGCGCGCCTTGCCTACAGCGTCCACGAACGCCCGTAGCTCGGCAACACCGGCCGCACTCCTGCTGCCATGGCCGATCAGCAGCAGAGCGGGGGGCTCGGGTGTCGCGGCGTGCGAGACGGTCCGGCGAGCCGCCCGCGCGAGCGCGTTGAAAGCAGCAGCTGCAGCGGCAGAGCCACCGCGCTCGGAGCGGTTGGCTATGACCGGTATTCCAAGCTCGCCACCCAGAGCCAGGGCCCGCTCCTTGGCTTCGCGCGACCCTACAAAGCCGACTGGCAGGGCGATCACAAGCGACGGTCGGAACATCCCGTTGGCCGCGAGCGTCATCACCTCGTCAAGAGCACTGGGGGCGCACCCGACCACCACGACTGCACCCTGCGGATGCCGCTCGGCCGCGAGGCGCATGGCCTTGGCCGAACGGGTGGGGTAGCCGGTCGGCTCGGCCTCGACCTCTGATAGGTAGCACAGCGCGGGCTGAGCCCGATCGGCTGGTGTGCGGGGGATGGAGAGCCCGGCACGGACCATCTCGACATCGCAGATCACCGGTGCGCCCGCGGCGATGGCATCGATGCCGGCCTCGGCAGCGCCGTCTGACACCACCATGGTGGTGGCAAAGTCGAGATCTGCCGTGGCATGCACGACACGTGCCACCACCTGGCGTGCCTCGGCCGGCCAAGAGGAGAGATCTACCCGATTCTCCATGATCCGGAAAGACTCCTCCTCGATGGGATGGATGGGGTGGCTCGTGGGGATGGGATGGCTCGTGATGCTCATTGGCGGACCTCGGAAATCGCACCTCGCGGACAGATCTCTATGCACTCCATACAGAACACACACTTTTCCTGGACAACCCGCGGCTTGCCCGGCGCGCGCCGGAGGGCTCCCGTCGGGCAGGTGGGTATGCATGCCCCGCACGCCGTGCAGAGATCATCGACGATAAGCCTGACCGTCTGATCGGTATCTACCAGGGCTTGGAAATTGCTCATGTCTGGTAACCCCTCGGAGTGAACATGCGGTCCCCTGCAACCCTGGTAGTGCTGGATCCGACGATGACACAGCTCGTCATCGATACGAGGTCTACATCGAAATCCTCGAGGGTGCCAAGAAGGATTGTCTGGCCTGGGCGCGCCGCGTCAGTGACTATGCCTACCGGGGTGGAGGCCGCCCTATGCGCTAGCAGGATCTCGCGTGCACGTTCGAGCTGCCAGTTCCTTCGCCTCGAGCGTGGGTTGTAGAAGGCGATCACCATATCCGCCTGCGCTGCATACTCGACGCGCTGCTCGATGACTTCCCAGGGAGTCAGCAGGTCGGACAGGCTGATGCTGGCGTGGTCATGACCTAGCGGAGCCCCGAGGGCTGCAGAAGCCGCAAGAGCGGCCGTGACGCCGGGAACTATCTCCACGTCGACCAGGGCCTGGAGCTCGTGTGTCGCGAGCAGCTCGAGAACAGGAGAAGCCATCGCGTACACCCCAGGATCACCGGAGCACACGAGTGCTACCCTCCTTCCCCCTGCCGCCAGCTCCGCGGCCTGTCTGACACGGTCCATCTCGGATCCTATGGGCGAGCGGACGACTTGGTGATAGGGAGCTATCAGGTCGGCACACTGCTCGACGTAGGCCTCGTAGCCGACGATGGCTTCGCTGCGGAGCAGGGCTCGCTCGGCCGCTTGAGTCCGGCTGTCTGCTCCGCCGGGACCAAGGCCGATCACGCGTAAGATCCCCTTCGGCCCCGCGCGGCGTGCGATCGCCACGGTGGCGTGAGGGCTGGACTGCTTCGTGACTACGAGCGACGCGCCGGGTCCTGCAGCCAGGAGCGCTGCTGCTTCTGCAACACTCGGTGTTCCTACGGCGGCTGTGACTACTTCACTGGGGTTGGGTACCGCCAATCCTCTCAGTTCATCGGCGCGGAATGCTACGACCTGTCTGCCCAAGGCGACTACTGCAGGCTCGTGACGCCGCCGGTCTATGGTGGCCACCTCGACAAGCGACTCGGGTGCCAGCCCAGCGCCTCTCATCACGCTGTCGAGCAGCGTGGACACCTCGTCGGGTGGCGCACCGAGGGAGGTACCCACACCGGCCACGAGCGAGGGAGGTCGCAGCACCACGGTCATCGGCCCTGGTCGCCCGTGCTCGGCCAGGGAGTCCGTAACGACGATACGCGCTTCGACGGACGGTGGAGCACCGAGCGGCTGCGTGGCGCGGGGTGGACAGTTCACCATGCCCGCTCCAGCGTCCGAGCCTGCGGTGCCGTCGGAGGCGACTAGGTGCTCTAGTGCAAGCGGCAGTCTCCACCCGAGCGGGTTGTCCACTTGCACCGATGATCCGTCCAGGATCGAGCGCGTTACACCTGCCACGTCGCCTTCGGCAGGCATGCCCGGTACCAGATCGAGCGCGGGCAGCCCGACGGAGTCGGTGGCAGTGGTGACCACGGGTTCCGCTCCAAGCACCGCAGCGATCCGCCGAGCCAGGGCGTTTCCCCCTCCGGCGTGCCCCCCGGTCAATGCGATGACGTAGCGCCCTGTGTCGTCGACACTGATCACTGCTGGATCCGTCGACTTGTCGCACAGCAGGGGGGCAATCACGCGGACTGCTGCACCTGTGGCCATGACCAGGATGATCGCGTCATACGCGTGCCAGGCGCGTCGCACGGACACGGCCACGTCACCGTGGAGATGCTCGTAGGCCAGGCGTTCGGCCAAGCCATATCCCTTGCGAGTCACGCTTATCGAGATCGCCTTCATCTCGTGTGCAGCTCCTCTTCGCGCATCGGTCCCCAGGCGAGGAACACCGGATTCTCGGCAGCCATCCTCCACCCCCCGTCGGGCAGCTTCACGGCTCGGTCCACGCCTATCTGGACCATCTGTCCGAGCCTCTCTACGGCAGCCGCCGCACGGTCGAGAGCGCTGAAGGTCGCCACCAGGACTCCACCTGGAGCCAGGCGTGCGAGGCATGCATCGAGCACCGCGATGCCGCCGCCTCCGACGAAGACGCGGTCGGGCTCGGGGAGTCTTACCAGGACATCGGGCGCGTGGCCCTCGAAGACGTGAACGCTTGCAGCATGGGCAGAGGCATTGATCGATATGCGTCTGGCATCCTCGGGGTGCTGCTCCACGGCAAACACGCTTAGGCCGGGGCACAACCTGGCACACTCGATGGCCACGGATCCGCTGCCGGCTCCCACGTCCCACACCACGCCGACCGGAGGCAGCGCCAACTTGCCCAGTGCCACGGCCCGGACCTCGGCCTTGGTCACCATGCCTGCACGATGGGCGAACGAGTCGTCCGTCAGCCCCCAGGCCAGTTGCCTGCCGGGGCCCCAACCCACCAGGGGCAAGCCCCCCGGGCCAACGAGGACGACGACCGACAGCGGGTCCCAGCGGCCTCTCGCCATCTGTGTCAGGCTCATCTCGGCGACCTCCTCATCCGCCGAGCCGAGACGGCAGCACACGGCAGCGAGGTCCACCCGGGCACCGCCGGCCAGCAGCGCTCGTGCGAGAACCTCCGGGGGATTGTCCGGAGATGACAGGATTGCAACCTTCCGAGCCATGCGGACCACCTGCACGGCCTCTTCGAGGGAGCGACCGTGGGCCGAGACCACCACCGCATCGTCCCATGGGATCGCGAGCCTGCTGAAGGCTATGGCCACTGAGGACGGGGCCGCGAATACATGCAGGCGTGAACGATCCATCACCTGCAGCAGCGACCGCAGTATGCCGAAGAACCCAGGATCACCCGAAGCAAGAACGGCTACGTCGGCATCGCTGTGGGCTGCCTCTGCCACGCGCGCGACCGCTCCGGTGACATCGCCGGCAATCTCGATGACCTGGTGACGATGCCCGGGAGAGAAGGCATCCCAGGCGGCGACGAGACGTCGCCCTCCGGCTATGACGGTAGCTCGCCTGAGTGCCTCTATCGCCTCGGCGGGAATCTCGGCAAACCGCTCGCCCGGCACTCCTATCACCGACACGTCATGCACTGGCTACCACCTGCTCGCCTTCGAGGTCCACCATGGTGATCTCGCAGGTAATGGCACCGCCTGCGTGGGACTCGCACTTGTCACGCGCGAGCTTGCAGAGCATGCTCAGTGGCAGTGTGGTTCCCGCAGACAGGCACGCCTCGTAAAAGTGCCTGGCAGTGGCGGTCGCGGTTGCAGCCTCGATCACCGACGACTGTGCCCCGGCTGCCCGCGCGACATCGGCGAGGAGAGCTGTGTCCACCGCCGAACGGTGAAAGTGGGTCATCATCACCCCAGCGGCGAGCTTGGCTATCTTCCCGACCATCGCAACGATGCCGACTGAGGATATGGCGTTACCCGCACATCGCCTGAGCGCTATACCAGTGAAGTCGCCGACCTCGACCAGGCAGACCGGATCCAGACCGGGATAGATGGTCTTTGCGGCCTGCTCGGATCTACTGCCTGTGCACAGGACCATCCGGTGCTCGCCCTGAGCGGCTGCGACATCGATCTGCTGCACCACGCTTGATCGATATGCAGCGGTCGAGAACGGCCTCACGATGCCAGTGGTCCCCAGGATCGAGATGCCTCCGACTATGCCGAGCCTGCTGTTCGACGTGCGGGCTGCCATTGCCACACCACCTGGAACGGAGATCGTCACGGCGATGGGCCGCTTCGTCACCTCGCAAAGAGAATCCAGGATCATCCTACGCGGAACCGGGTTGATCGCCGGGGCCCCGAGAGGCAGGCCCAGACCCGGTTTGGTGACTACACCGACCCCTTCGCCTGAATGCAGGGAGGTCGGCCGTCCATGGTCTTGCCAGATGGCGGTGGCCGTCACTAGCGCTCCGTTGGTGCAGTCGGGATCGTCACCGGCATCCTTGACCACGCCCGCGGTGGCCTGGGTTGCATCCGGGGCCATCTCCCTGCGTTCCACCGGGAAGGTGGCCACGGTACCCCGCGGGAGGCGCACCTGGACAGAGGCTGGCACCACGCCCGTCACCAGGCCTATCGCTGCAGCCTTCGCAGCGGCGGCTGCGCAGGTGCCTGTCGTAAACCCCGTGCGCAACCCCTTCGTGCGTTCTGCTACGTCGGGACTGAGGGCCGGCTCGAAGGTCAGCTTCACCGCCGGCGAGCTGAACGACCCGTCGCGGGCCTGCCGCGGGTGGATCCCGCCTTCGAGCGCTTGCGGAACGAATGGGCGAAGCTGGGCGAGTAGAGATGGCTCCGGCCGTCCCCGGCTGTAGGGGGGCCATCCGGTTCGCCGTCTGCACCTGTAGAGCCGCGCTCACGCAGGGCTTCGCCGACCAGCACGAGCACGGTGGTGGTGGCACCGGTGGCTCGCAGGTCGTCTGCCAGGCCGGCGATGGTAGTCCGCACGAGCACCTCGTCGGGCCAGGTAGCCCTGACGACGATCACAGCCGGGGTGTCGGGGGTATAGGCACTCGGCGGCGCAAGGAGCTCGGCAGCCAGTGCCTCGGGACGGGCTGCGGAGAGGAACACACCGAGCGTGCAGCCTGTGGCGGCGAACGCGGAGAGCTTCTCGGCTGGCGGGACCGACGCCGACGTGCGATTGGCGAGTCTCGTGATCACCACACTCTGGGATATGCCCGGTACCGTCAGCTCGACTCCTGACGCGGCCGCGGCGGCGCCGAGGGAGGAGACCCCTGGGACGATCTCGTAGCGGCGACCCGCCGCCACGCACCACTCGATCTGCTCCTGGATGGCGCCGTAGATCGACGGGTCGCCTGAGTGAAGGCGAACGATCGCGGCATCAGGATTGGCGGTGTAAAGCTCGAGCACGTCCTCCAGCGTCAGGGATGCCGAGTCATGGAGCTCTGCTTCGGGATTCGCATGAGCGAGGAGGGCTTCTGGCACCAGCGATGATGCCCAGATCACGATGTCGGCTGCTCTCAGCCGGTCGGCTCCCCGGATGGTGATCAGGTCAGGCGCTCCCGGCCCGGCACCTACGAAGCTGACCAGACCTGACGGGATGCCGGCAGCGCCCGCGGCCTGCGTGGGCTCACCTGGTGTGTCGTGGGCTTCGCTCACGGTACCTCCCCTGGAGGCGCGGAGGCGGTGCCCGCTGCTGCGGATTCACCCCCGCGCGATGTGGGCGGGACTATAACAGTCGCCAGATAGGACGCCTCGCGCCTGGCACCGCGAGCCACTGGTTCGAGGCGTTCCCCACTCATCCCGATCAGCTCTCCCATCACGGCCTTGGCAAGCCGACCGCGTGACTCGAGCATCGCGCTGATGGCGGGCAGGTGCCGACCTCCCTTGTAGACGACTACAGCGCGCTCGGGGTCGTCCAATGCCGCTGCCAGATGCTCGGTGCCGTCGAGGGCGGTGACCAGCGCCAGCGACTCGGTGCCGTCGAGAAGCACCGTGCCGCTTCGGGCTGCGAGAGCCTGGAACGCGCAAATGCCGGGGATGGTCTCTATCCTCACCGAGGGATGGAGGCGCGCGACGGCTCGAGCCAGGGAAGGGAACGTCGAGTAGATGTTCGGATCACCGAGCGTCACGAAGGCGATGGTCTCGCCAGAAGCCAGCCATCCTGCAATAGCGGCCGCAGCGCTGACGTGCGATGCGTCGCGTGCCTCGGCGCCCCCTGGGGTGGAGTCAGGCGTCATGTCGAACACCAGGCGGATGATCTCCACATCGGGCGCCGCAGCTCTCACGACCTGCTCGGCTCGTCCTGGCACGTCGTGTGCTATCGCAGGGGCTGCGACACGATCCGCCGACCGTAGCGCCCTGATCGCCTGAAGGGTGAGGAGCTCGGGATCCCCGGGTCCGACGCCGACACCGACTAGGGTGCCCGGCGCTTGGTCGTGGTTCATCGGCTGCATGGCCCAAGCGATCCTACCGGCCCGCAGAGCCGGCCGTAGCAGCCACGGCCGCCACGAAGCGCTCCGCAGGAGCCGGGTCGGTCCCGAGGTGCACATGTAGATAGCTCGCCATCATGGTTGGCGAAGCGTGGCCCGCAAGCGCCGTCTGGGCGCTCCCGCCCCTCCGGTGCTCGATTCTCATGGCATCACCGGCCGGGTCGAGCGACGAGTAGTGGAACTCGTGTCCCCGCAACACCGAGCCTGCTCGGGTCACCGGATTGGCAACGAGCGCTGTCGCCGTCCTGTAGCCGAGGTGGAGATCCGTGCCCATACGGGCATCAGCAGGGATTGCTCCGCACATCTGGTGGCCATCGAGCGAGCGTGCCAGCCACAGCAGGCCGCCGCACTCGGCCCAGGTGACCATGCCTGCCGCGACGCGGCGGCCGACCGCGCCGAGCAGCTCCCGATTCGATGCAAGCGCCTCGGCGTACACCTCGGGGAACCCGCCTCCGGCGTAGAGACCCTCGGCACCGTCCGGGAGATCGACGTCGTCGAGGGGATCGAACGGGCAGAGCTGTGCGCCGGCTTCCTCGAGGCGCTCGAGGTTGTCGGGGTAGGTAAAGCTGAAAGCGCGACCTGCCGCGATGGCGATTCGCACCGTAGCCGACGGCAGTGCGTCATGACGCGTTCCAGGGTTTACGAGCGGTGCGCTGCGCGCCAAGGTCACGAGGGCGCCGAGATCCACCCTGGCTGCCACAGCACCAGCCAAGCGCTCGACAGATCTCTCCAGGCGGAGCCGGTCCTCGGTCACGGGCACCAGGCCAAGGTGGCGATCACGCCACACGAGTGCATCGTCACGGTGGACGGCACCGAGCACGGGGATCCTGCCTCCCGCGAGCGCTTCACGCAGCAGGGATTCGTGGTTCGTGCTGCCGACCCTGTTCAAGATGACGCCGGCGACGCGGACCTCGGGCCGCAATGTTGCGTAGCCATGGACGATGGCGGCGACCGACGCGCTCATCGACGATGCATCGACCACGAGCACGACTGGCGCCTGGAGCGCCAGTGCCACTTCGGCGGTGCTCGCCTCATGACCCGAGCCGACTCCGTCGAACAGGCCCATGACCCCCTCGACCACCAGGAGATCCGATCCCCTGGCGGCGTGGGCCTGGAGGCTGGCGAAGAGCG
>JAJZJN010000204.1 GCA_021851165.1 Actinomycetes bacterium
TAGGCGCTGGCCAGGTTGGCATCGGCCAGATTGGCGCTGGCCAGGTTGGCATCGGCCAGGTTGGCATGGGCCAAGTCCACCTTCTTCACCACCTCCACGCGGCGCGCCCGGAGCTTGCGGCCCGTGTCGATGATGCACTCGGAGGCCGGCACCCGAAGTTCCACGACCATTGGCCCCCAGCGCAGGGCTTCGGCAACGGTGCGCGAGAAGTTGATCCCAGCGCCGCAATCCGTGCCGGGGTCCTCGTCCAAGCCGTCTGCCACGACGGTGGTGCCGGGGGTGTAGGTCAGTGCGTCCGCTGTTCGCTGGGGGCTGCGCATGTCCAGCGTGATCCCCTTGTAAAAGACGCCAGTGCTGCGGACCTCATGCGTCGTTGGTGCTACCATGATGGATCTCCTTGTCTCCGTTGGTGTCGGGTGACACTGGGTTATGGCGCGCATCCTTGTCGCGCGCGATTCTACACGCATAGTTACCTATGCGGCTATGGCTTATGTGGGCGTTCGTCGACACTGCTTCCATGTAGCCGATCGTCGTCATGCTCGGCCCGTAGCTCTCGCCCAGGCCATGATGGCTCGGCGGTCCCACAGTCGGGTGCCGCTCACGATCGCCAGTGGTTCGGGCAATCTGCGGCGTCCGACCCACTGCCAGACCGTGGACCGGTCCACGCCGAGCATGACGGCTATTTCCGCCGGCCCGACCAACTGCGCCACGTCCACTCGTTTCCTGCTACCATGCGCCGGGCCGGGGAGTGGGCCTCCCTTTGCTCCACCACCCGGACGCACCAGGCCGGCCCTCCCGGGCCGGCCTGGTGTCGTTGTGAGGCGAGCATTCTGGTTCGTCATCACGTCCTCCTCTCACACGGGCGGCTCCCGACGTCGGGAAGGTACGGGTCCGCGTGCACGGTGTACCCGTGACGAGGCGCCAGCGACGCGTGCTCCGCACAGATGCCCTGTGGGCGGTTGTCCCAGCCCTCGACGAACCCGACCGACGGTTGTCCACAGATTGCACACTGACCGGTCGCCGCCTCGTGCTCTAGGCGGCGCAGGGTCGCACTGAGAGCGTGGATGTTGCGGGCTCCGGTGATCATTCCCAACTCCCCTGCACCTGAGACAGCCCTACGTATCCGTACCGCATGGCGCACGGAGTGCAGTACCAGCGATGTGGAGAGTGATACCAGTCGCGCTGGCCCGTGCAGCCGGGTCCATCGCCGGAGCAGCGTCGGTCGTCTTCCTCCCGAGTCTGTCCCGAGGGGACGTAGCCGTTCTCGGCCAAGCAGGACTGCACTCGTGCGGTGATCCACCGGCGCGCCTCTACGTGCTCACGGGCGCGCGCTGTCGGCGCTGGAAACAGCGGACTCTCGCCCTGGTACCAGCCGTCGCCCAGCCGTCGCACCTTCCACAGCGGGGTATCGTAAATGAACTCGGTTGTCATTTCTGCTCTCCTTCTATGGTGATGTAGTGCTGATGTGGTCTTCCTGTGCTGCGTGCCCGCCGATGTCGTGAGCATCGGTGCGGGCGGTGGTCTAGCTCAGGCCTGCGGACGTGCGAAGATGGCCTCTCCACACCGGCAGTGCCACTCCTCGGCGCCGTAGTGGCGCCCAGCGAAACACAGACTGCCGTGTCCCATGTGGCGGGCGGCTGAACGGGTCCGGCTGACCAGTTCGCTCGGGGCTACCGTGTGGCTGGTGCTCCGGACAATGCGCATAGTCATGTGAGTCTCCCTCTCTCGTGGTGCTGATCGCACCGTCAGGAGATAGGACTGGTGCCCTATCCCCTGCCGCTGATATCAGCTCAGGCCGGCCACCTGGTGCGCATAGGCGGCATCACGGCCATGCTGACCGGGGCTGTCCTGCTAGCCGAGCCGTATGGCCATCTGCAGCCACGTCAAGACGCCGTGCTCGCGCGATCGGAACTGCCAGACTGTGGGATTGTGGTCGTGGAGGTGCACCAGCACCAGCGGCGCGGTGTCGTCGGCGAACATCTTGGCCCACTTGGCGGTACGGGCGAGTAACGTCGGGTTGAAGCCGACGGGATTCGTGCTGATCGAATACTCAGCAGGCAGCAGCATCTCCCACCGAGGGTACGGTCCGCTAACCCTGTCCGACGCGGTGCGCGTCCCGCCCTGACCGCCCACAACCGCGGTGACCGTCTCGCCAGACCGCGTGATGGTGAGGTGGTAGGAAGGATCATATGTCTCGGCACGCTTGAGCTCGGCGGCGGGAATCTTGCTGATCATGGTCACCAGCCCCGCCGGGAGCACCGCGGGCTCGCCGTGGTAGTCGATAGGCACGATGGCCATGCAGTAGCTGTCGCTCGCTACGACGCGACCCTTGCCGTCGGCTTCGCTCAGCTCGACTTGGCTCCAGTTGGGCCGGGCGTTGTCATTCCCCCGTGTGACGGCTGCAGCGCTGATCGCTTGGATCGCAGCGACAGCGTCGGAGCCGATCCACGACCCCACGAGCTGCTCGGTGGTGGTGTTGGTGGTGGTCTCTGTAATGGTCACGGTAGTCTCCCTCTTGGTGTAGTGCCGAATGGCACAGTGCCCACCCCCGGCATCGCACCGGGGTCGCTGCTGGTGTGGGCGGTATTGCTCAAACCGCGATGGATTCATAGAGCATGGCCGGGGTAGCACCGTCTAGGACATCGTGCAGCACGCACATGGCCGCGTTGGCGCAGCCGATAC
>JAJZJN010000060.1 GCA_021851165.1 Actinomycetes bacterium
GAGGAAGCCGAGCGCGGCTACGAGCCCGGCCAGCTGAAGAGACGTCGCCGGGGACCTGGTCGCCCCCCGCTCGGTGACGCGGCGAAGTCGGTAGAGTCGGTGCGGCTGGAGCCCGAGCTTCGCGACGAAGTCGCCCGACGGGCACAGACCGAGGGGGTCACGGTCTCCGAGCTCATCCGCAGAGCGCTGCGGCACTACGTGAAGAGCGCGTAGCGGAAGAGCTGACGGCCATCCTGGTGGAGGAGCGTGGTCGGGACCGCACGCACAAGGACGGCTGATCGTGTCGCGCTCCAGGCCCGGTGCTCACCGGTGATCCCGAGTTTCGGGTTGCAGGTAGTCTTGCACAATCGCAGAATGCCGCAAGACCCTATACGCTTCTGCCCGCCCGACCCGCGGCATGGAGCTTCTCGCAGCCGTCGGCCCGATGCCGGATGACTCGTCGGCCTCGGCTCCCGGTCCGGCGCCATTGAAGGCCTTGGTCTGAGTCAGTGGTGCTCGCGAGATGAGCATGTGGCCCGAAAGCGCTCCGGGCGGGTTCCTCGGGGCTGGAATGCGCCGGGCGGGTTCCTCGGGGCTGGTACGGGAGGGCGGCATCGCCTTCGTCGTAGCCATGTCAGCGGTCAACCTCTCGAACTTCGTGTTCCACGTGGTCATAAGCCGTCTTCTCGGACCGAGTGGCTATGGCGCCCTGGGCGCCTTGTTGAACGTGGTCGTGGTAGCCACGATCCCTCTTGGGGCAATCCAGGCCGCCGTGACGCGGACTGTGGCCAACGAGCGCAAGGGGGGCGGCCCCGTCAGGGCAGGGGAACGCCTGGCGCTTCGCCGGACGACGCTAAGGGCATGTGGAGGGGGGGCACTGGCGATGGCGTGCGTCTGGGTGGCGGCGCCCGCCCTGGAGTCCTTCCTGCACCTTGGCTCGCCGGCATCTGTGGTGATATTGGGCACATGGCTCGTGCCGGCAGTGGCTGGAGCGGTTCTCCAGGGGGCGCTGATGGGCGAACGCCGCTTTGCGCCAGTTGCCTGGGCTCTCATCGTGGGTACCGGTGTCACGCGGCTTGCTGTGGGGATAGTGCTGGTCGAGGTGGGCATGGGCCTGAACGGAGCGATTGCCGCCACGGCGGTGTCCCAGGCAGTGACGACCGCCGTCGTGGTGCTCGCATTGTTGCCGGAGCTGCGCGCCCGGGCAAGCGCTCACTTGCGAGTTCCAGGACGCGATGGGTTGCTCTCCCTGGGGGCGCTGGGAGGGGTTGCGGTGCTGACCAGTGTTGACACGTTCCTCGCGCGTCACTTCCTCCTTCCTGCTGCAGCTGGCAACTACACCGCTGCGGCAACCGCTGGGAGGATCGCGATGTTCCTGCCCGGTGCGGTGACGCTGCTTGCGTTTCCTCGCTTTGCAGCTGGAAATGGCAGGGACGCCGAGGGCCGGCGAGCCTTCGGTTGGTCGTTTGGTGCGGTCGGTGCCATGGGCCTGCTGGCAGCCGGCGTGATCGCTTTGCTGCCGGGCTTGGTGGTCGACATCCTGTTCGGCTCGGATTACCACAGCGCGCCCTCGGCGGTTGGAACCGTAGCGCTGGCTGGAGCGTTCCTGGGGTTGGTTGGCCTGCTGGCGTATTATCACCTGGCGCGTAACTCCCCGGCGTCGCTTCTGGCATGGCCCGGCGCAGCGCTGGCATGCGTGCTCATCTGGCTGTTCCACGGTGACATCGAGTCAGTAGCTCTAGCAATGGTGGGCGCCAGTGCGTCCGTCCTACTTGCCATGTCAATTCCGGCCTTCTATGGACTGCATCGCGCCAGGGGCTCCGGGGAGAGGGCGTCATGACCGCGGTGCCTATAGACCAAGGGCGTCCCATTCCTCGCGACGCCTACGATCCACAGCCCAGGCTCTGGTCTTCCGGAGATATGGATGTGAGCGTCGTAGTCCCGTACTACAACCCGGGCAACAGGCTGCGGCCGCATGTCGAGGCCCTGCTGCGGGCGATGACCACGACCGGGGTCAGCTTCGAGGTGATAGCGATCTCCGATGGGTCCACCGATGGGAGCGAGGAGAGCCTAGATGACCTGCCCCGGGACAAGCTTCGCCATGTACGGCTGGGGATCCATCAGGGCAAGGGCGGAGCGCTCCGTGTAGGCCTGGCGATGGGACGTGGTCGTTACCTGGGATTCATCGACGGGGATGGTGACCTGCCGGCGAGCCTGCTCGTGGACTTCGTCAAGCTTGCAAGAACCGAGCTTCCCGATATCGTGATCGGTTCCAAGCGTCACCACCTGTCGGAGGTCGACTATCCACGGATGAGGAGGTTGTACTCCTGGGGTTACCAGCAGATCGCACGAGTTCTGTTCGGCCTGCCGCTCACCGATACCCAGACCGGGGTCAAGCTCGTCCGCAGGGAGGTGCTGGCCGACGTGCTGTGGCGCATGGTGGAGAACGGCTATGCCTTCGATCTCGAGCTGCTGGTGCTGGCTCGTCGCCTTGGCTACCGCAACGTAATGGAGATGCCGGTGGTCATCGGGGAGAGGTTTACCTCTACGGTCTCTCTCGGCACTGTGAAGGAAATGGCTGTCGACACTCTGGCGATCTTCTGCAGGTTGCATTGCCGGCGTGCCTACCGATTGCCGTTGCACTTTGAGTAGGCATGAGTTGCACAACGCTTCTCATGCGACCTCTTGATGCAGAGGGGACACGGCTGGAGCCGTTGCACCCTCGGTCCTTTGAGCACGAGGCTCGCCAGTTGGCGCTTCAGCGGGAACCTGGACACCAGCGAGTGTGCTTGGTGCCGAACTGTTCCCTCCACGCCCGTTTATTGTCCTGGGCGCCACTCGCCCGGACATTTCTGAGAACTGCTTGTGAAGATCCCTTGGGCCGATCGGACCAAGGGCCTCCAATGCCTCGAGCAGCAGCAATAACGGTGCTGCCTGGGCTAGGTTCTTCGCTGCATTTCGGTCCCGGTCGATCACGAGGTGACAGCGCGGACAGGAAAAGATCCGCTCCGAGAGCGAGATCGCATCTACCACCTGGCCACACCTGGAGCAGCGCTTGGTGGATGGATACCATGCTGGTGCCATGAGGCACGCTCCGCTAAGTCGCGAAAGCTTGTATCCAAGCTGGCGGCGCACCTCGCCAAAGGAGCGATGAGCAAGCGAGCGGTTCAGCCCCCGCTTCCTGCGCCCCCCCGTTGCCATGAGGTGCTTGGCGTTGAAGCCCTCGACTACCACCACGGTGCTTCTGCGCGCCTCGCGGGTGGTGGCCTTGTGGATGCCATCCTTTCGCATCCTCACGACCTTGGCGTGCTCGGATGCCAGCTTGCGTTTGGCTGCGACGTAGCGCCTAGATCGTGGGGTGTCCCCCCTAAGTGTGATGCCATGCAAGGTGGCGAAGACGACCTTCAGCACTGCCAGCACTGCCGTGCGCTCGGGGTTGTTGTCCATGAGCGCTCGCTTGTTCTTCGCGTGCTCTCGCTTCCTCGCAAGTGACTGCGAGTGCCGCCTGATACGTCGCTCCAGGCGCTCTAGGGTGCTCTGGCGGGGGAGCGCCAGGCCTCGTGCGTAACGAGAACGCCCACCAGAGGATGCTCGCGCCTTGTCGGCCTCGCGCTGTTTTTGCCTCCTCGTGCGTTCCTTCGCACGCTTGGCTGCCAGCCTCGCCTTCCTCGTGGGCGAGTGCCCAAGGCGCTGGGTCTCGTCGCGTTCGATGTTCCGTCCACTGAGGCGCTCTTGGCGCCGACCACGGCTGGCGACCCTTGCCCTTGTCTGTTGTTCACGCACCTGATGGTCCATGACGGCGATCTCGTCCAGGGCATCCTCGTTTTCAAGGAGCATCTTCAGGGCCCGGTAGGGATGCTCGGGGTCGAAGTCCTTGCACCAGCTACGAGCCTTCGTGAGCGCTGGCGCAGCCAGGCTCTCCCCGTTCCCGCAGAGTCCGAGCAGCCTAGCGACCATGGTGGTCCGAGGGGTGACCGACAACGCCTTTGCTACACCGGACGCGTTCGAGAACATGGGGGCTCGCTGCGTTCGTCGTGGACTCCTGGCGAGGTCCAAAGGCTTGCCCCGAGATGGCATGAGGGCTGTTCTGCAACCGAGGTCGATTCCACGGGGGACATAGGAAGGTGTTGGAAGCGACTCACCCTTCACGGCCAGCCCAAGTGCGCACTCGTAGGTGCCATCCGGGCATTCCCTCACGGTGAGCCGGTGCAGCCTGGCGCTGCCTGCCTCGATGCGGCCTAGAAGATCCTCGTAGTCTTCTGCCAGCTTCACCAGTCCGGGGACCTTGGGGATCCGCATGTGGCGGGCGTCTCTAAGCCCGAAAGCTCCTGTCGTGACGGCATAGCCACGGCCATCGTGGATGGAGGTGAACCGGGGCATCCCTACACGATCGCCCAGCCGCTCGCCCCGAAGTGACTCACGGTGGTTCTTGATCGCGAGCGCACCCATCTCGATGCCAGATGCGAGGGCCTCCTTCGAGCACTCGGACCACCAGGGAAGGACCAGGGGCTTCTCTCTGTTCCAGAGCCATCGCAGGTCCTCGAAGCTGCTAGGCAGGCCTGGCTTCACCTTCCATCGTGCATGCCCGGCGAAGATGCGCATGATCGAACACATCATCGCTGCCGTGCAAGCATCTTCGCCATAGGCAAGGAGGTCTACCTCGATGGCAAAAGCCCGCCCCAGCAGCTTCTCCCTTTCGGCCTTCGATGGCACCCGCCCAGAGCCCCAGCCGAACAGGGCAGCGACATTCGCAGCCTTGTACACCTCACGCTCGGCTGGCAGAGGCCCATGGACCAGGCGATGAAGCCCGAGGACGAAAGCGGCCTGCCGGCGGACCTCCTGGTCGGCTCGGTAGCGCTCCACCACCCAGTTTCTTGCCACGTTCGCACCCAGAACGTCGCGGTGCATGGCCTGGGCCTGGAGCCGATCAGGCCTTAGGGCCATGAGCCTTGCCTCCTCATGCCAGCCGGGAGGCAGTGCCGCCTTCTTCACGGGCCCATCTTCGCGTCGGGGTGTAACAGTGCCATCGGGCCTACGTCGTGCTTCGCGCAGTTGAGGGCCTTCTCTGCCCGGTTGCGGGCACCTCTGCGCCCGTAGAGCCGCGCACAGAAGCTGGTGAGCACCTCTGTCATGTCCCGCATCAGGTCGTCGTCCATCTCAGACGGATCGGCCACCACAACCCGCCGGCCCTGAGCTGACAAAGCGGATTCCAAGTGCTCCACACCGAAACGGGCCAGGCGGTCCCGGTGCTCCACCACGATGGTGATTGCCGTTGGATCAGCAAGTATTCGCGCCAGCTTCTTGCGCCGCCCGTTCATGCCCGATCCGACCTCGGTCACGACCTCGCCCACGGCCATGCCCTGGCTCGTTGCCCACTCGGTGAGCCTTGCCACCTGGCGGTCCAAGTCTGCCCGCTGGTCGTGCGACGAGACTCGGGCATAGAGAACGACCCTCGAAGCCGCTATTGGGCTTGCATGAGGCACGTCGACCAGGATCAGCCGTCCGACCTTCTCGGCGGGCACAGGAAGGATGCCCTCGCGATACCAGCGATAGGCCGTGAACTTGCTTATCCCGACTTGCTCTGCCCACTGCGACAGGTTCACAATGCTTAGGATAGAACATACTATCGACTAATACAAACAACTGTCCGAGCAGCAGCTGGCAGCCCCGCGGTCGCACGCAGGGCCGATAGCGACAGGGCCGGTCGCACGCAGGGCCGGTCGCACGCAGGGCCGGTCGCACGCAGGGCCGGTCGCACGCAGGGCCGGTCGCACGCAGGGCCGGGGCGAGCCAGGCGTCTAAGCCTGTGGATTGCCGCTCGGAGGCGGCGCCGAGGACATGTCCGAACCAAGCGGGCGCATTGCCACGCCATGGATGGTGGGCCTCACGAATGACGGGCTCTTGGGCATCGGCGCGTGCGTGACGTCGGGCAGCTCGAAACCCGCGGCGAGTATCTCGCTCTCCGTAGCGCGCGTGAGGTGGCAGTTGCCTGCTACACGTCGCCACAGAGGCTCCACACATCGTTGCAACAGCAGCTGCCGCCCTTGGCCGGATGCGGCAACATGCTCGATGAACACCAGGCGTCCCCCCTCGACGAGCACACGGCGCATTTCTCCTAGCGCATGGGCCTGGTCGGGTACCGAGCAAAGCACGAGGGTGCAGACCACGGCATCGAAGCTCCGATCGTCAAACGGGAGTTTCTCGACCGGGGCATCGACGATGTCGACATCCCCCCGGACCTTCCGATCTATCCGGGAACGTTCAATGGCCTGTGACAGGCGATGGCGCATGTGGGGGTCCGGCTCGCTCAGCACGAGCCGATCGAGGCCAGGTGGGTACAGCGGCAGGTTACGGCCGGTACCGGCGCCGACTTCGAGGACGCTGCCGGTCAGGTCGGCCAGGAGGGCGGCCCTCCACTCGAGCAGACCGGCTTGCTCGACTCCGCTCATGACGGTGTCGTAGGCGGCCGCCGCTACTCTTAACAACGAGGATCAGGTCCGTTCACTCGGCAGCCTCGGCGAGAGCTTCCGCGAGTGCGGGGTGGACGAGGAGGCTCTCCGCCAGGTCGGTCACCCGGAGATTGTTCGTCACTGCAACCGCTAGCACCGATATGAGCTCGGCAGCTCGCTCGCCGACGATAGAGCCGCCTAGAACGACGCCGGTGGCCGGATCGGAGATGATCTTGATGAAGCCGCGAGGATCTCCGTTGATCAAGGCACGTGCATTGGTGGCGAAGGGCACCTTCGTTACCCTGATCTTGCGGCCTACAGCGAACGCCTCGGCCTCCGCGAGCCCCACGTCTGCTATCTCGGGCTCGGTGAATATCGCGCTCGCAGCCTTGTCGTAGTCCAGATGGCGGTGCTCGCGCGTGTGGAGGCCCATGACGTGCTCGGCTGCCCGCCGGCCCTGCACGAACGCGACCGATGCCAAAGGAAGCCTGCCCGAGACGTCACCGGCTGCATATATGTGGGGCACATTGGATTGGCAGTGTTGGTTGATAGGGACGAATCCACGGGGATCGGTTTGCACGCCTGCCGTGTCGAGCCCCAGGTTCTCGGAGTTCGGCAAAGACCCGATGGCGAGTAGCACGTGGCTTCCCGTGACCGTTCTGCCGTCGTCGCATGCGACCGTCACGGTGCCGTCGTCATGGTCCTCGATGCCTTCGGCTCTGGCGCCTTTGAGAAGGCGAACTCCCGTTGAAAGGAAGTCGGTCTCCAGCGCGGCAGCTACTTCCGGGTCCTTCTGGGGCAGGATCTGCTGGCGCGAGACTATGAGGGTCACCTTCGATCCAAGCGAGCGGAACATGTGGACGAACTCGACCCCTGTCACCCCCGAGCCGATGACGATGAGATGCTCGGGGATTTCCTCGGGCGGGTAAGCCTGCCTGGTCAGCAGGACGCGTTTACCGTCGACCGGTGCCCATGCCGGCACTCGCGGTCGGCTGCCGGTGGCGAGCAGGATGGCATCCGCGTGGAGCGAGATGCTGCCTTCTCCGATGGATTGGACTTCGATGGTGCGAGCGCCGTTCAGCCGGCCCCTGCCGGAGATGACGCGCACCCCTTGGCTCGCGAGGAGCTGAGTGCTCGTTGACTCGAGACGGCCGGTGATTGCCTCGACCCGATCCCGCATCGCAGCCAGGTCCAGTCTGGCCTCGAGCCGCTCCAGGCCCAGCTTGTGAGCGCGAGCAGCCAAAGTCAGGACACCGCCTGTGGCGATCATAGCCTTGGAGGGAATGCAGTCACGGAGGTTGGCCGACCCGCCTACGACATCGTCCTCCACGAGCGTCACGCGGGCACCGAGGCGGGCTGCAGTGCTGGCGGCCTGCACACCTGCGGGGCCGCCTCCCAATATCACGAGGTCGACTGGCACGGCACCGAGAGTACTCGGCGCGGCACGACGCCTCCGGCAGGCAGCCGGATGCGGCAGCGCGATACCCGAGCCGTGAGGGGTCGCCAGGCCATCAGAGGCTCAAGTGGTGTAGTCGACAGGGTCCGTTCCCGGTATGCCTATCGCGAAGCAGAAGCAGTGCACTGATGCGTGCTCTGTAGTAGGTCGGAGGCTGTGGACTGCACCCGGTGGTATGTGGACCAGGTCACCCTGGCAGATCTCACGGTCCTCGCCGTCAACCGACATGATGCCGCGGCCGGAAGTGACATAGTAGAACTCGTGTGTCGGGTGCGAGTGGGGGTCGACCTGCCCACCTGGGGCGACCTCGAACTCACTCACCAACTCGAGAAAGCCGCCGGCTGTGATCTCCTGCATCTCACGAGGCTGCACCAGCCACCATACCGGTACGCTCCCGTTGTGCTCGGCCACCGGGGTCACTTGCTCGATGCAGCGAACATCCATGGTCTGCTCCCTTCGCGCCTCTACCATGACACTGACGTGACATCTGTGTCAGAGTAGATCGTAGCGGCGCGAGGTGCAGGAGGACCGGTTCCAGGTGGAGGGTAATAGCAATGGCAGACGCTTTACCGAGCGTTGATGCGCTCCGACTCGATAGGGAGTCGTGGGCCCGGTTCGGATGGATTCCGGTGGCGGACAGCGACCCGGCCGATGGCATAGGCCGTCTCGAGTTCTCCTGGGGTGACCCACACCTGAATATCATTAGCCATGATGCTTCAGAAGTTCCGCGTAGCGGGGATTCCCTGGTGTGCGAGATGCTTTACAGGCACGACAGCCATACCCAGGCGCTCATGGTGCTTGACAACGATGCGGTCATCGCCGTGGCGCCTGCGTCAGCTGCCTTCGACGAGGCCGGTGACATCATGCAGTTGACGGCGTTTGTCCTGCACCAGCTGGACATCCTGGTACTCGGCAGAGGGACCTGGCATTGGGGTCCGTTCCCCGTGCGCGACAGCACCGTGCACCTTCTCAACTTGCAGGGGATGGGTTATCTGAAGGACAACACCATGGTCGATCTGGCTGCAGCGGGGCTCGCCTGCGAGGTGCGCGCCGGCGGCTGAGTCACTCAGCCGGCGCTCCCCGCTCCTGGCCGCTCGCTGACCCCTGCCGTGTTCGTCTGTACGTTCACACTGGTGTGGCAGGGTGGTGCTCGCCTGTCGGTGGCGACCACGGGTCATCGGTGATCGGTGGTGGCATCACTGCGACTTCGGCGAGGCTCGCCAAGCCCTCTGGCGCACCAGTGTCCGAGTACGGTGCCGAACCGGTAGCTGCAGGGGCGGTACCGCCGCCAAAGGTCTCGGCCATAGGGTCCTCGATGAGGTCGGTGGTCCCGGCCTGGGTCACCTCAGGTGCCATCTCGGGCCAAGGAGTGTCACCGAGCGGGCCGAATGCACCGGAGCCACGTTGGGAGTTCGGGCCTGTCAGCTCTACCACCCCTGCGTCCAGCAGCTCCCGCAGGAGGCGGAGTGTCGTGATGTCGTCGGTCCCGAGAAGACTTACCAGCTCCCTCACGCTGCGACCCGCATGCGCGCCAACCGCAGTGAGGACTTGCCATTGCTCGGCGCGGATCTGGACCTCGGGACCCGGAGGAAGCGCTGAGAGCGAGATGCTGCCGTCGAGTGGAACCCGTGCCCTCAGCTCGTTCCATTCGTCGATGGTCGAGGTCATGGCATCGAGAACTTCCGCCACGCTCAGCCTAGTCTCGAGCCTGCCGGCGCTGATGCCTTCGGTGAAGTAGAACCAGCCTGCGGCTAGCATCGACAGTTCGAGCACCGCTCGTTCGGGATCTTCGATCGAGCCGATGGTGGCCGCTACGAGGTCTCCGCCATCCAGCCATAGCCGGCCCTCGACGCCATTTGCCACGAGCTGGAGCTCTCCTGTCTTCGAGCAGGACGCGAGAAACCTGAGGATGTCTGGGAGGGCGAATACCTGCAGTGAGCCCACCAGGGAGGCCGGTGGTGCCTCGCCCGAAGATGTCAACTCTGTCATGTTGTCACCATAACCGAGCGATGCGGCACGCACCACACGTACAGTAGCGGGCAAGCGCCAAAGCGTGAGGTAGACCGCCCGCAGGCCCGTAGTATCGGGGACGAGCTTCCACGGTGGCGGAATCGTGCCGGTCAGGCGAGCTGAACGGAGCTCAACGGTGGCGCACGCGACTTCGCAATGACAGCATCGCCAGCGTCATGGTAACCACACCGAATGCCGACACCGCCAGCACGGCCTGGCCCAGTGCTACGGGATCCCAGCCGGTCGTCACGAGCGAGCGGAGGCCGGCTAGGAGATAGGTCATAGGATTGAAGGTCGCCACGTCCGCCATCCAGCTCGTCAGCGCCTGCTTGGGGACGAAGGCAGTGGTGAGGAAAGTGATCGGGAAGAACAGCACGAAGCTCGATCCCACTGCAGCCGGGTTCCCGGTCTTCAATGCGATCGAGTACGGCAGTCCGGTAAAGACGAGGCCCCACAGCCCGGCCAGCACCACGAACACCGCCATGCCAGCAGCGCCTGTCGCGAAGTGCACCCCGTAGGCGAGCCCGAGCAACAGCACGGGGATAGACAGGGCCATCACGAGGGCAAGATCGGCCATCATGAGGCCGAGCAGCAGTGGCAGCCTCCTGACAGGGGTGATCAGGAGCCGGTCGAAGTACCCGTTCTGTATGTCGGTCACGAGAGCTGTGGCGCGTGACACGCCGGTTACCGCGAACACCACCGATACCGGGAGCTCGAAGGCCTTGAAGTCGATTCCTGCAGCAGCATTGGTTACCTTGGACAGGGCCCCCACGTTCATCACGTAGAAGAACGCAGGCACGATGACCGCCGGTATCACAGCAGCGGGATCGCGTGGTATCTGGCGTATGGCGCGCCCGGCTATCGTGAGCAGGTCCGCCAGGAATCCTGCGGGACGGGCGTGGACCTCGACCACTGGTGCTATCGGGGGGGAGACCACAGGGCCAGGCGCTGTGGTGACCTCTGGGGTGCCGTCAGGCATCATCCCTCCTTTGCAGATGGGTGCCTGTCAGATGGAGGAATACGTCATCGAGGGTGGGAGTTCTCAACGTGAGACTGGTCACCCGGGCTTCGCACTCGTGAAGGACTAGAGCGATCGGGCTCATGATGCCGGCTCCATCGTCTGCCTTGACGATGATCTCGTCGGCCTGGCCCGGTGTCGCGTCGGCGGCTTCAACCCCCGGGATGGCTCTTAGAGCCGTGAGGACACTCTCCATGCGGGCAGGCGTGCCGGTGCCGGGACTCGTGCCGGTGCCGGGACTCGTGATCCTGGCAACGATCACGTCCTTGCCTACACTGCGCTTGAGATCGGCGGGAGGCCCTTCGGCCACGATCCGACCGCTCGATATGATGCCTATCCGTCCTGCAAGCTCGTCTGCCTCCTCCAGGTATTGCGTCGTGAGGAAGATGGTGGTGCCAAGCTCGGAGTTCAAGGCGCGGACCTCGTTCCACACAGTGGAGCGGCTCGCGGGGTCGAGCCCGGTCGTCGGCTCGTCCAAGAAGACGATCTCCGGGTCATGCACGAGCGCGGCGCCGAGGTCGAGGCGCCGGCGCATACCTCCTGAGTAGGTTCCTATTGGCATGTCGATGGCAGCTCCAATGTCGACCATGTCTATGACCTGAGCCAGCCTCGCGCGTCGCTCGGCTCGCCTGAGCCCGTATAGACGCGCTTGGAGGTCGAGCAGCTCTCGGCCGCTCTGGCGATCGTCGAGCGCTGCTTCTTGGAGCGCGACTCCTATGCGGAGCCTCACCAGCTCCGGTTGGTGGGATATGTCGTAGCCCGCCACCAGGCCGCGCCCCCTAGTGGGACGTAGCAGCGTGCAGAGCATCCGAACCAGGGTCGACTTGCCCGCTCCATTGGGGCCGAGGAAGCCGTAGATCTCGCCGCGCGCGATCGCGAGATCCACTCCCGCGACAGCCCAGGCACCACCGAAGGAGCGAGCAAGTCCTTCGGTCATGATCGCCAGGTCTTCCACGAATGGCGAGGCTAGCGGCTGCGCGAGCCGGCGGCAGTGGGCCAGGCCGCCCTGTGCTTTCACCGCCAGACGTTGCGACGTCCAGTTGCTAGCCTCGCCCGCATGGCCAAGCAGACCTGGCGAGTGATGGTGCCGCCCATGCGTCATGTGCTGGAGCGCCTTGCGGGGTCAAGCGAGCGGGCTCGGCGCCTCATGGCCCTGGCCGGGCGGGAGCTCTCCGGTGCCGCGGATCGGGTGTCGTGGCATGCCAATGCGGCGGGTATGTACGCGGGGAGCTACTTCGGAGAAGGTCGTGACCCTTCGGGGGACCGGGGCGGGCTGTCTGGATATGCGACCTACGACCGTGTGAGCTCAAACGCGGATGTGTCGGCGTACCTCATATGGCGCAACTTCCGGGGTGCCAAGAGGGTTCTCGATGTCGGTTGCGCCAAGGGGTACCTAGTGGAAGCCTTGCGCGAGCTGGGGGTAGATGCCGAGGGATGCGACGTGAGCGAGTTCGCCGTGGAGCATCCAGCCGAGGGAGCGCGCGGCCATGTCCGCCTCGGGAACCTCATGGAGGGTCTTCCCTGGCCGGACGAAGCCTTCGACGTGCTGAGCGTGCTCGAGACCCTCGAGCATCTCCCCCCGGCACGAGTGCCTGAAGCCCTGAGGGAGCTGAGGCGCGTCTCGCGAGGTTTCCTATACGCGACGATCCCGTCGTTCGGCCCGAGTGACGGTCCCGGCCCGGCTGGCTTCTTCGATGGCAAGGTTCTCCCAGCGAGGCTCGACTACTACGTGTCGCTGGGGCCGGACTATGACGGTCCGGTGCCTTTCGAGGACCTTTACCGTGATTCCGAGGGCAATCCGATAGAGGGCCATCTCACGATCGCCTCCTACCGGTGGTGGACCCGGCACTTCGAGGAGGCCGGGTTCCTGCGGCGGCCGGACCTCGAGGAGCGGATTTACCGAGACATAGAGCCTGCCGGTCTGGCGGTGGCGTGGAATGTCTACGTCATGGCGGCTGGGTCGCCAGACGAGCGAATTGCCGAACCTCGCTCGCCTGGCAAGAGCCTCGTGGAGCTGGGTCTAGCCCACCCGCTGTTCGCTTGAGCGATCAGGCAGGTCTGGTCTGCAGGCAGGTCTGGCCCGCAGGCAGGTCTGGCCCGCAGGCAGGTGTGGCCCGCACCGCTCAGACCGATGGGACGACACCGCCCGGAGGTGGCGGCACCCCGGGGCAGCCGTGCCGGATGGGGATGCCGGCGAATCGGTTCCGGATCCACTTCAGCACTGCTGAGCGTGAGTCGAGGGTGACCGTGTAGTGCCCCGCGCCACTGAAGAGCATGAGCCGGACATGGTCGTGCTCGCGGGCGCAAGCCATCTGAGCGAACGATTCGGTGAGCTGGTAGGGCACGAGGGGATCCTGCTCGCCCTGTGCGACGAGGATTGGCGCATGGCTTGGCGAATGGCCTGGATCGTTCTCGATTAGATAGCGCTGCCATGGTTCATTGGCGGCGAGGTCGGGCTGCTCAACCTGGCTCGGCTGGAGTGAGGAGTACGTCTTGACCAGACCATTCTCGCATTGGGTATCGACGTTGCCGATGAGAGCCATCGCTGCAGGTCGGAGCAGGGAGGTGATGGGTAAATCGAGGTAAGTATGTGACCATGCATAGGCCACCGTGACGAAGAAGCCGTTCATGCTGGCCGAGCTCGACAGATGCGATATGAGCTCCGGAATGGCTATGCCAGGGGAAAGGGCGATCACCCCGAGCAAGTCGATGTCAGGGGCGTAACTCGCTGCGAGCTGGCCGGCGAACAGGACTGCCTGGCCTCCCTGGGAGTACCCGAGGACTACGACGCGGTTCGAGATGTCGACTCCCGGAACCTCGCGCGCGGCACGAGCGGCGTCGAGCACGCTCCGGGCTTCGCTGACGCCCACCAGGTAAGGATGGACCCCAGGTGTTCCGAGCCCCGGGTAATCCGTCGCCACGACCGCGTACCCCGCATGGAGCAGCCCGCCGAGATCTGTGATCCATCCTAGATAGGCAAAGCGCGATGGAGCGCAGGCAGTTGCGATTCCCGTGGTGGCATGCGCGTAGGACACCAGCGGCCAGCCCCCCGGTGGTGCCGGCCTGGCTGGAAGCACGAGCACTCCTGACACCGCTATGTCCGAGCCCACGATCGATCTCGAGTAGTACAGGATCCGCCAGGCAGTAGCTCCCTTCGGTATCGGGACTATGGGGGCCATGTGCTGGATCCGGATGAGCGTGCCGGGTGGTTCGGATGGCAACGGCGACGGCGGTTGGTAGAAGGATGTCTCGCTGCTCCACGACCAGGGGACCAGCGCCACGGGAGGGTGCGAGGGCACCGGGACCTCCGGATGGTGTCCGTTCGAGGTCGTCAACTGTCGCAGGGCGACTAGTGCCCCTGCTGCTATCACCACTACCAGGGATGCGGCTAGCAGAGTGAAGATACGGCTGCGGCCGCGAGCGGCTCGTGGCCGGCTGCTCCGCACGCCCGTACGGGGGCGCCACACCCTACTGGACCGTTACCAACGTGCCTATTGGCGTGAGTGGCCATACGACCGCAGCCGAGGAGAACGGCATCTCCACGCATCCGAGGCTCTGGGGGAACCCATAGCTTGCCCGGATGAATCCATGCAGCGCATCGCTCTCGTAGAAATAGCTGATCCATGGTATTCCAGGGTCGCTGTAATGCGTACCGTCGGGGTTAACCCCAGACATCGTCTGGGAGCGATAGCGCAGGTAGACGGGCCATGTGCCGTTAGGGGTAGGGGAAGCGGGGATCCCGGTGTTGGCCAGGGTCGTGAACGCGATAGCCCCGTCGCGCCAGACGGTGACTGTCTCAGGTAGCACCTTGGAGACGTAGACGTAATCGTAGGGCTGAGGGTCGGTCCGGCCGGCAGCGATGGCCTGCAGCAGAGCGGTCCAGACCTGAGGGCCTGGTATGCCGTCGGTCGTCAGCTGGCTGTTGTCCTCGAATGCCATCACCGCTCCAGTGGTGATGACGTTGGGCTGTCCGGGTACCCACAGGCTCTGGAGCGATGTGGGCAGAGTGCTCCAGCGCCATGAAAACGTTCCAGGCTGGGGGAGTGCCTGCTCGTTTGCCGGTACCGGCACGGGGTTCGTCGGGGTGAAGGAGACCGGCAGGTAGCCGAGCTCGGCGAGCAGCTGTTGGAGGCGTAGTTCGGATCCGGGCGCGATGGTGAACTGCACTGTCTCGCCAGAGGCTAGGCGCTGTCCCTGCGCCCCGACCATGCCACCTTTCCCGCCGGGGATGGTAAGTGTCACCGGCGTGGAGGGCACGAACGAGCCGCTTGGAGTGAAGGTCAGAGTGGTCGGGGTTGTCGCCTGCCACGAGCCGAGCATTGGGGGAGACAGGGTAGGCCAAGGGCTGTCCGCGCCGACGGGGGAGGAAAGGGTTACCGTGATCGTGGTGTCAGGAGCAACATTGGTCGCACCCGACGAAGGTGACGTGCTGACAATGTCGAAGGGTGGCACCGATGCAGCGAGCTGCGCGGCCGATGCCGACGAGCCGCCCCCCGTGTCTGACCCCAGCGCCCGGAGCGCTAGCGTGCCGGATGCAACGAGCAGAGCAAGGGTGGTGCCCGTGATGGCGACGTTCAACCAGAGCGGGCGGTGTGCGGCTGAACGATGACGGCTATGAGTTGCCATTGCCTGGATGCCCCTGCCCGTCTAGCGACCTTTATCCATTCTTATGATAGCAAGCACTTTGATCGAGGCGTTAGCGCAGGGACGAGCGCCGTGCACGCGAGGGCCTGCTGCCAGCGGGTTGCTAACAGTTGGCGACGTGGTGGGTCACCATGGGCCAATCCTGGTCGGCGATGGCATCGCACATATGTTCGCCCAACCTGGTTATCATTGCGTTGTGGGCAAGGGTGTGGCTGGGAAAACGTCCAAAAAGGTTTACGTCTCGACCGAGGGCAAGGTCGATGACGCGTG
>JAJZJN010000061.1 GCA_021851165.1 Actinomycetes bacterium
GGAGCGATCATCGATGACCAGAGCGCGTGTGCCTACCGGGGCACCACGCAAGCTGCCCGGTACTCAGGTCGCCGATCGCGAGATCCTGCCCACCGAGGAAGACCTGACCGAGGAAGACCTGACCGAGGAAGACCTGACCGATACCGTTATGGTGGCTGGTGGCGCTCTCGTCATGATGGCCCTGCGCACCCTGGCCGAGACCACCGAGGACATCACTCTCACTCAGTACCGGGCCATGGTCGTGGTCGCCTCCAGGGGGCCGTGCCGGATGGCTGATCTCGCGAGGATCCTTGGGGTGACTCCCTCGACAGCCACACGGATGTGCGATCGCCTGGTCCGCAAGGGGCTGGCCAAGCGATCGCGCGACAGTCCCGATCGACGCCAAGTGACCCTGTCTCTCACCGACGACGGTGAGCATCTGGTTCGCGAGGTGGTGGAGCATCGGAGGCGTGAGATAGGTCAAATGCTGCTCGGGATACCGCTCGCCACCCGCGAGCACCTCCCAGCCTCTCTGGCTGCGCTATCCGATGCGATCGGCGAAGTGCCCGAACGGCTCTTGGTATCCAAGCTCAGGCATTGAACGCGCGAAGACCGAGCTGCTCAGGCGCTCCACAAAGTCTTCACGCCGCAGAACTCGCGGAGTCCGTGCAAGCCGAGCTCCCTGCCGTAACCGGACCGCTTTACTCCACCAAAGGGCAATTCCGGCATCGACGCAACAGGTGCATTCGTAAAGACCATGCCAGCCTCCAGTTCCTCTTGGAAGAGGGCCTGCTCGACGGGATCTTCCGTCCAGATGCTCGCCCCCAGGCCGAACACCGACGAGTTGGCAAGTGCAAGCGCCTCGCCGGCATCACCCACCCGGTAGAGCATCGCCACCGGACCGAACACCTCCTCGCCGAACACACGCATCCGCGCGTCGAGGCCGGCAAGGACCGTCGGAGGATAGAAGAAGCCGGCTCCGCCGATGGGCTCTCCTCCGCAGAGGACCCTCGCTCCTTTCGCGCGGGCGTCGTAGACCTGCGCCTGGACAGTGGATCTCCCCTGTTCCGTGGCGAGAGGACCGAGCTCGGTCGCCGGCTCCATCGGATCGCCGACGGTAAGCCTCTCCATGGCCTCCACCATGGCCTGCTCGAACTGCTCGTATACATCGTCGTGGATGATGAAGCGTTTGGCTGCGATACAGCTCTGCCCGTTGTTCTGTATGCGGGCCTCTACCCCTGTGGCGACTGCACGCTGTAGATCTGCTGAAGGCATCACCAGGAAGGGGTCGCTACCGCCAAGCTCGAGCACCGACTTCTTCAATGATCGGCCCGCCTCCGACGCCACAGAAGCGCCCGCCAGATCCGATCCTGTCAGCGTAACCGCCTTCACACGCTGATCGGAAACCAGACGGCTCACCCGACTGGCATCGACAAGGAGGGTCTGGAAAACGCCCTCAGGAAAACCTGCGCGACGAAACACGTCCTCGATCAACAGAGCTGTCTGGGGAACATTCGACGCATGCTTCAGCAGCCCTACATTGCCGGCCATGAGCGCAGGAGCCGCGAAGCGCACCACCTGCCAGAGAGGAAAGTTCCATGGCATCACTGCGAGCACCGGCCCCAACGGACGGTAGGCAACCCTCGCCGACAGTCCCGCTTCAGGAACCGGCTCGTCTGCCAGCATGCCCGCCGCGTGCTGAGCGAAGTACCGCATGGTACGAGCCGACTTCGCAACCTCGCCCTTGGCCGCTGCAAATGTCTTTCCCATCTCGGTTGTAAGAACCTGGGCGATGTCGGGCAGCTCTCCCTCTAAGAGCTCGGCTGCCGCCACCATCCAGCGCGCCCTGTCGACGAAGCTGCTGCGACGGAACGCATCGAACGCGCCAGCCGACGCCGACAGCCTCTTGTCAACCTCCGCATCGCTGTGGGCTTCGAACATCCGATCGGTTGCCCCAGTGGTTGGGTTGATCGTTGCTATGCTCATCGGGGGTTAGCTCCTTTTAGTTCGACCTGGTGACCGGGCCTGCATGCGGGTCGGGGTCCCCATGTCCAGAGGCATGCAGACGGTTGCGGCGAGCGCATCGGAATCAGCCGGGTGTGCTCGAGGCTACCTGCACCGAAGACCCAACGCTCAACCGCTTCCCTCGGGATCAAAGCGGAAGCCGATGCCCCTTAGGGTGACCAGGTACTTCGGATCGGACGCGTCCAGCTCGATCTTTGCCCGAAGTCGCCTCACGTGGGTATCGAGGGTACGCGTGTCGGCCAGGTCTCGATCGGCCCAGAGCTTGTCCAGGAGCTCTTCTCGGGTCCTGGCGCGTCCTGGAGGATCTACCAGGGTTTCGAGCAAGTCGAACTCCAGGCGGGAGAGGGTGAGTGGCACGCCGCGGCAGTGGACCTCACGCCTGAAGGGATCGACGACCAGCGGGCCGGCAATGAGCACTCCTTCGGAGTTCACCTGCTCACAGCTGCGCCGCAGCACGGCGTTCACACGAGCAACCAGCTCGCGCATGCTGTAGGGCTTCCTGATGTAGTCCGCCGCGCCGATCTCCAGACCGAGGACCACATCCAGCTCGTCGCCCAGCGCCGAGACCATTATCACAGGAGCTGCCGAGACGGCCCGTATCCGCCGGTATACCTCCGTGCCAGGCATGCCACCAGCCAGAACGATGTCCAGTAACACCACGTCGATGCCACCGGCACGCACCACACCGAGCGCCTCGGCCCCGCTGCACGCCGACCTCACCCGGAAGCCGGCCCGCCCGAGACCCGAGGCGAGCGCCTCCCGATAGCTCTCCTCATCGTCAACGACAAGCACCGTGGCCGACGGAATCCCGAGAGCGCTCCCGCTCCCTCCGCCAAGAACCAGCTCGCCACCAGGCATCGCAGCGAACCCTACGCAACCACGATGAACGCAGCGCGAACCCTCGATTACCTCACGGGTATCTCTCGGTGAACATCGCGGGCAGAGCGCTCGGCACTCATCGTGCTCGCGAGCCGGGAGCGGTACTGCTATTCGACATGGCGCCTACGCCTCGGTCTCAGGGCAAACCACCAGACGCTGGCTATGGTGCCTACAACACCAGTCAGGGCTATCAAAGATTTCACTGCCTTCGAAGAGGGACGGTTCACAGCTCCGACCCTACCTGGCCAGCGCGGGCAGCACGCCCATCAGGCTTGTCACACCTTGAACTGAAGATCTCCGTAGCGCGTCAGCAGCTCCTCGACGGTCTCCCGAGTGCTCACCGTCCCTGTCATGCCGTATATGGGAGCCATCATGCCCTCAGTGCCGGGGGAATCCCGAACCTCGCCCACCGATGCCTTCAGGTCATCCACGAAGCGCTCGGCCACCCCCGGCTGCGCATGGCGCAGGGTAACGCATATGTGAACAGCAGGCGGATTCTGCAAGCCGTTCAAGCTCCAGCCCCGCGCAGCCATCCTGTCGCTGAGCGCGTAGACGTCGAGCGAGTCGGATGCGAACGCCACCACCCACATCGGATCGCCGAGCACTCGCAGATCCGGGATACCCCTGATCCCGTCCTTGATCGCTGCGGCAGCTCTGAGCACCGCATCGGTGGCCACCATGTATCCCTCCTCCCCGAACGCGAGCATCGCTGCCCAGCACTCTGCTGCGAGCGCCCCGGGCCGGCTCCCGGCAAGAGTCGGCGAGTAATACAGCCCTCCCATCCACGTGGCCGTCTTGTAGTACTGGTACTTGCGTAGATCGCCATTGCGATACAAAACCACGGAGGTACCCTTCGCCGCATACCCGAATTTGTGGGTGTCTGCCGAGACCGACGTCACACCTGGAAGCCTGAAGTCGAACACCGGCACGTTGTAACCAAGGCGCTCGGCGAACGGGAGAACGAAACCGCCAAGGCACAGATCCACATGGAAGCCAACTCCCGCTTCGAGCGCTACCGTCGACAGCTCCTCGATCGGATCGATCGCCCCGTGGGGGAAACCGGGTGCCGACCCCACTATCACCACCGTGTCGTCGGTGATCGCCTGGCGCACGGCTGCGACATCAGCCCGCCAGTCCGATCCCACAGGGACCGGCACCAGCTCGATGCCGAAGTACTGCGCTGCCTTGTCGAAAGCGGCATGAGCGCTGAGTGGCACCACCATCTGTGGACTGGTTATCCCACGCTCGGCACGGGCCATGTCCCTGTAGGTGCGCATCGCCAGAAGGATGCTCTCGGTTCCCCCGGAGCTGACCGTACCACACACGCTTCGCACGCCGTCCTGCCCGCCGCCAAGGATCGACGCGGTCATCGCCACGATCTCCGCTTCGTATTTGATCGCGCTCGGCCACAGATCCGGATGCAGTGGGTTCGCCTGGGAGCTCACGGCATACACCTCGTTCAGGAAGCTGATGTGCTCGGCTCCCCCGTGGTACACCGCACCGGACACGTAGCCATCACGCCACTTGCGCTCCTCAACGGCCGCGAGCTCTCGCATCTCGCTCAGTACCTCGTCCTTCGGGCGGCCCTTTGCCGGCAGGCTGGAATAGGTGCGGTGCGAGTCACGATACGGGCGAAGCTCGGCCTCCAGCATGTCGGATATGAAATCGAGGTCGGATGGTTCCAATGCTCCAAGCCCTTCTCTGCCGCCTACCGTCTAGCGCGAACCGCGATCTCCCTGCAAGTGTTCATGATCCGTTCAGGCGCCTGTATATGGCCTTCGTCGCCTTGTACATGTTTACGAACTCGGCATACATCTCGCCATATGCCCGGCGGTCTGCCGGATCCGCGGACGGAACGTACGTGCGCGCCGCTGGCGACATCGTAGGTAGGTCCTCCACCCTCACCCGGCCCAGCGCCAACCATGCAAGCATCGCCGCCCCCCTAACGTTGGCCAGAACCGGTTCCGCTGCCTGGCGGATCCTCCTCCCCATGACATCTGCGTGGATCTGGCACCACAGCCCGGAGTTAGCTCCTCCACCTATGAACGTCAGAGTATCCATACGTCGCGAGCAGAACCGCTCGACAGCCTCGAGCAACCACAGCGAGTTGAACGCGACACCCTCGTATACGGCCCGCACCATCTCCGCCCTGGTAGTCCCGAGCGACAGATTGTGAAAGCCACCTCTGATCGTGTGATCGTCCACAGGCGAGCGTTCTCCGTTCAACCAGGGAGTGAACAGCACACCCCCCGACCCGGGGACGACCGACGCCGCCATCTCGTCGAACAGCCGGTACACGTCGGCCCCGTCAGGCACAGGAGTGGCCAGGGCATCGTCTGGGTAGATGATCGAATCCCGCAGGAACTCGAGGCACGCTCCAGCCGTTTCGTGCTCGTCTGCCACGAGGTAGCGGCCGGGAACAGCGGCCGGGATCGATGCGATGTTATGCAACGGGTCGGTTTTCTTGAATGGCACGTGACAGCTGATCCATGATGAAGTACCGATATACAGATGAGCATCGAAATCGGCCACCGCTCCTGATCCGACTGCTGCTGAGTGCAGGTCGCCAGTCCCGGTTGCAACAGGGAGCCCAGGGGGGAGACCCAGCTCGTCTGCAGCCTCTTTGCGAAGATGCCCCATCACGGTTGCCGGAGCCACCAGATCCGGGAGCTTGGCTGCCTCCAGGCCCGCCATCGCCATGAGTGTGGCGTCGTAGTGGACCGACCGCACCTTCCGGTTGTCGGTCACCCAGTGCGCCGCGATCGAGTCGTAGGAAGCGCGGAAGCTCCCGGTCAGCCTTTGATTCAGCCAGTCCACCGGCTCGAGGAACTTATAAGTCGCCTCGTATGCATCGGGCTCGGCCTCCCGGATCCACAATATGTGGGCCGTGGGATCCTTGCCCGACTGCCCGGGCGCGCCTCCCGTGAGACGAATCCATCGCGCGACCTTGCGAAGGTCGTAGCCGAGAAGGCTGACCCGACCACCGCTCTGGCGGCGGATCGCAGCGCTTCCGCGCGAGTCCATCCAAATGACAGCCGGCCTCACCGGCATTCCCTCACGATCCACGGCCACCGTGCCCGACCACTGCGCTGTGCATCCCAGTCCGACCACCCGGCCCGGACGGCCTGCTGGAGCACCGAGAACCTCCCGCGCCGCAGCCACAACTGCGCTCCACCATTCCGCAGGGTCCTGCTCGGCTCCCCCGCCCGCGATCAGGTTGAGGCGAACCGGCCTGAACGCGCTGGCTACCACGCGACCCGTCGGAGAGACCAGGGCAACCTTCGGGCCCCCGGTACCCAGATCCACGGCGAGCACATGGCACACCTCCTCTCCCTGACGGGCCACCTGGTCTGCCTCCGGCATCCGGCCAGCCTAACGTGAGCCTCCTCGCCAGCTAGACGGCTGTGGATGGATGTCGAGGCTCGGTTATCAGCCTGACCTCGCTCGGCATACCCTCCACATGGAGATCGTCACCATCGATCTCGATGGTGACCCGTGATCCGGCCAGAGGTATTCCCTCCACCCTCAGATGGCGCATGCCCTCGGGGAGAGCCGGGGCGAGCCACGTCATGCCGTATGGGACCCAGGGATCGAGTCTCAGCAGAGTCCGCAGGCACATGAGCGGCGCGGCAGCAGCCCACGCCTGTGGCGAGCACGACGTCGGGTAACCGACCGGCGTGGCGAGCTCGTCGCGATCAAGCCCGCTGAACAGCTCTGGGAGCCTTCCTCCCAGCCTCATCGCCGCATCGAGCAGGCACGTGATGAGGCGCTGGGCCTCCTCCATGAACCCGTATCGAGCCAGACCTGCCGCGACTATCGCAGTGTCATGAGGCCAGACCGAGCCGCAGTGATAGCTGATCGGGTTATAGCCTCCCATGGTGGTGGCCAGCGTGCGCACTCCCCACCCGCTGCACATCTCGGCCGACATGAGGTGCTTGGCAACCAGAGGAGCCTTCTCGTCATCGACTATGCCAGTCCATAGGCAATGCCCCATGTTGGAGGCAAGCGAATCGATCGGGCGCTTGTCGGGATCGAGTCCAACCGCAAACCACTCGCGATCCTCCAGCCAGAAGTCGCGGTTGAAATCGGCCTTCAGCCGGGTTGCCTTGGAGCGGTAACGACCAAAAGTATCCTCGTCACCGGCTTCCCGTGCGAAGTGGGCCCTTGCCAGATATGCGCTGTACACGTAGGCCTGTACTTCGCACAGGGCTATCGGCGCCTCCGCTACCTTCCCGTCTGCATAGCGGATCCCATCGAAGGAGTCCTTCCAGCCCTGGTTGGCCAGACCACGATCAGTGGCGCGCTTGTACTCGACATAGCCGTCCCCGTCGCTGTCGCCGAACGTCTCGATCCAGTCAAGCGCCCGCTCGGCATTGGGGAGGAGCTCATCGACAGCCTCATGAGCCACCCCCCAGCGACGCAGCTCGCCGAGCAACATCACGAACAGCGGCGTTGCGTCAGCGGTCCCGTAGTAGATGCTCCCTCCGCCAAGTGACAGCGAGGGGGCCTCACCGAAGCGCATCTCATGGAGGATACGTCCGGGCTGCTCCTCGCTACGTGGATCGACGTCTTGGCCCTGGAAGCGCGCAAGGGTCTGCAGCACACCCAAAGCCAGATCCGGGTCGACCAACAGTGCCATCCACGACGTGATGAGGGAGTCACGACCGAACACCGTCATGAACCAGGGGGCTCCCGCCGCCAGGACCACTCGCTCGGGAAAGTCCGGGTCGAATATACGCAGAGCCCCGAGATCCTCGGCGCTGCGCTCCACTACATGACGCAACCCCTCGTGATCGGTGTCCACCTGGGGCACCTGGCGCCGCCAGCGTGCCAGGCGCTCGCTAGGCGCCGCCCGCTCTACCGACTGGCCGCAGAGGTACCTGGGGGCGATGACCTTCTTCTCTATGACCGGGTGGACCTCCACACACGCCTCCCACCTGCCCCGTGCAGGAACGATCACCTCGAAGAGCACCAGATCCTCGCCCTGGGCCGACGGCTCGGGAACAAAGCGAAGCTGGGTGCCTCGGCTCACGGTTCCCCGCCTCCACGACAAGACGAGCCCCTCGGAGCCCGTTTCTCGGGAGCGCTCCCCATCGTCTGGACGCACGCGCCCCTCCTTCACGGCAAACAGATCGGCAAAGTCGGCGTCGATGAACAGCTCAAGTGAACAGAACGTGGGCTCGTCCCCGAAGTTACGCAAAGTGATGTCCTCGCGCATGCCCTGGCCCACGTGGCGTGTCCGGAATACCATCAGCGTCGAGTCCGCATGCCCCGGGCGGGGTTGCGCGCGCGAGACGAACGTCCCCGAGAATGGGTCCTCAGCCAGAGCCGCCAGGGGCTCCGGGGGTCCGCCGTTCACCCGCAACTCGAAGCGCGACAGTATCCGTGTGTCCCTCACGAACAGCCCTTGGGCCGAACCCACGATCATGTCTCCACTCCGCCCGCTTATAGCAAAGGTCGACTCATCGACGAGGGTCACCACTCCACCGGATTGGTCGAGCACCGTCACCTTGCCCGAATATGTCCAGGGATCGCTCACTTGACCGACGCTATCGGAACCGACAACCCGGGCGGTGGCGAGCACCGGCTGACCGATACCCGGCACGGGTGGGGCTGCGGCATGGCAAGACTCCACATTGCCCCTATCTGTGTAGTGTAAATATCTACCATGGCATAGACTGTCAGGTGTGACGCCGTTACTCGAGGTAGAAGACCTTCATGTGGCCGTCGGGGGGGTGAGCATCCTGCGGGGGGTGGACCTCACGGTGGGCGCAGGTGAGATCCACGTCCTGATGGGGCCGAACGGGTCGGGCAAGTCGACCCTCGCCAACACCCTCCTGGGCAACCCTGCCTACCAGGTGACAGGCGGCTCCATCCGCCTGAACGGCCAGGACGTCACGGACTGGGCACCCGACGTGCGCGCCAAGGCTGGAATGTTCCTCGCGTTCCAGGACCCCGAGACCATCGGAGGTGTACCGGTTCTGCAGTTCCTGCGCCAGGCCATGTCTGCCCGTAAGGGAATGGACCTGTCGGTCCTGGAGGTCCGCATGTCGATGCTGGAATGGATGGACAAGCTCGGTATGGACCCGTCATTCGGCGATCGCCATCTGAATGAGGGATTCTCCGGTGGCGAGAAGAAGAGGAACGAGATATTGCAGATGGCACTGCTCGATCCAGAGCTGGCCGTGTTGGATGAGACCGACTCCGGGTTGGACGTCGACGCCTTAGGCGTAGTAGCCCGAGGAGTCCAGGCAGTGCGCGATGCCAGGCCCGCTCTCGGGGTTCTCCTGGTGACCCACTACACGAGGATCCTGCAGGATCTAAGGCCGGACGTCGTCCATGTACTGATCAGCGGTCGCATAGTTGAAACAGGTGGGGCAGCCCTTGCCGACCGCCTGGAGGAAGAGGGGTACGAGCAATGGAAACGCTGAGCGCTTCAGGCACATCCATAGACCCCGTGGCGATCAGGGCCGACTTCCCGATACTGGCGCGCGAGGTAGGAGGGCGACGCCTCGTCTATCTCGACTCTGCCGCTTCGTCCCAGCACCCAAGGATGGTGCTAGATGCCATGGACAACTACTACGAGACCACCCATGCCAACGTGCACAGAGGCGTCTATGCCATGGCCGAGGAGGCCGACCGCCTCTACGAGAACGCACGTACGAGCGTCGGCAGGTTCATTCATGCGCCTGACCCTGCGCGCGAGGTGCTGTTCACCAAGAACGCTACGGAGTCTCTCAACCTCGTCGCATACTCGTGGGGTCGCCACAACCTGCAGCGCGGCGACATCGTAGTTCTAAGCGAGATGGAGCACCATGCAAACCTCGTTCCATGGCTGGCATTGGCCGAGGAGCGCGGCATACAGCTTCGCTTCCTCGGTATTGACGACGCCTATCGCCTGGATCTGACCGGCATCGAGGACATCGTAGCCGGGGCCAAGATCGTCTCGCTCACCCTCATGTCCAACGTGCTTGGAACCATGCCCCCCTTCGCCGATATAGCACGCCTCGCACACGCCGCCGGAGCGGTGGTCATGGCCGACGGTGCGCAGTTCGTACCCCACCTGCCGACAGACGTCGGGGCACTCGGCTGCGACTTCCTCGCCTTCAGCGGTCACAAGATGCTCGGTCCCACCGGCATCGGTGTCCTGTGGGGCCGTCGCGATCTGCTGGAGGACATGCCGCCCTTCCTCGGCGGCGGCGGGATGATACGCGATGTGCGCCTGGATGGCTTCGTCCCAAGCGAGCTTCCCTGGAAGTTCGAGGCAGGCACTCCCCCGATAGCAGAAGCCATCGGTCTGGCCGCAGCGCTGGAATACCTTGAGGCGATAGGGATGGAAGCTATAGGCGCTCATCAGCGCTCTCTCACCTCTTACGCCCAGCAGCTTCTAAACGACCGCTTCGGTGGCGATCTCAAGATCATGGGCCCTGCCGGGGTGGATGACCGAGGTGGAGTCCTGTCGATCGCCTACCGCGATATCCATCCTCACGACCTCGCACAAGTCCTCGACCAGTCGGGGGTATGCATACGAGCCGGCCACCACTGTGCAAAGCCACTGATGCGGCACCTGGGAGTGACGGCCACGGCACGAGCATCGTTTTATCTATACAACGACGAATCCGATGTCGATGCTTTGGCCGACGCGTTGGCTGAGGCCGGTAACCTGTTCTGGTAATCACCACCAACGCTACCGACGAGGAGCCAATGTCAGGCCTCGAAGACCTCTACCGCGAGATCATCCTCGACCACTACCGCAGCCCGCGCAATCGCGGTGAGCTGCCGTCGCCTCCCGCTGAACGCGTAGAGGCATTCAATCCTCTCTGCGGTGACGAAGTGGTGGTGTACCTGCAAGTCGACGACGGCGTCCTGTCGGATATCCGCATATCGGGCCAGGGCTGCTCCATTAGCCAGTCCTCGGCATCGCTGATGTCGGCTGCGGTGAAGGGCAAACCCGTCAACGAGGTGCGTGATCTCATCAAGACTTTCAAGTCGATGATGTCCATCCATGAGTCCCATCTCGGCACTGGAGCCGGCGGAGAAGACCGGGATGGCACAGCCTCGCAGGACGGCGAGGACCGCGGAGGCACCGAGGATGAGGGTGTCCTGATCGACCCGGAGGCCATGGGAGAGCTTGCCGCCCTTCAAGGAGTGGTCAAGTTCCCGGTTCGGATCAAATGCGCCACACTGTCGTGGAATGCCCTGGCCCAAGGTCTCGACGAGGCAGCAAGCGCCGGTGACGTCGGTACTACGGACTAGCGCGGCGCCAGAGCAGCTACCGCCCGCTGGCGGGCCCGCTGCATCAGCCGTCGGTGAATGCCGCGTAGCCTGAGCGCTCGATCTCTCTGGCGAGCTCGGGTCCTCCGGAGGCGACCACCCGCCCCTTCACGAGCACGTGGACCATGTCGGGCTCCAGCACCTTGAGCAGGCGCTGATAGTGAGTGATCGCAACGACACCGAGCCCCCACTCCCCCACTGCGGCGCTTATGCGCCTGGCCACCGCCTTCAGGCCGTCCACATCCAGACCAGAATCGAGCTCGTCCAGGAGCGCAATCCTCGGCTGGAGAACCGCCAGTTGGAACGTCTCGCTACGCTTGCGCTCGCCGCCCGACAGGTCGACGTTGAGCGAACGTCCGATCATTGAAGCGTCCAAGCCGACATTGGCCGCCTCCTTCTCTATCTCCCCTGGGGCCAACCTGCTCAACGCATTCTCGTCGTCGGAGGCGGAGTCGAGAGCCCGCCCCAACGGCACTCCGGGCACCTCGACAGGATATTGCGGCGCCAAGAACAGACCGGCACGCGCACGCTGCCATGTCGCCATGTCGAGCAGGTCCCTGCCGTCCAGGGTCGCCGATCCGCCCAGCACCGTGTAGCCAGGCTTGCCCATGACCACGTTCGCCAAGGTGCTCTTGCCCGACCCGTTGGGCCCCATTACTGCATGCACCTCTCCACTGCGCACCAACAAATCGATACCTTCGAGCACCTCGCGGCCCGCGACGCCTGCCCGGAGGCCCGACAGTTCGAGAGCATGCATCGCTCTGGTGTAGGTCATGGCACGGTGACCAGCACATCGCCGCCGTCCACACGCACCTCGTAGGTCGGAACCGGTTTGGTGGCCGGCAACGAACGCGGGGCACCGGTCACGAGATCGAACTCCGAACCGTGCTTGGGGCACTCGATCAGGCAGTCATCCTCGTCCACCAAACCCTCGGAAAGCGAGTATGCCTGATGGCTGCAGGTATCACCTATCACATAGAAGTCGTCCTCGACGCGGACGACGGCTATCCGATGAGAACCTATGTCGAAACGTCGCGCAGTCCCGGGACGGACCTCGTCGACGGAGCACACCCTCATTTCCTCACCCATTGCCCTCACCGTTCCCATCCGCACCCGCCCGCGTTGGCGCTGGCAACGATCTCGCAGGCGCAGGCAGACCGAGCACGCTGGCCACTTCCTGCTCCATCCACAGGCCCACGCCGGGCACCGGCGAGCGCTGAGCCAGCTCCGCGAAGAATCCTGCCACCACCAGGCGCTCTGCCGCATCAGGCCGTATCCCGCGTGACTCGAGATAGTAGAGCTGGTCCTCGTCGACGGGACCCACCGTCGAGGCATGGCTGCATCTCACGTCGTTCTCCTGTATGTCCAGATTCGGCACCGAGTACGCACGAGCTCCCTCGGAGAGAACCAGGTTGTTGTTCGTCTGGAAGGCATCGGCGCCGTGTGCCTGATTACGAATGCGGATGAGCCCGCTGTACACGGATCGTGAGGCATCCGACAGTGCCCCTTTGAACAGCAGCTCGCTACGGGTTCGAGGTGCCCGATGGTCCTGCAGGGTGCGGAAGTCGTGGACCTGCTGCCCAGTCCCGAGATAACCCGCCAGGAGAAGCGTCGACCCGCCCTCTCCCACCAGATCCGAGTCCGTGCGTAGGCGCGCATAACCAGCACCCAGCCCAACGCTGAAAGAACGAAGACTGGCAGCACTTCCTACACGGCTGGCCTGAGTACCCACCTGGACGCATCCCGATCCGAGCACCTGGACGTTCGCGTAGCTGAGCTCACCCCCGTCGCCGACAAGCAACTCGGTCACCGGGACCACCAGAGCCGGCCCGCCATCGCCGTCAAGGCTCGGCTCGAGGCTCCCCAGTACCTCCACCACTGATGCGCCTGCCGATTCGCCCAGATCGATCACGGTATGAGGAAAGGCGGCGACCCGCAGGCCCTCGGCATCCGAAGAACCACCGACCAGATGCACCAGGACGACCGGCGCATCCAGACGAGCCTTGGACCGAATGCCCAGCAGGACCGACTCTGTCATGAACGCATCGTGAAGATGGCCGAACGCGTCGCGCGGTGTCGCCAGCTCGCCCAGTCGGTGATCCGGATCCTGCTTCACGGAAGCCTGCTCGACATCCAGCGACCCTGCCGGGACACCGGTGCCTATCTCGATCTCCGCCACCTGGCCGTTTACGGTTACGACAAGAGCACACCGCTCCCCAACGCGTCCGGCAAGAAGCCGAGCCTGCGATATCGCCGTGGAGAGACCCCCGGCCGCCACGGGCTGCCGTGGGCTGAACCTGTCCAGGTCAAAGGTATCGATTCCGCTGTAACGCCATACCTCCTCTGCTTCCGTAGGGAGGTCTGCAACAGCAAATCGCTCCCATGCCTCCGCTCGGCGCTGCCGCATCCAGGCCGTTCCTGGTATGCGACCGGAGTTGTCGGAACTGAACTCTCTCAGAGTGGTGCCTCGCTATCGGTTGCCGGTGTACTGGGTTGCCGGTTGTCGGTATCTTGCCTAAAGCTCTGAAGCCTGCTGGTGCAGCCTCATTCGCGCCGGGAGGCACGGGATGTCTCGCGCCATACGCGAACATCTATTCAGAGTTATCCTAGCGGTCCTGTAGATCAGGGATGCCCGCAGCCGGGCGACAACACCACGCGACGTCACGAACCCCGGGGAGGATCGAGCGGCATGAGAAGGTGGGGCAGCCTGTGGATCGTGGCGCTCGTAGTGCTCTTGATCCCCTCGGTAGCTGCCCTACCGACCGCGGGTGCCAGTACAGCCGGCCCGGATGCCGCCGCTGGCGTATCCAGCTCCGGGAGTTCTTCGACAGCGTCCCTGAGCGCCGTGGCATGCCCGACGACGAGCGTATGCGTAGCTGTCGGCGAGAGCGGGACGATACTCACCTCCAGCGACGGCGGGGCGAACTGGACGCCGCAGATATCCGGCACATCCGAGGTCCTGATGGGCGTTGCATGTGCCTCCGCAGAAGCCTGCACGGCAGTAGGCGGGGGCGGCACCATCCTCGTAACCACCGACGCTGGACGCACCTGGACACCGCAGGCGTCGGGCACCACCGACATGCTCTGGGGTATCTCGTGCCCTACCGTCTCGGAGTGCATAGTAGACGGCGACAACGGCGCCATCCTCGCCACCACTGACGGAGGCTACACCTGGTCGCCACAGGCCTCGGGCACCACCGACATCCTCGCCGGCCTGTCATGCACCACCTCAGAGGACTGCGTCGCCGTCGGCGCCGACCCGAACGCACTGGTGACTACCAACGGGGGGGCGACGTGGACCGTGCATGCGATAGGCACCCAGGCATTCATGGCGGGGCTATCGTGCCCAAGCACATCGGCCTGCCTTGCCGTCGGTAACTCCGGCATCATCGACTACACCACCAACGGTGGGGGGAGCTGGAGGTGGGAGTACACGCCTGCCTCGAAGCCGCTATGGGGGGTATCCTGCCCCTCGGTATCGCTGTGCATAGCAGTTGGTACGGCCGGCACCGTCCTGACGGGCGGCAGCGCCGTGGCTGGGGGCTCGGGGTTACGCAACTCTGGAACGCTGCAGGACCTCCACGGTATCTCTTGCCCGTCGGCCTCTCTATGCGTCGCCGTTGGCGGCTCGGGGACCATCATCACGAGCACCGACGCCGGGAGCACATGGCACGAGCACGGAGGGCTGCCCCTGGACATCCCTTCTGAGAAGGTCCTGATGGTGGGCGACTCTGTTGCCCTGACCCTCGGAATAGGGCTGTCGACTGTCTCCGGTGACTTCGGAGTGGACATCACCGACGATGGGATCCTCGGATGCGGCGTCGTGGAGGGGGAGCCGATCCTCCTCCAGGGCAAGATCTGGCCACAGGTAGCCTCCCAGTGCAACGGCCAGGCCGGTTCGACTCAGTGGCCGCAGATATACGGCCAGGACGTAGCCCAGACCAACCCGGACGTCGCGGTGCTGCTCGTGGGACGCTGGGAAACGGTCAACCGCATGTGGGACGGTCACTGGGCATGGGCAGGACAGCCGGCCTACGACGCATATATAGAGGGTCAGCTGGTCACGGCCATAAAGATCCTCTCGTCTGAAGGGGCGAAGGTCGTACTGCTCACCTCCCCGTACTTCGATGAGCAGCCGCCCCCGTCGAACGGCGGCACGTGGCCCGAGGACAGCTACGCCCGGGTGAACGAGGTCAACTCGCTCATCTACCAGGCAGCGGCACAGTTCCCCGGGACAGCCACCGTGATAAATCTCAACGCGAAGCTCGACCCGGGCGGGCAATTCACCAGCTTTATAGATGGCGTTAAGGTCCGCAGGTCGGATGGGGTCCATATCTCCATAGCCGGTGGCCAGTGGTTGGCCCAATGGCTCCTTCCGAAGCTGTACGCCATCGGTCACTCCCGATCCGCAGCCGACAGCTACTGGGAGGTCGCCTCCGACGGCGGGGTGTTCGCCTTCGGAGATGCCCAGTTCTACGGATCCATGGGCGCCAGGCCACTCGCTGCTCCGGTGGTGGGCATCGCCTCGACGCCTGACGGTGGGGGGTACTGGGAGGTCGCCTCCGACGGCGGGGTGTTCGCCTTCGGAGATGCCCAGTTCTACGGATCCATGGGCGCCAGGGCCCTCGCTGCTCCGGTGGTGGGCATCGCCTCGACCCCTGACGGTGGA
>JAJZJN010000205.1 GCA_021851165.1 Actinomycetes bacterium
CGGGGCTCCTGCGCCTCACGCCATCCCGGCTGCGGCCAGCAGCGCCCGCTCACAGAGCACCGTGGCCAGGTGGCGCTTGTAGTCGGCGTCCGCGTCGAGGTCAGCCGGCGGATCGGTGCCCTCGGCTACATACCCAGCTGCCTCAGCAATAGCTCCTGGCTCTGCCGAGGCCCCAGCCAACATCTGCTCGACTCGACGGGCCCTGAGCGGAGTCGGCCCCATGTTCGTGAGCCCCACCCGCACCTCTGACATGGTGCCGTTGTCCCGGCGAACGGCAGCGGCCACTGCGACGATTGCCCATGCCTGCGCCACCCGACTGAACTTCTCGTAATGGACTCTCCAGTTGCCCTCGCGCTTGGGCAACTCCACCTCGACGAGCAGCTCGTCCGGCCCCAAGGCGCTCTGGAGGTAGCCGACGAAGAAGTCCGCTGCCGCGAGCTTACGCTTGCCCCGCGGGCCTTCGACGACCATCTGGGCATCGAGGGCGAGAGCGACCGCCGGCAGGTCTCCGGCAGGATCGGCATGAGCCAGAGACCCACCGAATGTTCCACGATGGCGCACCGCAGGGTCTGCCACGGTAGCCGTTGCCACGGCCAGCAGCTCTGCATTCTTGGCAACAAGCGGATCAGTCATCACGTCGGCATGCCTTGTCATCGCACCGATCACGATCCTGTCGCCATCGTCACGGATGCCGTGCATCTCCTCGACCCGTCCCAAGTCGACGAGTAACGACGGGTACGCCAACCGCAGCCGGAGCACTGGCAGCAGGCTCTGCCCGCCTGCGAGCACCTTGGCTTCCTCCCCTCCTTCTGCCAGGGCCGACAGGGCATCGGCCAGACTCGTGGGGGCCACATAGTCGATGCCGGCAGGAATCATCGCGCACCTCCAGCCAGGCCCGCTCCTTGCACGGCGCGCCACACGCGTTCGGGAGTCGCCGGCATGCGGATGTCGCTCACCCCGAACGGACGCAGTGCGTCGACAATGGCATTGATAACGGCAGGGGTGGAAGCGATCGTGCCCGCCTCGCCAACGCCCTTCACGCCGAGCGGATTGCTCGTGGCGGGAGTCTCCGTCCTGTCGGTGACAAAGCTCGGCAGGTCGGCCGCGCTCGGCACCACGTAGACGGCCTCCTCGTAGAGGGCCTGGGCGATCCCCTGGGCCAGCCCGCCGTGAACCTGACCCTCGACTATGAGCGGATTGATCACCGAGCCGACGTCGTCTACACATACATAGGACCGGATGGAGCAACGCCCGGTCTCGGTATCCACCTCGACCGCGCAAAGATGGGTCCCATGCGGGAAGGAGAAGTTCTCGGGATCGAACACGGCGTCGGAATCGAGCGTCGGCTCCATCCCCTCGGGCATGTCGTGCGCCGTGAACGTAGCAAGGGCCACGTCCTGGATGGTCGTCCTCGCGTCGGGCGAGCCACGTACCGAGAAGACACCGTCGTTGAACTCGACATCGGCCTCGGCTGCCTCCATCATGTGCGCAGCGACCCGACGTGCCTTGTCGATGACCTTGGTGGAGGCAAGATGCAGGGCAATGCCGCCCACCACGAGCGAGCGGGAGCCATAGGTGTCCATCCCCTTCGGGCTTGACATGGTGTCCCCGTGGATTACCTCGATGTCATCGAATGGCACACCGAGACTATCCGCCGCTATCTGGCTCCATGACGTGACGTGCCCCTGGCCATGCGGGCTGGTACCGGTGACCACCTCGACCTTGCCGGTCGGCAGCATCCGCACCCCGGCCGCCTCCCATCCCCCGGCCCCGTACGACAAGGAGCCAAGCACCCTGCTCGGCGCAAGCCCGCACATCTCGGTAAAGGTGGATATCCCAATGCCTATCTGCACCGGATCATGGCGTTCCCGGGCTTCGGCCTGCTCGCGCCGCAATCCGTCGTAGTCGAAGTGTTCCAGAGCCTTGGCGGTAGCCGCCTCGTAGTTGCCTGAGTCGTAGGTGAGGCCACCGATGGTCGTGAACGGGAACTCCTCGTGGCGGATCCAGTTCTGCCGACGCAGGTCCAGCGGATCACGCCCCAGCTCATTTGCCAGCTCGTCCACGATTCGCTCGATTGCGAAAGTCGCCTCCGGACGACCCGCCCCCCGGTAGGCATCGGTGGGAGTCTTGGTGGTGAACACACCGGTGCACCTGAAGGAGTAGGCGTCCATCTTGTAAATGGCGGGGAACATGAACGCCCCGAGAATCGGGATTCCCGGAGTGACCAACTGAAGGTAGGCGCCCATATCAGCCAGGAGATTCACTTTGAGCCCGAGGAACGTCCCGTCCGCTCTGGCCGCGATCTCTACGTCCTGTATCTGGTCACGACCATGGATGGTCGCCTGGTAGCCCTCGCTGCGCGACTCGGTCCACTTAACCGGCAGACCCAGCTTGCGTGCCAGGACAAGACCGATCACCTCTTCCGCGTAGACGTCTAGCTTCGATCCGAATCCCCCGCCGACGTCCGGTGCTATCACCCGGATCTTCTGCTCGGGGATGCCGGTCGTCAGCGCCAGCATCACACGAAGTATGTGGGGGATCTGGGTAGCCGAGTACAACGTGTACTCCTCGGCGGCTGCCGATGGGGCTACTACGACACAGCGTGGCTCCATCGCCGTCGGGATCAGCCGCTGCTGGACGAAGCGACGTAGATC
>JAJZJN010000206.1 GCA_021851165.1 Actinomycetes bacterium
ACCTCGCCGCAGATGCCGGGGCTATTCCGACATCTGGCTCGCGTCCGTCGCATCGTCTCGGGTTCGATGACTCGTCTCCGAGCGTCAAGGTGGTCCCATGCAGCGACACCGTTGCCGCTGCGCTCATTGTCCACACACGCCTGGACGTGGGCTCTTGGCCCGACGGTCAAGAGATGCCTGCATTGGCCCGCAGTGGCCAATAACGGTAGTAACGGTCGAGTCCCAACTGACGTGCTTTGCAGGAGTCCGCGCAACCACTCCACTGGCATCTCTGGAGCTGCTGTGTTGTCGCTTCTCGAGCCCGAGCGAGCTGCGGGAGCAGCCCCGGCAAGCTTGCCCGGCATCTGCGACAGTAGGCGCGCTCAGCGCCGCTCTGACCGGCTACCTGATGGACGTATACCAGCATATACCAGCATATACCAGCCTATACCAGCCTATACCAGCCTATACCAGCCTATACCAGCCTATACCAGCCTATACCAGCCTATACCAGCATACATGATGACGATGACGATCAGCGAGGCACGGGCAGCACTCCCCGAAGTGGTTGACCGCGTCGGCAGGGGAGAAGAGATCACGATCACCCGCCACGGTCGGCCGGTGGCGGTCGTCGTGCGGCCAGGCGCGCTTCGTAGCCGTCGCGCGGAGCAGGCGTTGAGAACGGCAGAGCAGACCCGGGAGCTACTCGAGACCGGTCGGCGAAGTGCCCTGTCGAGATCGCCGGGCATCACGGCTGACCGTGCCGATGAGTTGGTGAGCGCGATCAGGACAGATCGAGACGCGCTGCCCTGATGGACGCGTTCGACACGGACGTATTGATCTATGCCGCGGCACCTGGCCATCCGCTTGGCACCGGGGTGTTGGCGCTGTTCCCCGAGGAGCCGCCGAACGATGCCGGCATCTTTGCAGGCGTAGGGTCGCAACTGCTCGCACGTGATGGCATATACGTGCCCACGGGTGCACGCAACACAGCCCGCGCGACGGCACCGACGACGAGGTCGCGGCCCCCGCTGCGTTGCTCGCCAGGCTCGATCTGCGCCCTGTCGACGAGGCGATCGCCTCGCTTGCCGTGGCCCTCGGTGCCTCGTACGGGTTGAGGCCAGCGGATGCCGTTCATCTCGCCGCGGCTGTGTCCGCCTGCGCCGACCGCTTCATCACCAACAATTGGCGCGATTTCTCCCAGTCGATCGAAGAGGTCTCGGTCGCGTATCCAACAGACCTGTCGTAGCGCTCCGGGCTGGGTCGAAGGAGTTCGTGGTCGTCTGAAACGCGCCTCGATCCGCCGGCAGAGACAACGAGCAAGGTCATTGCCAGCTACACGGGCATTCCACGACCAGAGCGTCGTTGGAGCGGAGGAGCGACCGGCATCGGTTCGATTCCCGTCGTCTCTCGCCGTTCGCTGGTGCTCCGACCGGCAGCTCCAGCATGAAAATTTCGAGAGCGGGCGACGGGAATCGAACCCGCATGACCAGCTTGGAAGGCTGGGACTCTGCCATTGAGCTACGCCCGCTTGCAGACCAGGAAGGTTAGCTCACCACGGCGCTCCGGGCGCTACGCATCGTCGGGGCAGGGAGCACGGCGGCCTCGCCGCGGTGTGCGCCGGATGCACCAGCACCGCTGCTTGCGGGCTGGCGGTTGAACAGCCCGAGGTGAAGGCGGATGGCGGCTATGCAGACCAGGGTTGCACCGAACATATGGAGCTCGACTAGGCCTAGGGGAACGTGGGTGAAATATTGGATGTAGCCGATCGCACCCTGGGCGATCATGACGTACAGCAGGATGTGTGCTCGATTCTGGGTGGGCATCGGAGAGCGCTCGTGATGCACGAGGAACTGCATGGCGAGGGTCAGCCCTATCAGCAGCCAGACAATGTCGGCATGCAGTTGGGCAACTGCGGCGAAGCTCACTGGCAGTCGTTGGGCTCCGACGCTTCCCACTGAGGGGCCCGCCATCGCCGTGGCCGTGCCGGCCACCAGCACAGCGCCCAGAACCAGCAGGATGAGCCGCGAGAGCCACAGGACCTCAGGACCGACCGTGACCACCGGCTTCGTATCGGGGCGCCCGGCACGCCAGTGGAGAACCACTGCAGCACCGACCATTACGATTGCCAGGAGGAAGTGGAGCATGACGAAGGGCGGGAAGAGGCCGGAGAGGACCACCACCCCTCCGAGTATCGCCTGAGCGAACACTCCTCCCACCAGTGCCCAGGACCAGATGGCGAGATCACGCCGGTAAGGGCGTCTTATAAGCGAAGCGATTGCCGTGGCTGCCAAGACTGCGGTGAGGACGATGGTGAACATGCGGTTCGAGAACTCCACCAAAGGGTGGAACGAGTCGGGCGCGACGAAGTGATGCCTGAAGCACTGTGGCCAGTCCGAGCATCCGAGGCCTGAGCCGGTGAGCCGGACTACCCCGCCCGTGAGGATGATCGCGGTGAGCAGCACGATAGATGCGAGCGCCAGGCGGCGGAACCCGACAGGGCCGATGCGCCACGGAACCCACTTCAAGGGGCCCGCTTGGATCTGGCATGGCTCAGGCCCCGTTGCAGGTATGGCTGGATCCGTGCCTGCGGCTGTGCTGGGGACCGGTCGGCACTGTGCTGGCTC
>JAJZJN010000062.1 GCA_021851165.1 Actinomycetes bacterium
TGCGCGTGGGCCTGGGCCTGCTGTGGCTGCTCGATGGGCTTCTCCAGGCGCAGCCGGCAATGCCCGGGCACTTCGCCCACAACGTGCTCGGGGCCCTGCTTCCGCAGCCCGGCATGCTCGGGGGGATCATAGACAAAGGAATCTACGCATGGCAGGACCACCAGGTGATCCTTGCAAGCGCCAGCGTGTGGATACAGGTTGGCATCGCACTGGGAATCCTCTTCGGAGGACAGCAGATCCTGGGACGTATTGCGTTGCGGGCGTCCATGCTCTGGGGGCTGCTGGTGTGGCTCGTTGGGGAGGCGCTCGGGGGCCTCGCGGTGCGTGGGGCCGGCTGGCTCGTGGGTTCACCCGGCTCGGTGCTGTTCTACATCCTGGCTGCAGCGCTCTTGCTTTACGTGCCGGTCGGGCTGTGGCAGAACGGCCGGCTGGGCCGGGTGCTGCTGCGCGCGTTGGGAGGCTTCTGGCTGTTCATGGCTGCTCTGCAGGCTTGGCCGTACGAAGGCTGGTGGCGTGGCAGCGTCCTGGCCGGAGTGTTACGCGCGGCTGGCGCCATGCTCCCCGGGACCCTAGCGGCTCCGGTTAGTGCTGTCGCAGCGATGGCAGCCAGGGTCCCGCTACCCGTGAACGCTGGCCTGGTGGCGGTGATGGCTGTGCTCGGTGCCGGTCTGCTGAGCGGTCGGGCGGTGCGGGCTTGGGTCGGTGCGTGCGTCGGATGGTGTACCGCCACTTGGTGGTTCTCCATGGGGTTCGGCGTCCTCGGAGGCACCGGCACGGATCCGAACTCCGCCCCGCTCGTTGCCCTGATCGCGGTGGTTGGTGTGATGGCACTACGGGCGAACCAGAGGCTGTATCGCGAGCGTACGTCCACCTCGGGTGTCTGGACCGCAGCCCGTGTGCTGGCCGCCGCGACACTTGCCATGGGATTGGTCTTGAGTGCCGGAGCGCTGCCCGCCCTCGCCTCCTCGGACCCGCCCTCTCGAGGGTGGGCGATCGCCAGCGACAGATCCGGCCCGCTCACCTCTAGCAAGCAGTTGACTGCCCTGTGGCGCACCTCAGATGCGGGTAGCTCGTGGACCCGGGCTGGAGCAATCGTCGTTCCAGCTGTTTCACCGAGCTGACCAAACGCGCCCCGCAATCTTCTGGCTTTAGCTATGGGGAGGAGGTCAAACGCAAACACAGTTGATCGTTGCCTTCGGATGGCCGACGGCGACCGCCTGGAGTGCCCCGTTGGGCAGGTGCTCGGGGACCCATGCCGGGATGGCCCGGATCGCTGCCTATGCTTGTAGCGTGCCTCGCAAGTTCTATATACGGACCTTCGGTTGCCAGATGAACGAGCATGACTCGGAGCGGATGGCGGGCCTGCTCGTGGCAGAGGGGATGGAGCCAACCGAGGATCTACAGGATGCCGATGTGGTGCTCTTGAACACCTGCTGCATACGTGAAAATGCCGACAACAAGCTATACGGTCACCTGGGACACCTGAAACCTCTCACCGAGCGCAAGCCAGGCATGCAGATAGCGGTAGGTGGCTGTCTTGCCCAGATGGACGGGGAAGCGCTCCTGCGCCGGGCCCCATACGTGGACGTGGTGTTCGGCACCCACAACGTCTCGCACCTCCCGGAGCTGCTGAACCGGGCGGCGGAGGAGGGTCCTGTACTGGAGGTGCTCGATGCTCCAGGTTCAAACGAGGATCCAACTGCTGGTGCCATGGTGGACGACGTGCTCTCACTCGGAGCGGTGCGCGAAGTCCCCTATGCCGCGTGGGTGACGATACAGGCAGGATGCGACAACTCCTGCGCATTTTGCATCGTTCCTTCCGTCCGGGGACCTGAGAAGAGCCGGTCGCCCGAGGCAATCGAGCATGAGGTTCGCCGCCTCGCTTCCCAGGGTGTGACAGAGATCACGTTGCTCGGTCAGAACGTCAACTCCTATGGCCGGGACATCACCAGGCGCGGCCCGCTGTTCGCAGGGCTGCTGCGCTCCCTGGGTGCTATCGAGGGGATAAGCCGCATCCGGTTCACGAGCCCACATCCGAAGGACCTGCGGACCGACACCATCGAAGCGATGGCGACGACGCCGGCAGTGTGCGAGCAGCTCCATCTCCCCATGCAGTCAGGTAGTGACCGCGTGCTCGCTTCGATGCGCAGGGGGTACACCGCCGAGCGCTACCTGGATCGTCTGCGGGCAGCGAGGCTGGCCATCGGCGATCTTGCGGTAACCACCGACCTGATTGTCGGGTTTCCCGGGGAGACCGACGCGGACTTCGATCGGACTCTCGAGGTGGTCGCAGAGGCCCAGTTCGATTCGGCCTTCACCTTCGTATTCTCGCCCCGCCCGGGCACGCGCGCCGCAGCGATGGCGGAGTCATTCGTGGATCCCGAGGTAGTGGGGGACCGCTTCGAGCGGCTGCAGGCCGTGCTGATGCGCTCGGGGCTTGCCAAGCATCGTGCTCGGATAGGGCTCGTAGAGGAAGTTCTGGTGGAGGGTCCCTCCAAGCGCGACACGCATATGATGACCGGCCGCAGCCGGCAGGGAAAGCTGGTTCATTTCCCGATCCCCACGGATGCTCGTGGCTCCAAGGCCGGATCGGACTGCGCAGGTGCGATTACCGCAGGTGAGTCGCCCCGACCCGGGTCCTACGTGGCAGTGAGGATCACCGACGCGGCGCCTCATCACCTGATGGGAGAGATGGTGGCGCTCGTCGCAGCGAGCCGGCACAGGGCGCGGATCCCAGTCGTGGCTTGCACGGCCTGACCCCGCCCGGCCTCATGCGCCACGTGGCGCTCATCGGCCCGACTGGAGCGGGCAAGTCGGCCTTGGCTCTTGGCCTGGCACGGTTGAGGCCCGAAGCGGAGATCGTATCGGTCGACTCGATGGCCGTCTATCGCGGGATGGACATCGGGACGGCCAAGCCGTCGCTTGCCGCCCGTGAGGAGATCCCGCACCATCTGATCGACGTCGCCTACCCCGAGGACGAGTTCACGGTCCAGAGGTACCAGGCAGAGGCCCGCTGCGTGCTGGACGGCATCGAGCAGCGTGGTCACCGTGGCCTGCTGGTCGGTGGAACGGGGTTGTACCTGCGCGCCATCGTGGACCGGCTCGAGATACCCGGGAGGTGGCCGGAGGTAGCAGCCGAGCTGGCGGCGGTGGCTCGTGAACGTGGAGGTCTGGAATCGCTCTACCGGCGCCTCGAAGATCTAGACCCGCTGGCAGCGGCTCGCATGGAGCCTACCAACGAGCGCCGGATCCTGCGGGCGTTGGAGGTGACCATCGGTGCCAGGCGGCGGTTCTCCTCCTTCGGACCTGGGCTTCAGCGATATCCCCCCACATCTGTAGTGCTGGCAGGCATACCCCTGGTGCCATCTCTCCACTACACCCTGATAGAGAAGCGCTTCGACGGGATGCTGCGAGCGGGGCTGGTTGAGGAGGTGGCGACGCTGTCCAGGAGGCAAGGAGGCATGTCTCGCACGGCGCGCCAGGCCCTAGGCTACCGAGAGCTGCTCGAGCACCTGAGTGGGGCGATATCCCTGGACCAGGCCACTGACCTCGCCGTACGGCGCACGAAGGTGCTGGCGCGTCGCCAATGGTCGTGGGCTCGGCGAGACCCGCGCGTTCATTGGCTGGATGTCGATGGCGATCTGCTCGATCAGCTGGTCGCGCTGTGGGATACGTCCGCGAGCGATGCAGTGGGAGGATAGCTCGATGAGCACCGAAGAAGGCAGCCTTCGATCTGAGTCCATCGTGAGCGGGCGCATGCGGTTCACCAAGCACCACGGGGCCGGTAACGACTTCCTGGTCGCTATGGATCTCGATGACCGTCAGAGGTTGACTCGAGATGCGGTGAGAGCGCTATGCGATCGTCACCTGGGGGTGGGGGCAGACGGGGTTATCAGGGTTCTCGCCGGCGGTGACGGTGCGGCGCTCACCATGGAGCTGTGGAATGCCGACGGGAGTCGAGCAGAGATGAGCGGCAACGGCATCCGCTGCCTTGCACAGGCGGCCGTAGGGGCTGGCGCCGTGGGCCAGGGGGTGATCCTGGTTGCGACGGACGGCGGTGTGCGCCGGGTGGACTATCGCCGCGCTGGAACCCCGGTGGCCGGGTGGGCGAGCGTGGACATGGGCAATGCAGGCATTACGCGTGTCGCTCCGGAAGATGTGGTACCCACCGGCTTGGCCGGAAGGATCTCGGAGGCTGCCCTGGTTGACATGGGGAATCCTCATCTGGTCCTCATCGGCAGCAGGGTGGGCGAGGATGAGGTGGCGTTGTACGGGCCGGTGCTCGAGCGGTCAGTAGATGGAGGTGCCAACGTGGAGTTCGGCTGGGCCGGACCCGGGGAGGACGAGATCTCGATGCTGGTGTGGGAGCGCGGGGTAGGAGAGACGCTCGCGTGCGGCACGGGGACCTGCGCGTTGGCTGCTGTTGCTGCCGAGCGCGGATTGACCTCTGGACGCGTGCTCGTCCACAACCCGGGCGGTACGCTCGAAGTGCTGTTGCCTACTGGCCCAGCCGACGGAGGTAGTTCTATGGGAGGCATCGTTCTGGCCGGTCCGAGCATCATGGTGGCCGAGGTCTCTGTTGACCTGGGTGAACTGGTGAAGTCGCGAAGCGAGGCTGTCTCGGCGCCATGAACCTGATCGACCGAAGTTTTCGTGAGCGTATCGTTCTCGTAGGGGTTGTGTTTCCCTGGGGCTCGCCCGCTGTCGTGGAAGAAGAGCTCGACGAGCTTGCGTTGCTGGTTGACACGGCCGGTGCTGATGTCGTGGCTCGTGTAGTACAACGGCGTGAAAAGCCTGATCCCGCCACCTATCTTGGCAAGGGCAAGGCCAGGGAGCTGCAGGAGCTGTCCGAATCACTGGACGCGGACACGGTGGTGTTCGATGACGAGCTCACACCGGCCCAGCAGCGCAATCTCCAAGACGTTCTGGGCAGGACGGCGATAGATCGGACGGCTGTGATCCTGGACATTTTCGCTCAGAATGCCCGCAGCCAGGAGGGCAAGGCGCAGGTAGAGCTCGCGCTGCTGCGCTACAGGTTGCCCAGGCTACGAGGACGCGGCAAGGCGCTGAGCCAGCAGGCAGGTGGCATCGGCACCAGGGGACCAGGTGAGACGCAGCTCGAGGTGGACCGCCGGCGCCTGCTGGAGAGGATGGCGCGCCTGGAGAGCGACCTCCGGCACATATCCGCCACTCGGCAGGTCCAGAGCCGTTCTCGGAGACGTTCGCGGCACCGGGCCATCTCCCTGGTTGGCTACACCAACGCAGGAAAGTCGACCCTGTTGAACAGGCTGACAGGAGCAGGGGTCTTCGTGGAGGACAGGCTGTTCTCCACCCTGGATCCCCGGACGCGCAGGCTCGATCTGCCCGGGGGCGAGACCGTTCTGGTTTCCGACACGGTGGGTTTCGTCCGCAAGCTGCCACACCAGCTGGTGGAAGCCTTCCGCTCCACGCTCGAGGTGGTGCGCGAGGCGGACCTGCTGCTCCACGTGGTGGACGGGTCTGCAGCGGACCCGACAGCCCAAATCGAGGCGGTCAGGGCCGTCGTCGGTGAGATAGGTGCCGGCGACGTCCCGGAGCTGCTCGTGATCAACAAGTGCGATCAGGCTGATTCCCTTCATAGGCTTGGCGCCGCCTACCCAGAGGCAGTCGAGGTGTCGGCTTTGAACGGGCAGGGCATCTGCGATCTTCTCGACACCGTGGCGGCCACCCGCACCGGACCGTCGGGAGTTGTTGACCTCGTCGTGCCCTTCGAGCGAGGTGACGTGCTCGCTGCGATCCATCGTGAGGGAGAGGTTATCGAGGAGATGCACGGCCTTGCCGGAATCGAGATCCGCGTCAAGCTCGGCGCTCAGGAGACTGACCGTTTTCGTGAGTACAGCGCATCATGAACTATGGAGCACACTCCGGGCCCAGCCCCAGCCCCAGCCCCAGCCCGAGCCTGAGCGCCGGGCCCAGCCCGAGCCTGAGCGCCGGGCCCAGCCCGAGCCTGAGCGCCGGGCCCAGCCCGAGCCTGAGCCCCAGGCCGGCCGCTAGCGGATTTGAGCCGCCGCCGTATCCCTACGACCGCCTGGCTGGTCTACGTATGGCAGCCGGGCGCCACCCGGGGGGAATGGTCGACCTGTCGATCGGGACTCCGTGCGATCCACCGCCAGGGGTGGCGATTGCCGCCATGGAGCGCTCGCGTACGGCGAGAGGATACCCGGCCTCTGCGGGTAGCGACGAGTACCGTGGCGCTGCCGCCGGCTGGCTCGAGCGGCGCTTCGGCATCGCCATCCCTCCAGGCAACGTGGCGGCATGTGTGGGTACGAAGGAACTGGTCGCCGGGACGCCGTGGCTGCTGCGGCTGCGGTCTCCGGAGAGGGATACGGTGCTGTACCCGGCAGTGGCCTATCCGACTTACGCGCTCGGGGCGATCCTGGCGGGTTGCCGACCCGTCGGGGTGCCCGAGGCGCCCGACGGGGGCATGGATCTGTCGGCAATCAGCGACGAGGACGCGGCGAGAGCCCTGGTGCTGTGGGTCAACAGCCCATCCAATCCCACGGGTGCCCTGAGCGACCTGGAGGCAGCCGGTAGCTGGGGGCGCGCCAATGGCGTCCCGGTGCTCTCCGACGAGTGCTATGTCGAGTTCACCTGGGAACGCTGGCCTCCCGAGACCATCCTCCAGCATGGCGTGGAAGGCGTCTTGGCCGTGCATTCGCTCTCAAAGCGTTCCAATATGGCAGGGCTCCGGGCCGGCTTCTACGCGGGTGATCCCGAGCTCGTCCGGTACCTGTCCGAGGTGAGGAAGCATGCGGGCCTGATGGTCCCAGGTCCCGTTCAGGCGGCTGGGGCGGCTGCTCTTGGCGACGACGAGCACGTGGCCGAACAGAGGCGTCGTTACCGGGACCGTCTGGATCGACTGGCGGGACTGCTCAGGTTCGCAGGGCTCGATGCGCGGGTGCCGGCCGGAGGGTTTTATCTGTGGATTGCAGCACCCAAGTGGGCAGCCGACCGGGCCGTCGCAGAAGGGCGGAGTGGTGGCTGGGTGCTGGCGGAGGCACTGGCGGAGGCTGCCGGGATGCTCGGCAGTCCCGGAGAGCTTTACGGCGATGCCGGCGCCGGGTTCGTAAGGCTGGCCATGGTCCAGCCAGAGCATCGCATGGATCTCCTGGAGTCGCGGCTGGTCGGGCTCGGGGAGGGGAGCCTCGCCGCGCCGTTACCGGCCACCCGGCAGGCCGGGTAACCTCGGGCGGTGGAGGATCTTCAGTCTCGCATAGAGGACCTGTGGCTTCGTTCTGGTGAGCTTTCACCTGGCGACGGTGACGCCCGCCGAGCCGTGAAAGAGGCCATAGACCTACTCGACAGAGGCGAGCTCAGGGTGGCGGAGATCGATCCCGCCGACGGCAGCCCTGTCGTTCACACATGGCTGAAGCAGGCGATACTGCTCATGTTCAGGCTGCAGGAGCTCTCTACGAGCGAGGTAGGGCCGTTCGAGTATGTAGACAAGCTTCCGCTCAAGCATGGCTACGAGGCTGCCGGAGTGCGTGTAGTTCCGGGAGCGTCTGCCCGCTACGGGGCTTTCATCGGGCGTGGCAGTGTGCTCATGCCCAGCTATGTGAACATCGGCGCACGCGTTGGGAAGCAGAGCATGGTCGACACGTGGGCGACAGTCGGATCGTGTGCCCAGATCGGTGACCGGGTTCACCTGGCAGGTGGGGTGGGGATAGGTGGTGTGCTGGAGCCTCCGCAGGCTGCTCCGGTGATCGTCGGGGACGACGCCTTCATAGGCAGCAGGTGCATGGTGACAGAGGGAGCGCGTGTCGGCAACGGTGCCGTCCTCGGGGCTGGTGTCATCCTCAATCCGTCCATCCCGGTCATCGATGCATCCACCGGAGAGGAGATCAGCCGGGGCGCCGTGCCACCCTGGTGCGTTGCGGTAAACGCCTCGCGTCCTCGGCAGTTCTCGGGGGGGGAGTTCTTCCTGCCGTGCGTTCTGGTGATCAAGCATCTTGCTGAGGGAGAACGTCACGACAAGGCAAGGCTGGAGGCATTGCTGCGGGATGAGGGTGTCGCCACATGAGGAACGGTTCGACTGATCTGCTGATGCTGGCGGCCGAGCTCGTTGCCATCCCGTCTGTCAGCCACGAGGAGGCCGATCTCGCAGCGTGGATGGAGGAGACGCTGAGCGGGCCTGGACATCTGGAAGTGACCCGGGTAGGTGACTCGGTGATCGCCCGCACCGCGCTCGGGCGTGACAGGAGGCTCGTCCTGGCGGGGCACCTCGACACCGTACCGGGACCAGGTGGAGCCGATGCCACCAGGCCGCCTGCAGTGTTCGCCGGTCCCGATGTGCGCGGTGACGTGCTGTGGGGATTGGGCTCTGTCGACATGAAGGGTGGTCTGGCAGTCCTTGTCGATCTTGCCGTGTCGGTCCAGAACCCAGACGTCGATCTCACTTTCGTGTTCTATGCCTGCGAGGAGACCGACAGAGCGGACAATGCTCTGGTTCACCTTGCCGCTGAGCAACCCGAGCTCATCGGAGGCGATGCGGCAATCCTGGCGGAGCCGACAGGTGGTGCTCTCGAAGCAGGGTGCCAGGGAACGATGAGAGCCACAGTGACCGTCGTAGGCCGTGCGGCGCACACCGCCAGGCCGTGGGTGGGCCTGAACGCCATCCACCGCCTGGCTCCGTTGTTGGCTCGGATTGCCGATTACGACTCCCGGCAGGTGGTCATCGACGGATGCCGTTATGCCGAGCAGATCCAGGCCGTGGGGATCGAAGGCGGAATCGCCTCGAACGTGGTGCCGGACAGCGCCTCGGTCACCGTCAATTACCGGTTTGCCCCGGACCGCAGCGTCCAGGATGCCGAGCTCGAGCTACGGCGCTACCTGGACCTCTCGCTGGACGCGGGCGCCGGCGACATGCTCGCTGTGATGGACGCTGCCCCTGGGGCGCCTCCATCTCTTGGTCACCCGTTGCTCGGCGCTCTGGCATCTGCCGCAGGTGTCGCTACACGGGCCAAGCTGGGTTGGACGGATGTCTCCACCTTCTATGGAGCGGGAATCCCTGCCGCGAACTTCGGGCCAGGCGACCCGCTGCTGGCCCACACTCCCGACGAGCACGTCAGCCGCTCAGAGCTTGCAGCTGCTCGCGCAACGCTGGGAGCGCTCGTCGGCGAAGCCTGCTGAAGCTGACCGGATGAGGACACCACCTGCCGCGGCAGCGCTGCCTGCATGTCCGCTCGGCGGCGCAGGACTCGCCAGGCCATATCCGGTCGCCTATAGGCGGCGCAGCACGGTCACCACCCTGCCGTAGATGACAGCGAGCTCCGGATCGAGCTCTATTGGCGCGAAATCCGGATTCGCTGGCAGGAGGACGACCTTCCCGTCTCGTCGGCTGAATGTCTTGACCGTGGCCTCGTCCCCGCCGATGTCGGCCACGACGATGTCACCCGGGGCTGCATCGGGCTGCTGACGCACCACGACGAAGTCGCCGTCGAGGATACCCGCACCGACCATGGAGTCTCCTCTGACCCTAAGCATGAACATGGAGCCCGTTCCGGTGAAGTCTTCGGGCAAGGGGATCAGTTCCTCGACATTCTCGGCTGCGAGGACCCCGGTTCCTGCTGCCACGTCGCCCACAAGAGGGACGTGGCGCACGGGTCGAGCAGCCAATGCGAGCTTCGACGAAGGATCGTATCTGAGCTCGATGGCCCGTGGCTTGGTCGGATCGCGTCGTATGTATCCTTCCCGCTCCAGCACCGCAAGGTGGGTATGGACTGTCGAGGCTGATGCCAGACCGACGGCATCACCGATCTCGCGTACCGACGGGGGGTATCCGTGCTCGCGAATGCAACGATCTATGTACTCGAGTATCTCCTGGCGTTTCGTACTCAGTGCCTGGGCCATGTGTCCCCCCTGTCGGTGGTGTGGTGCGGATTGGATTGCGGCTGACAACTGACCAGTGCCCTCCTCAAGGGGTATTGACCAGTCGGTAATGACGTCGTGTGCTGCCGAGGGCTCTCCCTCGGGCAATCGGGCGAACCCATGTTCGGTTATCATTGTCAGGTTATACCGTTGCCGGAGATGGTGCAAACACCAGTTCTATTCCTGCTTGACACGAACAGGTGTTCTATTGCATCGTGTATGTGTGGATACTGAATGTCGCGCCGGGCCGGCCTCGGATGATCTCCGGGGATCCTCCCATTATGAGAGTCACACCTCACTGGCATGGTTGGAAAGATGAACGAGACGGCTTGCATCTCCGAATCCGAGCAGTGGTGGGGGGATGGCCCCAGAGGTGACTCCAGCTACCGAGTGCAGCACCATGTCACCGGCGATGCGCTTTCTGGGCGCGAGATGCGCCCAGCGAGAGGCCCGTCTTCGGCGGCGGGCTCGTCACACCTGCTGGGCTCGTCACACAGGGTAGGGAGCGGTTCGCGCAAGAGACGGCGTGTTGTGCTCGGTGTTGTGGTGTTAGGCCTACTAGTGGCCCTGGGCCTTCCGGTTCGATCGACAGCCGGTCGCTCGCTATCGGGCACATCGGCAGCGCTCGCTTCCGAACGCCTGGATCCGGGCGAGCTCTACGTGGTGCGTCCAGGGGACACCCTGTGGTCCATAGCCGTCAGGATAGATCCGAGCGGTGACCCGCGCCCTTTGGTGGAGCAGATGGCACAGGAGGTCCAAGGGGACACGGTCGTAGCAGGCGAGCGACTCCGCCTTCCCTGAGGTCATCCGTGAAACGGCACTAACGTCGTCGTTGTGAGGTGTCCATGGTGCGCGAGTCTCGATGACAGGGTGGTCGACTCCCGGCTTGCCGACGATGGCGCGGCGATCAGGAGAAGGCGCGAGTGCACTGCATGTGCCAGACGCTTCACCACCTACGAGAGGTTGGAGGAGGCGCCGCTGTGGGTGGTCAAGCGCTCGGGCCAGCGGGAGCCTTTCGACAGGGCCAAGCTGGTGGCTGGCGTGAAGGCTGCGATGAAGAATCGTCCTGGTGTCTCGGGGAGCCTGGAGCACCTTGCCCAGGAGGTGGAGGATGTTCTTCGCAGCGAAGGGGCTGAAGCCACGAGCCAAGCAGTCGGGCTTGCGGTTCTAGACAGGCTCCGCCAGCTCGATGAGGTCGCGTATCTGCGATTTGCTTCGGTTTACAAGGACTTCAGCGATGTCGAAGACTTCCAAAGGGAGGTCGGCCTTCTGATCAAGACAACGGAGCCGAAGCGCAGGTGAAACCCTGTGACAGGTGAGCTCGTCGGGCGGGTTCCCGAGCGGGCGCTTGCTGTGTATGCCCACCCCGACGACCCGGATGTGGCGTGTGGCGGGACACTGGCCCACTGGGTCGAAAGCGGAGCAGACGTCCATGTGATCATCTGCACGACCGGGGACAAGGGAACCACTGACCCGAGCGTGGATCCGCTCGCACTAGCCCGGTTGCGCAGGGATGAGCTGTCGCGCTCTGCGTCGGTGCTCGGAGCAGCAGAGCCACATCTCCTCGGATACCCAGACGGTGAGATCGTAAACGACCTTGGTCTTAGACACGAGCTCGTTGGCTGGATCCGGCGTCTTAGGCCGAGTGTGGTGCTGTGCCCGGACCCGACGGCCGTTATATTCGGAGAGGACTATTTCAACCACCGAGACCACCGTGTGGTCGGCATGGCGATGCTGGACGCGGTTTCGCCTGCGGCCGGGCTTCCACTGTATTTCCCGGATGCCGGCCCTCCGCACAGGGTGGAGGTCGCTTACTTGAGCGGAACCCTGGAACCCACGGTGTGGGTGGACATAGGACATTGCCTGGACCGGAAGATCGAGGCGGTGCGCTGTCACGGCAGCCAGCTTGCCGGTGATCCGGAAGGCGTCCTGCGGGCGGTGGTCATGCGCGCCGAGGAGGAGGGTGGCCAGGCGGGGGTACGTTTTGCCGAGGGATTCAGGCGTATCAGGTTCACGAGCTCCGAAGAGGGAGCCTGAGTGCTCCCCGGTGCTCCAGGTGGATACGATGGGTGTGGCATCGTCCATGTGGACATGGATGCGTTCTTTGCATCGGTTGAGGTTCTCGATTCCCCCGATCTTGCGGGCCGCTGCGTTATCGTGGGGGGCCTGGCGGGGCGAGGCGTGGTAGCTGCGTGCACCTACGAGGCGCGTGCCCGTGGCGTGCGATCGGCCATGGCGATGACCGAAGCCCGTCGCCGCTGTCCGGACGCCGTGTTCCTGCCCGGGCGCTTCTGGCGGTATGCCGAAGTGAGCCGGGAGCTGCACCGGATCTTGGGCAAGTTCACTCCTCTGGTAGAGGGAATCGCACTCGACGAGGCATTCATGGACGTCTCGGGGGCCAGACGATCTCAGGGGGGTCCAGTGGAAATAGCCCAGGCCGTCCGGTCGGCAATCGAGGAAAGCTTGCATTTAGGATGCTCGCTCGGGGTGGCTAGGACGAAGTTGGTGGCGAAGCTGGCCTCCGAGGCAGCGAAGCCCCGCATCGAGTCCGGCCGGGTGACGGCGGGCCAGGGAGTGGTTGCAATAGAGCCCTCGGAGGAGCTTGGATTCCTGAGCGCTCACCCTGTCGAGGCTCTGGGTGGGGTGGGACCGGCCACTGCGAAGCGCCTCATGCAGCTCGGTGTCGTCACTGTCGGAGAGCTTGCCGGCATCCCCGAGGCCACTCTCCAGCGGCGGCTGGGTCAAGCCGCCGGATCCCGCCTAGCGGCTCTGGCGCGTGGCGATGATCCACGTAAGGTCATACCTGGTCGGCCGGTCAAGTCGCTCGGACATGAGGAGACGTTTCCGTCCGACGTGCGCGACGCTTCTGGCCTTGACCGGCACGTCCGTCGATTGGCCGATGTGGTCTCGATGCGGCTGCGCGACGCAGGGTGGACTTGCAGGACGGTGACGGTCAAGGTCCGCTATGCCGACCTTGCAACAGTGACCAGGTCGCGCACGTTGACCACACCATGTTCGGTGACCAGCGAGATAACCGAGGTGGCGTTCGATCTGATCTCCAAGATCGACCTGAGAGGCGGGGTACGTCTGGTGGGCATCAGCCTGAGCGGCCTTGACAGGTCCTCGGCCGGCTCACCGCAGCTCAGTTTCGAAGATCTCCGCTTAGACGGTCCCGGCCACGGCAATTCCAGCCGTGAAGGGGTGGAGAGGGCAGTGGACTCGATACGGCATCGCTACGGGATGACAGCGGTAGGGCCTGCGGCCCTCCTGGCGCGCCGCCGGAGCTAGCTGCCGGCAGTAGAATCTAGATGTGCCCGCTTATCGAGGTCGAGAGTGCCGATTCGTAACGGCATGTTCGGACGCGGTTGGCTCCGAACCCTTCCGTGCTTGGGTCGGGGCTTGCAAACACCGAGGTGGGGATCACCGCAGAGGGGTGAAATGGCCGTTGTCAGGTCGGCGGCACGTATGCGAAGATTGACTTCAATGGAGGTAAACGCAGTTGGAAGGGGGTGAGCGTGCCGCTCTCAGAGCACGAACAGCGAGTATTGCATGAGCTGGAGCAGGCGCTCTACCAGCAGGATCCGGCTTTCGCCGAGCGGGTGCGCGACGAGACCGTGTACAAGCATGCCGGTAGGTATGTCAAGTGGTCGATCGCGGGATTCGTGATCGGCACCGTCGTGCTCATAGCGTTCTTCTCCACCTCGGTGCTGGTGGGGTTCGTCGGCTTCCTTATCATGTTCACCTCCTTGGTGATGCTATGGACGAACCTGAGCCGCATGGGGAAGGCCGGCTGGCACGATCTGTCGCATTCGATGCGGGGTAAGGACGGTGTGGGCAAAGTCGTCCAGGACGCACACGGCCGGCTGCGAGACCGTTTCAAGCGGGATCGCTAGGTCGGTGGAAGCGCTTTTCCAGCTACGGTAGTTTCGTTGGAGTCGGCCGGGACAGGGTTCTCTGATCTGGTTGGCGGTCAGCGCGAAGCATGCCTGGCGATCGATGTAGGAGGCACCAAGCTCGCGGCCGGGCTCGTTGACCCAGCTGGCCTGCTCCTTGCCAGGCGACAGGTTCCGACGCCGACGACCCCTGACGCCGAAGTGCTGTTCGACGAGCTGGCGCGGCTGGTGGTCGATGTGCTTGGCGGCACCGGTTGCGGCGGTACCGAGGTGCCTGTGGCAACGGCAGTCGCTTGCGGTATCGGCTGCGGCGGGCCTATGAGCGCTGGTGGCGAGCTCGTTTCACCGCTCAATATTCCAGCTTGGCGAGCCTTCCCACTACGTGGACGGATAGCTCGGCTCACCGGGCTGCCCACAGCGCTCGACAACGACGCGAAGGCATTCGCCCTGGGAGAGGGTTGGGTCGGCGCTGCCCGGACCTCGGATGACTTCCTTGCCATGGTCGTGTCCACGGGAGTGGGCGGAGGGATCGTTCTGGACGGCCGCCTGCTCAGTGGCGCCTCGGGGAATGCAGGGCACATAGGCCATGTGATGGTCGAGCCCGACGGCCGGCTGTGCCCGTGTGGGGCGAGAGGATGCCTGGAAGCCGAGGCCTCGGGTCTTGCGATTGCAGCGCGGACCGGCAGGCCACCGGTTGAGGCGCCCGCCGAGGAGCGGGCGCGGGCGGGACGGATGGTAGGTCGAGCGGTGGCATCTGCTGTGAACCTCCTCGACATCCCGTTGATCGTAGTGGCCGGCTCGGTGGCGCTAGGTTTCGGCGAGGTGTTCTTCCAGGCCGCTAATGCCGAGCTTGCCTCGCGTGCTCGTCTGGCGTTCGCCGTAGGGAGCCAGATTGTGCCGGCGGGCTTGGGAGGCGACGGGCCTCTGATTGGGGCGGGTGCGGTTGGTTGGAGAGCCGTGGGTGTGGCAGCCACGCGTTTTGGCAAGCCGAAGTAGTTGTAGCCCGACAGCCATGCGGGAACGGCTAGCAAACAGGCGTTAGGTTTGTCGAGTGGAGGATGCCAGGATCCGGTACCGGTATATAGCGAAGGTTCTCGTGCTCCATCCGACGGTGTGGCCGGTGGCGCTGCGCCAGGCATTGAGGCTGGCACCGACAGGATGGTGGCACAGGTGGCCTCCCGATCCCACCCCAACGGCCGAGCTATGGCAGTTCAGGCTGGAGACGGCATATGGCGCGAATGGTCCTACCTCGCCTAGTGACGACGACGTGATCTCCTATCTGCGTTGGTGTGCTCGCCGCTGATTCCTGCAGGATCGGGGCTTACTGCGTGGAATGAACCGCCCGAGACGTATCGTGGCGGT
>JAJZJN010000063.1 GCA_021851165.1 Actinomycetes bacterium
ATCTGAGCTGCGAGCTGCCGACCGTCTGGTCGGTGACCTTGTCGAGGTGCTTCCGCCGGGTGCAGCCCTCGTGGTGACGGCAGATCACGGTCAGGTCCAGATAGAGGGCTCGGCAATCACACCCGCACCCGAGATCATGGCAAGCGTGAGCATGATCTCGGGTGAAGGACGCTTCAGGTGGCTTCACGCCCGCCCTGGGGCAGGGGATGACCTGCTCGCGGCGGTCACGGAGATGCATGGCCATGAGGCATGGGTTAGATCCCGCGAGCAGACCGTGGAGGAAGGCTGGTTCGGCGGGACTCTGGCGGTAGGATTTGCCGACCGCTTGGGGGATGTCGCCATCGTGGCTCGGGATCCGGTTGCCTTCCTCGACCCTGCCGATACAGGCGAGAGCCTGCTGCGTGCGAGGCACGGTTCGCTGACCGAGGCGGAGATGAGGGTTCCGCTGATCGGGTTGGCGAGTTGAAAGCCCTATGCCGCTCGTGGCGAGCAGTTGGTAGCCCTACTTGGCGACCGGCTCCAAGGCTGCAAGGATCACAACATGAGCGATGACCCTGATGGTAGTGCTGGTGACCCGGAGGAGGCGGATGCCGTGCTTATGGACCCGGACCGCTACAGCTCCGATGGAGATGCTTCGCGAGGTGCTTCCGGCCTCGATCCCGGAGATCGGAAGCTACCCGGAGGCGCCCCGAGCCGCGAGGGCCATGGAGAAGGCGAGTCCGTGGAGCAGCCCGCCAAGGTCATGCGGATCGGCTCGATGGTCAAGCAGTTGCTCGACGAGGTGCGAGCTGCCACGCTCGATGAGGCCAGCAGGGCGAGGATGCGTGAGATCTACGAGATGTCCATCCGGGAGCTGGCAGGCGCCCTGAGCCCGGACCTGGCGGCTGAGCTCGACAGGATGGCTATCCCATTCGATGCCGACGTCCCGTCCGAGTCGGAGCTGCGCGTTGCACAGGCGCAGCTGGTCGGCTGGCTCGAAGGGTTGTTTCACGGCATCCAAGCCACTCTGCTCGCCCAGCAGATGGCAGCGCGAGCACAGCTCGACGAGATGCGGCAGAGGGTGCTGCCTCCCGGGGAAGAAGCGATCACTCACCGCCCTGGGACGTATCTCTGAGTCCAGGCCGGTTCCGAGCACGCGCTATCGTCGAAACGACATGGTTGTAGTTCGGGCCCCGGAGCACGATCAGTGCTGAGGCATTGCCGGGCTTCTCGTTGGGAAGGGTAGGCAGGGTGGCTTCCAGCAGGTCATTTACGCATCTGCACACGCATACCGAGTACTCGATGCTGGATGGAGCAGCCCGGTTGGGGGATCTCGTCTCAGCGGCTGCAGCAGACGGCCAGCCGGCACTTGGCATCACCGACCATGGAAACATGTACGGGGTCCTCGACTTCTACGAGGCATGCAGGGCGGCAGGCATCAACCCTGTCATCGGCACCGAGGCGTACATGGCCGGAGAATCACGCTTCGAGCGGCCTGTGCGCCGCGGGCGCGTGGATGACACGGGAGGTGACACGGGCGGCGGGGAGAAGCTCTATTACCACCTGACTCTGCTGGCCGAGACCACCGATGGCTATAGGAATTTGATGAAGCTGTCCTCGGCCGCCTACCTGGAGGGCTACTACTACAAACCGCGAGTCGACTGGGAGCTGCTGCAGCGCCACCATGGGGGCCTCATAGCGACCACGGGCTGCCTCGGCGGGGTGGTCCTGCAGTCCCTGTTGGCCGGCGACGAGGCACGGGCCAAGCAGCTCGCCGGGCGGCTGCAGGACATCTTCGGCCGGGACTCGATGTTCGTAGAGCTCCAGGATCACGGACTCGTCGAGCAGCGTAGGACCAACCCGGCCCTCGTGCGTATAGCGAAGTCCCTCGGGGCTCCGCTGCTGGCCACCAATGACTCTCATTACACCAGGCGGGAGGACGCTGTTGCTCACGATGCCTTGCTCTGCGTCCAGACCGGAGCCACGATAGACGACCCGAAGCGCTTCAAATTCGATTCCGACGAGCACTATCTGAAGACAGCGATGGAGATGAGGGCGCTGTTCCGGGATTTTCCAGAGGCGTGCGACAACACTCTCGCGATAGCCGAGAGGGCCAATGTGGAGATCTCCTTCGGTGTCGACGCGCTGCCAGAGTTTCCCATTCCTGCGGAGTTTTCCGGTTCCAGTTACTCGGAACGTGCGGACAGCTACCTCCGCAGGCTCGCGATGGACGGCGCGATGGTCCGCTACGGGAACCCGCTGTCCACCGAGGTACTCGACCGTCTCGACTATGAGCTCAGGGTCATATCCGAGATGGGATTCTCTGCATATTTTCTGGTCGTGTGGGATCTGATCGCCCATGCGCGCTCCTCGGGCATCCGTGTGGGACCCGGCAGAGGATCTGCTGCAGGGTGCTGTGTGGCTTACTGCCTAGGGATCGTCGATCTGGATCCGATCCGCTACGACCTGCTGTTCGAACGGTTCCTGAACCCTGGCCGCAAGCAGATGCCCGATATCGACATGGACTTCGACGAGCGTTACAGAGCCGACATGATCGCGTACGCGGCTGAGCGCTACGGCTCCGACCATGTGGCGCAGATCGTGACCTTCTCCACGATCAAGGCGAGGGCTGCCGTCCGCGATGCTGCGCGCGTGCTCGGTTATCCGTATCTCGTCGGCGATCGGATCGCCAAGGCAATGCCACCTCTGGTCATGGGTCGCGACACCCCCCTGGCCGCATGCCTAACGCAGGAAGAGGGCCATGAGGACGGGTTCAAGGCAGCTTCAGAGCTGCGGGAGATGTACGACTCCGACCCCGATGCCCGCAAGGTCATCGATGTTGCCAAGGGGCTGGAGGGGCTGCGGCGCCAGGATGGCATCCACGCGGCTGCTGTCGTGATCACCAAGGATCCGTTGACGGAGTACCTGCCGATCCAGCGAAAGCCGGACAACTCACAGAGCCCCGGGGACGCCCCGGTTGTTACCCAGTACGAGATGCACGGGGTCGAGGCCCTCGGACTGCTGAAGATGGATTTTCTGGGTCTGCGGAACCTGTCTGTCATCGAGAGGGCGTTGGATCTGATCAGGAGGACGACCGGAAGCAGGCCCGACATCGACGCGATACCGCTGGACGACGAGCCGACCTTCGAGATGCTGCGCAAGGGCGACTCGGTTGGCGTCTTCCAACTCGAGGGCGTTCCCATGCGTGCGCTCATGCGGTCACTCGCACCGACGTGCTTCGACGACATAGCGGCACTCGTGGCTCTTTACAGACCAGGGCCTATGGCGGCGAACATGCACAGGGATTACGCAGACCGGAAGAACGGGCGGCAGGCCGTCACGTACCTGCACCCGGACCTCGAGCCGATCCTTGCGGACACTTACGGGCTGATGATCTACCAGGAATCGGTCATGCGGGTTGCCCAGCGGTTCGCCGGCTACTCGCTCGAGGAGGCCGATAACCTGCGCAAGGCCTGTGGCAAGAAGAACCGGGCGCTGATTGCGGCAGAGCGCACCAAGTTCGTCGCCGGCTGCATTGCCGAGGGCTATGGCGAGGAGATCGGCACGAAGCTGTTCGACATCATCGAGCCCTTCGCCGACTATGCCTTCAACAAGTCACATTCCTATGGCTATGGTCTGGTCGCTTACCAGACCGCATGGCTCAAGGCTCACCACCCTGTGGAATACCTAGCCGCTCTGCTTACCTCGGTCAAGGATGACAAGGACAAGACAGCCGTCTATCTCGGGGAGTGCCGGGCACTGGGAATCGAGGTCCTCGTGCCGGATGTAAATAGATCCGCTGGGGAGTTCACACCTATCGTTGGCGAGGCGGGTAACCTCCGCATAGCTTTCGGGCTTGCTGCGGTCCGCAATGTCGGAGAGGGTCTCGTTGACTACATTGTCACGGAGCGGGAGGAGAGCGGCCCGTTCATGGACTTCTTCGACTTCTGCAGGCGAGTGGACCCAATGGTTCTGAACAAGCGGACCGTCGAGTCACTCGTCAAGGCTGGTGCCTTCGATTCGCTCGGACATAGCCGCAAGGGGCTCTGCATGGTCTTCGAGGACATCATCGACCGGACCCTGGAGCGCCGCCGCGAGGAGCAGGCCGGTATTGCGACGCTATTCGCCTCTCTGGAAGACGTGGGTTCCCCTGAGGATGCGGCTGCCTTCAGTGGGCTTCACATAGTGGTCCCCGAAGACGAGTTCGAAAAGCCCACCCGCCTCGCCTTCGAGAAGGAGATGCTCGGTCTCTACGTATCGGATCATCCCCTACGAGGCTTCGAGCCCGCGCTCCGGCGCTTGACCGACTCGACCATAGCCGAGCTTCGAGATGCGGCCAGTGACCCGCTCGGTTCCGATTCCGGAGCGGCAGGAGGGCGAGAAGGTCTGGTGCGCACCGTCGGAGGAACCGTGACCAATCTGGTGCGCCGCTACACCAAGCGTGGCGACCTGATGGCCACCTTCGTGCTGGAGGATCTCCAGGCCTCGATCGAGGTGTTCGTGTTCCCGAAGGTCATGTCAGAGGTGGGAGCGCTGCTCGAGGATGACGTTGCGGTGGTGGTCAAAGGCCGCATCGACAGCCGTGATGACCAGGTAAAGCTCGTGTGCCTGGAGATGAGTCGCCCCACGCTGCTGGCAGAAGGCGCAGGCGAGCTCAGGGTGGACCTGCCGGTCGGGATGCTCACCGACTCGGTTGTGGACCGTCTGAAGCAGGTGATCTGCGAGCATCCCGGTGACGAGCCGGTGATCCTGCAGGTCGGTGACAAAGCCTTGAGGCTGCCTCCGGAGTTCCGGGTCGACAGCCGGAGGGGCTTGGTGGGCGAGCTGCGGGTACTGCTCGGGCCGGGAGCGATAGTGGCGTGAAAGGACAGAGATAGCGCCACGGAACTTCGGGTGGCTCACGGGTGGCTCACAGTGGCTCACGGGTGGTGACCGGGGATCGTCGATCTGTGACTAGCTGCGGCTGGGGGCGTCTCCAGCCCATGAGTAGGCTCGGCCCTTCGATTTCCCGTATCCTGGTGGGGAAGCCCGCACTCCCGAATCGGCCAGCCTGGCTTCCGGCGGTCGGATACGGGCGTGTGGGAGGGGAAGGCGATGAGAGTACGGAGCAGGCAATGCCGTTTGAGGTCTACACCAAGGACTGTACGTCGCTCAGCGATGCCGAGCTGGCTGAGCTGGCGGACTTGTGCGCGCAACGTGAGCCGGGATTCGACATAGGTTTCCTCTCCAAGCAACGCGAGGAGTGGGTGCTTGTCACGCAGGTCCGTGAAGGTTCGAAGTTGCGCGGGTACTCCTTCAGCACTCTCGAGCGCATCGGGGGCACGCCGTCGCTATTGGTCGGGCTTGCGACCGTCGACCGGACCGCCAAGGCAGAGCAGGCCCTCCGGCTGTTGATGGCAGACAAGTACCGTAGGGCGCTGTTGGCGTTCCCCGACGAGGACGTTCTCGTAGGAACCCGCCTTGCGGGCGCCAGAGCCTTCAGGGCCTTCGCGGGCCTGGTGGACGTAGTGCCGCGTCCGGGCCATAGGGCCACCGGAGAGGAGCGCGCGTGGGGCCGTCGGCTGGCCAAGCGGTTTGGTGCCGAAGGGCGCATAGACGACCGGAGCTTCGCGCTCCCGGGCGACGGGATGGTCGCCGGTGCGCTTGACTACGATGGCCCGAAGGCGGTAGATCCTTCCCCGGAGATCTGCAGCATGTTCGAATCCTTAGAGGTAGGTCGCGGCGACCGGCTCGTTGCGTTCGGTTGGGCGATGGCCGAGGATCTGGCGTCGGGCGCGCTTGCCTCGGGCAAGGGTCGGCGCTGACTGCCCCACTGGGCGCGCCTGGGTGCGGCGACTGTGCTGCCGTACGCCTCCGGGGCCCTATGAAATCCCTGCTAGCCAAGTGAACGGGCACCTTGGACGACGTTTCGAACCATGTCGTCACGATCGCCCGGCTTGCGTCGACCGGTGGTCCTGGTCGATCAGTGCCCTGGTCGACAGCGCCAGCACCAAATTTCGAGAGCGGACGACGGGATTCGAACCCGCGACCCTCACCTTGGCAAGGTGATGCTCTACCAGCTGAGCCACGTCCGCGTGTGAGGGTGATTGTAGCAACCCAGTAGACCGCGTGCGGCGGCATCGGTATCGACCTCTGCCAAGTCGCCTGTGCCAACGGCTCCGCCCACGCGGGCCTTGAGCAGTGTTGTGGTGGCCCTCCGCGGATGGATCGGGTTGCGTGGTCGGGCAACCGGTCTGCCCAATCGCTGAAGAACATCAGGGCAGATTCGTCAAGCATCGATATCGTGCATATCGCATGAGAAGCGCAGGTACCGGTCTAGCAGCCGGTGGTGGAGCGCCTGCTGGCCACGACCGGGAGGTCGGCCACTCGGGCGACCGGCCTGACATCCGCAGGACGAGTGGCGTTATCTAACCTGGCCGGATGCGAACAGCCAATTCTCGCCCTACCGCCAGGATCATGGTGCGGGTGGGGGTGCTGGCCGGCATGGCTCTTACAGCTATCTCGTGCGGAACCGGGCGGATCTCCGTCGCCACCCCGGCGCGTACGAGCATTCCTGCGAAACCACCAGTACTGGCCGTACCTCCGCCGACAACGACTGTGAAACCACCGGCAACTACCCAGGTCTCGGCCAGCGGGCTGGTAAGAGCTCTCGGCTCGCCACTACCGGTCCCCGGCAACCTGACTCCGTTCAGCACCGTTGGGACGGCGGGAGAGGGTGTCTGGATTCCCTCAGGCCGTCGTGTCGGTGGAGTGGCGGCTGTGTACGAGACTCTGCTCGTCCCGCCGGGAGGCATCCAGTCAGCCGGGATTGCCTGGATGGATACGGCCCTGCTGTCTGCCCGGTTGTACTCGGGCTCGATGAGCCCAGGTGGTGGTCCTTACCGCTATACCGCGCCCATCCAGCCAGCGCAGGCTGCCACGCTGGTGGCGGCATTCAACGGGGGGTTTGTGATGAAAGTTGCCGGCGGTGGCTACTACACCGAAGGCCGCATGGTTGACCCACTGGTGGCAGGGGCAGCCTCTCTGGTTATCTATACCGACGGGAGCGTCAACGTCGGAGCCTGGGGCACCGACGTGGCTATGACCCCGAGCGTCGTCAGCGTCCGCCAGAACCTGGTCCCACTCGTTGCAGCCGGCCAGCCGACGCCGCAGGCTGCAAGTCCCAACTGGCGGGCATGGGGTGCCACGTGTGGCGCAACGTCGTGCTCAGGATCCGCCCCCGGCATCGAGCACCAGTGGCGGTCCGGGATCGGGATCACTGCCGATGGGGCCCTGGTGTACGCTGCGGGCCCGGCTCTTGATCCATTGCAGCTTGCCGAGCTACTGGTACGAGCGGGGGTCGTGCGTGGCATGCAACTCGACATCAATCCCGATTGGCCTGTTCTGGCGACGTACAGCCCCCCTACCCCCGGCGGTCTGGCTGCCCCGTCCAACGGGAGCAAGCTTCTCGCCAGTACCGTGCAAGGTCCTTGGACGTTCTTCGAGTCCTGGTGGGCGCGTGACTTCGTGACCATGTCAGCGCGACCTGTGGTGGCTTCCCGACTGGTGGGATAGGCATCGCCTGGTGGGGCCGACCAGATGCAGCTGCACCGGCTGGCCAAGCTCAGCAGATATACTGCTTTACCTGGACTTATCTGGTCGGGGAGACGGGATTTGAACCCGCGACCTCCTGCTCCCAAAGCAGGTGCGCTACCACTGCGCTACTCCCCGGTGTGTCCAACTCTAACGGCCCTGGAGCACTGCCGTCCGCGAGCAGGGGCTGCGCGGCCAGCTAATGTCTCGGCGTGCCACTGCGAGGTGCAGTCGTTGATCTTGGTAGCAGCTCATTTCACCTGCTGGTGTGCGACCTGTGCGCCGACGGGCGGCTCGTGACGGTCCTCAGACGGCGGGCCTTGCTGAATCTCGGGGCTGACGTGGGCTCTGGTGGGTCGCTGCCACCCGGCCGGGTCGCGGCAGCCGTGGCGGCAGCCAGGCGCCTTCGTCGCGCATTGGACGACGCCGAGCCTGAGGTCGTAGTGCCTGTGGCCACGGCGGCCCTACGTGAGGCATCCAATGGGCCCGATGTGGTGGCGCGGATCGAGAAGGCTCTCGGCCACCCGGTGACAGTGCTGAGCGGTGCCGAGGAAGCCCGCCTGTGCTTTGCAGGCCAGCGTGCCGGGGTATGGACAGGGAATGGGCCCATGGTAGGTCTCGACCTGGGCGGAGGAAGTCTCGAGCTGGCATCCGGCGACGACTCGGAGATATGGAGCGCCACCAGCTTGCCTCTTGGCGTTGCCCGCCTTGCAGGGGAGATGTCGGCAGGCGATCCGCTTGGTCATTCACGGCGTGAATGGGTCGAGGGTCGTGTCGACCAAGCCTTTGCAGGAGCGCGTGTGATACCTCCTATGGGCAGGGACAGGGATGTGCCGGGCAGGGCAGTGGTGAGCGGTGGCACGGCACGTGCCCTTGCCCGCCTCGCGGCATCAGCGGGTCGCGGAGGGCCTCGATCAGGGATGGTGGTTAACCAGACCGAGCTCCCTGTAAGGCAAGTAAGGCAGCTGGCCTATGCGATGGCGGAGTTGGACCTCGCCGCCAGGGTTGCCATGCCCGGCATGCCTGCGCGGCGTGCCGCTCTCATCCCGGTCGGGGCGGCCGTGCTCGCTGCAGCAGGGTCCAATCTGGGCATAGAGCGCTATGTCGTCAGCGAGTGGGGGCTTCGCGAGGGAGCCTTGCTCGAGGCTTTCCGGCGGGAATGAACGGGCTCACACGCTGCTTCGGTCGTTGGCGTCTCAGCCCTTGGCGAGCATACGGTTCATCTTGGTCCCGCACGAGGGGCAGATCCCCTGGGCGGCGCGCCTGCCGTTGGCAAGCTCGACTTCCTGGCCGTCGAACTGGCGCTTCTCACGGCATTTCACGCAATAGCCCTCATAGGGTGCCATATCGGTCCTCCTCGCCATCGACCACGTCGTTCGTGGACTGCACGACGTTAGCCCGAGATGCACCGGGCACGGCGCCACTACTTCTGCCCGCCTGCGTGCCCGTCGCATCATGGGGGGTATCGCCGTCAGCATCCCACTCCACAGGGCTCATGGTGCTCACGCCTGCAGGATCATCTGGAATGGTCGGCGGGGTGGACTCGGCATCTTTGAGCATACGCTCCACATCGTTGGGAAGCAGGGGTGGACTGAAGAAGAACCCCTGCGCAGTGGTGCATCCCCGCTGTAGCAGCACGCGGCTCTGATGGGAAGTTTCCACGCCCTCTGCCACGCACTCGATACCGAGCTCACGCGCCATCGAGATGATGGCCGACACGAGCGTGCTTGACGCGTCCTCGGGTCCGAGCACCTGAACGAATGACTGGTCGATCTTCAACGTGGATACGGGGAACGAGCCGAACCGCGTGAGGGAGGAGTCTCCTACACCGAAGTCGTCTATCGAGAACCTGACGCCGAGCTCCTGAAGTCGTTCGACGTTCGCCTGCTTCGGTCCTACGTCGTCCATCACCACCCGCTCGGTAACCTCCAGCTCCAATTGGCGCGGGTCCACTCCTGTAGCGGCTAGGGCCCCTGTAACGGCCTCCACGAACTGGTCGCCGGCAAGATCACGCGTCGAGATGTTCACTGCAACGCGAAGGGGTGGAAGCCCGTTTTCCCGCCAAGCCCTCATCTGGTGGCAGGCCTGCACCGCGACCCAGCTGTCGATCTGCACTATGAGATTCGACTCCTCGGCAAGTGAGATGAAGACGTCAGGCTCGAGAACCCCCTTGGTCGGGTGGCGCCACCTCACGAGTGCTTCCACGCCGACGATCGAAGTGGTTTGGAGATCTATGAACGGCTGGTAGAGAACGAACATCTCGCCGCGCTCGACCGCGTGATGGAGATCGGACTCCAGCTGAGCACTGCCGGAGGTGGTATCGGCATCCGCAGCGTTGAACATCTGGAAGGTGTTGCGCCCGAGCCCCTTGGAGCGGTACATGGCCGCGTCGGCATTCGAGAGAAGCTCGTCGTAGGTCTGACCGTGCATCGGCGCGATGGCCACACCGATCGAAGCAGAGGTGAAGACCTCTTGGCCGGCTATCAGGTACGGGCGGTGGAGCGTGTCGAGCGCCCGGCGTGCGAGCTGATCGACGGCGGCTGGGTCGGATATACCTGGGAGGAGGACGGCGAACTCGTCACCGCCCAGCCGGGCGACGGTGTCCTGGCGCCTGACGGTATCGCTCAGGCGGGCTGCAACCTGCTGGATGAGGTCGTCCCCAGCGGCATGGCCCAGCGTGTCGTTCACCTGCTTGAAACGGTCGAGGTCGATGAAGAACATGCAGACAGGGTCGCCGCTGCGCTTGGATCTGGTCAGCTCCTGGTTCACCCGGTCCTCCAGCAGCCGCCTGTTCGGCAGCCCGGTCAATGCGTCGTGCCACGCCATGCGGCTGACTTGGTCCAGCAGCAGGGCACCTTGAATAGCCACTGCCGCTTGGTCTGCCAATCCGTATAGGCGTTCGCGCAGGTCTCTGCCCGTAGCGAGGGATGCGTCGGCTGACTGGCCGAAGCTCGCCACGACGACGCCAAGGAACTCGTCTGAGGAGAACAGCGGGGCAACGACAGCGATGGCCGTTCCTGCATCCGACAGGAGCTTCCGGAGGAATGCGTCCTCGGTAGTGCCCGCATCGACTACCACAATCTCGCGTGAGCTTCGCAAGCGCTCGACTATCGGTGTATCGGAGGGGCGGACGACGACGGGCTCGGAGGAGCCATCCTCTCGAGGGGTCGCTTCGTGGACCTCGCTGGTGGTGTCCAGGCGCTGGTCATGGGCTGTTCCAGTCCCGCCGGGCGCACTGCCCTCACTGGTCCCACCCGCCTGGCCGGCGCCGTGGGGTTGGCCGGTATCCAACGGCGCTTGGGAACGGCCGATCGGCCGATCCCCGTTCGTGCGGGCGTAAGCGAGCGCAGTGAGAGCAATGCTGTCAGGATCCCACGACATCACCGTTGCACCCTTACATCCGGTTACGGCGGGAACCGTGTCGGCAAGCTGCTGGGCGATCTCGTCAATCGTGCGGGCGGCTGACAGGGCGCGCGAGAAATCGAGCAATGCCCGCGCTGTGGCGTTGGATCGCCTCGTCTCGTCAAGTGCGGTCACCACGTCGAGAGCTGTGGCGGCGTAGTTGCCATACACAGCCAGGATTTGGTGCTCTTTTGCAAAGAAGCGCATTCCAGGCGGATAGACAGCGGCGAGGCGGCCGTAGTGCCGTCGCGAGGATGCGATGTCGACTATGAGGCGTGAGCCACCGCGATCGTCAGGCTGGTCCTTCAACAAGTCGGCAGCGAGCGCCTGGGCATCGCTGTCGGTGAGCCCGTGGTGATGGAGTTGGAATGGAGCATCGGGTGCCGTCTGCACAACCAGCAGGTACTGGGGAGCGTTGACGGCATGGGCGGCACGCTCTGTTATACGTGAGAGGACGCCGTCGATATCGTCCGTTGCGAGGAGATCTGCTGCCGTGGAGAACACGTCCTCGAGACGCGTGGTGATCTGGGCGACCTGCTCCTGGAGCTGAGCCACCCTGGTGGTCTCGTCCAGCTCGATCTCGGAGCGGGCCTCGACGACACCGGCATCGTCCCACGCCATCGTGTAGAGGCTCGTCCTTTCGTCGACGAACGATGACCACTGGCCGGCCTCCCACGCCACGCTGTAGAGGCAGAACCTGCCGCCTCTGGCCTGGCACTCGGACTCCGCCACGACAGCGGGGACCAGACCGAACAGCACAGGCACCTGGGACAGCAAGCCCCTGGTGAAGTTGCACATCTGGATATGGCGCGTCAGGCCGGGACGGGTGACGGCCCGCACCACTGCATGGGCATCACCTACCTCGAGGGGTTCCATGGTGGAGACCGTCGTGAACTTCGCAGCAGCCGCAGCTACGTTTCGGAGCAGCTCCCCGGGCGATCCGAGCGACCTGAGCAGGTTTGCAACCTCCGTGCCGTCGTGCTGGCGCAGCATCTCCTCGCCGACGTGGAGCCCGATGTCGGCATCGCCGGTAACCTGAGTGGCTGCCGTGAACAGGGCAATGGCCTGATCATGCGAGCTCCAGCTCGTCGGGTCCTCGATCATGTAGGGCTCGCGCAGGTCTCCGGCGAGCTGCATCATGCGGGAAACCCCCAGATCTCCAGCGATCCGGCGCACGTAGCGCACTATCACGCTGGTCATGGCTCCGGAGACCTCCCGCTTCGCGTCTCCGACGAGTCCTCCACCCCCGAGGGTCCCCGTTGTCATAGGTAGTGCCCACCTCCCAGCCTGTGCCGCCAGCACATCCTGCGCGGCCATGATGAGCAGCCTAACCGCAGAGCGTGGTACTTCTCGTACATGCTCGCGCGCTTCGTCTGCATGAGCCGATGGGTCCACTGCTCTTCCTCTACCGGTACCGTGCCTGGGTTACGACACGGCCGGCCTGAGGCCTGAGTGAGCAGGATGCCGATGCCTGTGCCGAGGATGCTCGGAGCCAGCGGCCACTGCCGGTAGACTCGGGCTCTCTTATGCGTGCCACTGCAGCCCCAGTCGAGGACCACCGTGTCCGCTTGTCGGTAGAAGTCGACGAGTCCGAGGTAGAACGTGCTCTGGAAGCGACGGCAAGGCGTCTAGCGCGTCAGGTGCGCGTGCCTGGCTTCCGGCCTGGCAAGGCTCCGAGACGCGTCCTCGAAGCTCGCCTTGGCGGACCGGGAGCGCTTCGCGAGGAAGCCCTACGGGACGTGCTTCCCGAGATGTTCGCGCGAGCCGTGCGCGAGACGGAGATCGACCCGATCGCCCCGCCGGAGATCGACATCGTTGCCGGGGAGGACTCGGGAGCCGTCAAGTTCGAGGCATTGGTCGAGGTCCGCCCGTTGGTTGCGATCCCTGGCTATGGGGGCTTGGTGGTCACCGTACCGCCGCTGGCGGTCTCGGACCAGGACGTCGAGGCTCAGCTCGACCGGCTGCGCGGGCAGAGCGGAGAGCTGGTGGAGGTGGATCGCGCAGCGCGCATGGGTGACTGGCTCACGATCGATCTTCACGGATCCGCTCAGGGGTCGGATATAGCCGGAGGGAACGAGAATGTAGACGTAGAGGATTTCCTCTACGAGCTTGGCTCGGGCTCTGACCTGCCCGGTCTCGACGAGCGTCTGGAGGGGGCAAGGCCAGGCGACGTGATCGACGTCCCGCTCTCAAGCCCGGATGACGAGGGCGTCGCCGGGCCGGTCGCCGTGGGTTCGGAGCCGGTGACCGGAGCATACGTGCGCGTCTTGGTAAAAGACGTTAAGCAGAAGGTCCTTCCGGAGCCCACCGACGAGTGGGCTTCGGAGGCCTCCGAGTTCTCTTCCATCGACGATCTGAGAGAGGACGTGCGCAAGCGGATGCGGGAGCTGCGCATGCTGGAGGCCAGGATGGCGCTGCGTGATGGGGCTCTAGATGCCCTGGTGGGATTGGTCGCGGAGGATGTCCCCGAAGCGCTTGTCGATAGGGAGGTGGACGAGCGCCTTCACGACCTCGGTCACCAGTTGCAGGCACGCCAGGTCTCCTTCGAGCAGTATCTTCAGGCTGTGGGTGCCGACGAAGCGTCCTGGCTCGCCCAGGTGAGGGAGCAGGCGCTTACATCCGTGAAGATCGATCTCGGCCTGCGGGCTCTGGCAGACGCCGAGGCCATCGAGGTCGACGACGCGGAGCTCGATCAGGCGCTCGCCGAGTTGGCCGAGGGGTCTGGCCTGAGTGCAGCTGAGCTCAGACGGCGCTTGGACGCCGAGGGCAGGCTCCCCGCGGTACGCTCGGAACGTAGGAAGGCCAAGGCACTTGCCTGGCTGCTCGACAACGTCGATCTGGTCGACGAGGAGGGTGCTCCGGTGCCGCGTGAAGAGTTGGGCGTGGGCCGTGGGTCGACATCAGCTGCGGAAAATTCGCCGGAAGACGTGCCCAACCAAGACGTGCCCAACCAAGACGTGCCCAACCAAGGGAGTGTGGACGTGCCCGATTCCAGAGACGAAGGTGTGGGAGCCGGTTCATGAGTAGCGCAGGGGATGCTTCTGGTTACCTCGTTCCGACTGTCGTCGAGCAGAGCACGCGCGGAGAGCGCGCTTATGACCTGTACTCGAGGTTGCTTAAGGAACGGATCATAATTCTGGGCACACCAATAGATGATGCGGTTGCCAACCTAGTTTGTGCGCAGATGCTGTTTCTGGAGTACGAGGACACCGATAAGGATATCCATCTATATCTCAATTCTCCCGGTGGTGATATAACAGCGTTGTTCGCCATCTACGATACTATGAAGTTCATCAAGCCTCATGTGTCGACGTTCTGTTTTGGTCAGGCTGCTTCTGCGGCCGCTGTGCTGCTCGCGGCCGGTACAAGAGGCAAGCGCTTCGCTTTGCCGCATGCGCGGGTGATGCTGCACCAGCCGTGGGGAGGAGCAGCCGGCCAGGCCAGCGACATCGAGATCCAGGCGAAGGAGATCCTCCGCATGCGCGATATGCTCAATACCATGCTTGCAGCCGACACTGGGCAGCAGATGGAGAAGATCGCGAGCGACACAGATCGCGACTTCGTGATGAGCGCAGATGAGGCAGTGGCGTACGGCCTGATAGACGAAGTGATCACGACTCGCGACGCGGCAGATGCGGATGCCGCCGTCGGTGCGGCTTAGGACAACGAGAGACAGAAGGGGGAACAGTGGCCAAGTTCGGTGATGGCGGTGACCTCGTCAAATGCAGCTTCTGCGGCAAGTCGCAGAAGCAGGTCAAGAAGCTCATAGCCGGCCCCGGTGTCTACATCTGCGACGAGTGCATAGACCTATGCAATGACATAATTGCCGAGGAGCTTGCGGAGACGACAGAGCTGTCCTTCGATGAGCTTCCGAAGCCTCGAGAGATATTCGAATTCTTGAATGATTATGTGATTGGCCAGGACTATGCGAAGAAGATTCTCTCGGTTGCCGTTTACAATCACTACAAGCGCGTTCAAGCAGGTCCCAACCAGGCAAGCGACGTTGAGTTGGCCAAATCCAACATTCTTCTGCTCGGCCCCACAGGGTGCGGTAAGACGCTGCTCGCACAGACCCTCGCGCGCAAGCTCACT
>JAJZJN010000064.1 GCA_021851165.1 Actinomycetes bacterium
CAGCCACCTATGATGCTGATGCCGAGCTCGGAGACGAAGCGAGCGTGGTGCGCGGCGAGCTGATCCGGCGTGAGGTCATAGTGCATATGCCCATCGACCACCTGGGGCAGCCCGGCGTTGGGCTGAACGGCGATCGGGATCCTGGAGTGCTGGGACAGGTAGCGCACGGCTTCGCCCATCTCGGCTGGACCCGTGGCGCAGTTGATGCCTATGACGTCAGGTCGCATCGCCTCCAGGGAGCACAGAGCGGCGCCGACCTCTGTTCCCGGAAGCATGCGACCGGTCAGCTCTATGGTGATCTGAACTTGGATAGGCACCCGGCGACGGGCCGATGCCATGGCGCGCTTGGCTCCGTTGATTGCCGCCTTAGCTTCCAGGAGGTCGAACACGGTCTCTATGAGGATGATGTCAACTCCGCCCTCGATGAGGCCGGATGCCTGCTCCTCGTATGCTTCGCGCAAGTCCCGGTAGCTGATCTGGCCCAGTGTTGGGAACTTAGTACCCGGCCCCATGCTTCCTGCCACGAAGCGCGGGTGCTCGATGCTCGCAAACTCGCCGACCACCTCACGGGCCAGGCGGGCAGCGGAGACGTTGAGCTCGTAGGCGCGATCGGCTATGCCGTATTCGTCCAGCACCACGCTGAACGCACCGAATGTGTCCGTCTCCACGACGTCTACGCCGACTTCGAGGAAGGAGCGATGGACGCCGGCAATGACATCTGGTCGGGTCAGCACGAGGATCTCGTTGCAGCCCTCCAGCACCTCCCCACCGAAGTCGGCGGGCCCGAGCCCTGCGAGCTGGATGTTCGTCCCCATGGCACCGTCGAATATCACCACTCGCTGCGTGGCAGCTTCCAGGTACGCTGCTCCCCGCGGGTCCATGTCCAGGTGGTCAATCGCCAGCACTGCAGACTGATCGGGATCAAAGCTCATGATCCACCCAGGATAGTGCTGACCCGGTTGACGAGCGACGGCGCGGCCGGATGCAGCGCAAGGATCGTCACGCAACTGGCTCCCTCATGCGCGATCCAAGCCGGTAGCATCCCGGCAGTGGCACATGGATCTGGAAAGACTCGCATCTATACGAAGACTGGCGACGGTGGCACCACGGGCCTGCTCTACGGTGGCAGGGTCCGGAAGGACTCGCCGGCCATCGAGATCAACGGGGCGGTCGACGAGGCACAGGCAGTAATAGGGGTGGCCAGAGCCAATGCAGAGCGGGATTCGGACCTGGACGCGTGGCTGGTGGACATAGAGCGTGATCTCTGGGTTCTCATGGCCGAGATTGCCACGGCTCCGTCCAACCGGCGAAAGCTTGTGCCGGGCGTGAGCCTTGTGACGCCGCAGATGGTAGGCAAGTTGGAGCACCGTATCGACGACCTCGTAGGACGCTTCGAGTTGCCCCGGGAGTTTGTCGTTCCTGGTCAGGCGTACTTGCCGGCGTTGCTCGATCACGCCCGTACGGTGGTAAGGCGCGCAGAGAGGATGGCTGTGAGCGGCGCATCCGGGGAAGAGTCGCTCGTGGTGCCGTATCTGAATCGCTTGTCGGACTTGCTGTGGACGATGGCGAGATGGCAGGAGGGCAGCACCCATCTGGCCGTACGTGACATCCCGGCACAGGGCACAACGGGCAGTCTTGGCGGGAACGCCAACCAAAGCAGAGGGAGTTGATCGCGTCGATGTCACCGAGCAGTCTTGTGGTCGAAGTCGCAGGGCCCCATCGGCCTGTCGAAGGACCGGGGTTCGACCTTACCGGTGTCGACGCGGTCGGTGTCGCGGTGATCACCAGGGATGGAGCGGTAGAGTTCCCTACGGGTCGGGGTGGTGGTGTGTCAAGCGACCTCCCGACGGGTTTGCCAGCCGATTCGCGCATCACCGTGCCCGTGCCCGGCACAGCGTTGGTGAGCGATATCGGCATCGACCCCGAGCAGTGTCGCAAGCGTGGTTTCCTCGCGCGAGCAGGACAGACATTGGTGGTTCGTGCAGAGCCTGGTGAGCCAGTGGTGATCCTGGTTGGTTTCGGGGAGTTCGGGCACGTGGATCTGGAGGTGCTGCGACAGGCGAGCGCCGGGTTCGTCCGGGCATGCGGATCGCTCGAGGCAGGGGCGATCATGGTGCCCTCGTCGATGATGGACTCGGAAGGCGGAAGGCCCTCGCTGGCCGGCGGGGGTCAGGCGCTGGCGGAAGGAGCGGTGCTGGCTACCTACCGCTACGACTCCCACAAGACCGGTGCCGGGAGGGAGCGCCTGGATCGACTCACCGTAGCCGTCGTCGACACTGGTGATCTCTATGGTGCAGAGAGCCCCGGGGGCACCGCCGAAGGGACGGTGACAGGCAGCAGCCTGGCCGGCACGGCGCTGACGGACTTGGTGGAGGGCGTGCACCGGGGGGTACGGATAGCCGAGGCGGTCTCGTTGGCGAGGGACCTGGTGAACACGCCGGCGAGCGAGCTCACACCCGATGGCTTGTGCCAGGTAGCTCTGGCCAGAGTCGGCACAGCTCCTGGAGTGTCCATGGAAGTGTGGGACGAGCAGCGTATTGCCGTCGAGCGTCTGGGTGGCTTGCTCGGAGTGGCTCGGGGATCGAGCGAGCCGCCCCGCTTCCTACGCGCGGTGTACACACCGGACGATCCAGTTGAGATAGATGGGCATGTTCCCCATGTAGTGCTGGTAGGAAAAGGGATAACGTTCGACTCTGGCGGGCTGTCTCTCAAGACCTATGAAGGCATGGTCACCATGAAGACCGACATGAGCGGCGCGGCAGCCGTTCTTGCCACGGTGGGAGCGTGTGGCAACCTGGGCGTCCGCGTGAAGGTTACAGCGCTGGCTCCGCTAACCGAGAACATGCCCGGTGGACATGCGACAAAGCCTGGCGATGTGTTGACGATACGCGATCGCCAGACCATCGAAGTGCTGAATACCGATGCCGAGGGACGGTTGGTCCTGGCTGATGCGCTGTCGCTTGCGGCGGAGGAAGCCCCTGATGCCATAGTCGACCTGGCCACCCTTACTGGTGCTTGTGTGGTGGCGCTCGGCAAGGGGATCGCTGGGGCGCTTGGCAATGACGACGGCCTCATGGAGCGGCTGCGCCTGGCCTCGTCGCGGGCGGCTGAGCCTATCTGGCCCTTGCCACTCCACGAGGCCTACGGTGACCACATCGAGTCAGAGGTGGCCGATATGAAGAATGTAGGCAAGCCCGGCCAGGCGGGGGCTATCTCGGCGGCGCTGCTGTTGGAGCATTTCGTCGGGGGGAACTCCTGGGTGCATCTCGACATAGCCGGTCCGGCGCGTTCAGACGACGAGGCTGGCTATCTGTCGAAGGGAGGGACCGGGTTCGGGGTCAGGATGCTCATCGACATGCTGAAGCACTGGGTGGATCGACCGGCCGACTGATCGGCGTTCAGCCCTGGTGGTTCCGGCTGCCCTGATGATCCTGGTGTTCCGGGGCGGGATTGCGGCTTGCCAGATCATGCCACCGGGCATCGGCCAGTGCGGTGAGGGCTGCGAGCAACAGACGCTCCTGCTGTCGCAAGGGACGCCCAGGTCGGCCGACCGTGACTACGACGTCCCAGTGCGCGAGGTCGGCCCATGCAATGTCGGTGGATGCATGTGTATGCATACCTGCCTGCTCACGTGCGTCTGTAATATATGACGAGATCCAACTGGCGGTCGGGGGGCGTCCATGCGTGGCCACATGGGTGTTGGCCTGGGTGTCTGTGATGGCAGCCCACGCGGCCTCGAGCTCGTAGCCGACACGTGATGCCAGGGCTTCCAGGAGGCCCTGGGAGCTTCGCTCCACCAGCAGGAGCCTGGCGGATTCAAGCGCTTCGAGACGTCTGTCGCCGGGCAGGGTCGGCAGCGAGCGTACCTCCTCGATGCGCACACCATCGACCTCCGATACCTCGGCGGCGAGAAGGGGTATCAGGTCGTCACTTGGAAGCTCGATCACGAGCTCATCTTCGGCCTCGCCCCCCGAACACTGCAGGATCTCGATAGCCAGGACGTTGCCGCGAACCGCCCCGATCCTGCTGGCTACTGCTCCGAGTGCGCCCGGCCTGTCCGGGACGATCACCCTCATGGCCAGTGCAGTCATGGGGACAACCATAAGCGCTGGCGGTGAACGGAGCGTTTCTACAGGGCGACGGTGTCGTTACGGGCACCGTCGGGCAGAGATTGCAAGCGAGGGGGTGCCCTAGGCGGGGCCGCCTGCCGATCGAATGTCGAGGTGAGCGATGATTGCCTCACAGATCTCACGCAGCTGCATGGCCTGTCCTGGGCCGAGCTGGTCGAAAAGGTGGGCTCTGACGCCGGCTACATGTCCGGGTGCAGCGGCGCGTAAGGCAGCTATACCCTGGGAGGTAAGAGTAGCGAGCGCACCACGGCCATCGCTCGGGCAGCTTCGCCGGACAACCAAGCCTGATTCCTCCAGACGCTGCACAGCGTGCGACAACCGGCTGCGCGAAGACAGCGTTGCGTCTGCCAGCTCGCTCATGCGAAGTGTGCAGTCCGTAGCCTCGGACAGTCTCACAAGGATCTCGTAGTAGCCGTGGGGCATCCCTGCATCACGTTGAAGTTCGTGGTCCAACTGGTAGAACAGGAGGCGAGTCGCAGTCAGGAATGATCGCCAGGTTCGCTGCTCATCGGGATCCAACCAGCGAACGCAAGGCATCTCGATCTCCTGGGTGTGTCGCGGGAATAGTCAAATGCTCAACTTGGTTGTCGAAAGATGTAAGGTAGTCTAACGCTCAACTAGATGGAGGATACTGATGGCTGTTAGCGCAACAACCGAGATTCCTGGCTACGTTGCCGGAACGTGGAAGATCGACCCCGTCCATTCCGACGTCTCTTTCACTGTGCGCCACATGATGGTAAGCAAGGTCAGGGGACGCTTCGGCAAGTTCGAGGGCGAGATCGTCACAGCAGAGGATCCTCTGGGCTCGTCTGCAAACGCCACTATCGACATGAGTTCGATTGACACCGGTGAGCAGCAGCGGGATGACCACATCCGGTCGGCCGACTTCTTCGAGGTGGAAAAGTATCCGACCATGACCTACACGTCGACGGGCGTGCGACGTGACGGCGACCGCTTCGTGGCGGATGGAGAGCTCAGTTTGCATGGCGTAACACGTCAGGTGCCTCTGACGGTCGAGTTGAACGGATTCACTCCCGATCCTTACGGCGGGACGCGCGTGGGCTTGTCGGCAACGGCCGAGATCAGCCGCAAGGATTTCGGGATCACGATAGACATGCCGATGGATGGCGGTGGGGTTGTCATAGGCGATCGTGTTCAGATCAATCTGGAAGTGGAAGCAGTCCTGCAGCTCGACAAGGGCTGATACAGCTTCCCGAAACGCCACAACCGAGCGGTATGGCCACCTGGGAAACGTGGGCGAGCAGGGATTGCTTTCCTTGCTCGCCCACGCAGGGCCGGGGGCGGTTTCTCGATAGGGACGGAAGGCCGAGTCAGGAGTAACTTACTGTGCCGATCCAACGCCTTAATCACGCCGTGCTCTATGTCCGAGACGCGGAAGTCAGCGCCGCGTTTTATGAAGGGATGCTCGGGTTCGTCCGGCTACCGTTCACGGGAGGCCTACCTGGGGCTGTATTCCTTCGAGCAGCAGGATCCGCCAACGACCACGACCTTGGGTTGTTCAGCATCGGATCGGCGGCAGGCAGATCCGATGCGGGATCGTCGACGGTTGGTCTCTACCATCTGGCTTGGGAGGTGGATACGCTGGCCGAGCTCGAGCGCTTGGCGGAATTGCTAGATTCTCGAGGGGTCCTGGTGGGAGCGAGCGACCACGGCACCACCAAGAGCATCTACGCTGTCGATCCAGATGGGCTTGGATTCGAGATTGCGTGGATTGTGCCTGCGGAGCTCATCGATGAAACTGCCGCCGCTGCTCAAGGCCGGATAAACCGGCTCGACCTGGAAGCCGAGAAGATCCGGTATGGAGCAATGACTCGTAGTGGGGGCGGTACATCCGGGGTCGGGTAGGCAGGCGCAATTGGGTAGGTGCAGGAAGCCGGCCTTGACATCCTGGTTACGGCTCTCAGGGCGCTTCCGAGGAGTCGAGTGCCTTTATGGTCGCGCTCGCCAACGCCGGGTGTACTCCTGCCTTCATGAGCAGGGCCTCCACATGTGCAGGGCTGTTGTCGATGGCCGATAGAGCCAGAGCCAGTTCCAGCGTCTCGGCACGTAGTGAGGCGATCGGATCGCCGGTATCACCCCGTGTCTTGGTTCGTGCCTCTCGCAGCCACTGTTCGTGACGACGTTGGAGCTCCGCTGGCAGCCGCTCCAGATGCCGCCGTGGAAGTGGGGGGAGGCAGCGCCTGACTGCCAGGGTAACCGCCCCATCGTGATCGCTCTGCTGGCGTGCGACGCCGAAAGCCACACAGCGCGCTACGGTCCGGACGAAGGGGGCGTGACGGCTGCTGGGGCTCCCGAGCCCAAGCATTCGCGCAGTGTCACCGGTATCCAGGTCGAATCCGTTTGGCGAACGGTAGAAACCGGCAGCGAGCAGGCGGATGAGCAGGGTAGTGGACGGTCCCAGGATGCCCAGCCAGAAGGTCTCCACGTAAGGAGATCTGGCATCGAATCCATGGCGGTCCACTACAGGGTCTAACCAAGGCTCTATGTGCATGCTGGCCGGAAGGGTTGAGGGTCCGGGAGTCGCAGGTCTCGAATTCTTCATGACGCTGATTATAATGGAACTACATGTCGTGTCAATACGTGTCATGTAGTGTCAGTAGTTGCCATGCTAACATCCAAGCTGGCGAGATAGCTACCCGGCGGGTGGCCTCTCGGCCGGAACCGCGGCCGGCCGAGAGGCCACCCGCCGGTCAAGGGGTGGAGGGGCGAGGAGGGCCGTTCACCACTTTCCCCAGTGGAGCACTTCAGCATCTGCCGCCTTGGGACGTGCTAGCGACTTGGAGGGATGGTCCATCCCGCCAGGCTCGCCGGCCAGGACAGCGCCGACATAGCGCCAGCCGCCTGGCGCGCCAAGCGTATCGAGGAGCTCGGATTCCCCTCGGAAGTTGCCAAGGAAACAGACTCCGAGGCCTGCATCTGTGGCCGCGAGCATCATGAGAAGTGCAGCGAATCCCGCGTCGACGAACCAGTAGGGCACTGGCCATATGGCCCCGACAGCGGGAGGCCCCTCTAGCACCGGGGTTCGTGTGTCGGTGGTGTGGCAGCCGGCTCTGAGCAGGGGCATCGTTGGCTCGGCATCAATCTGTGCCGGCGCGATTCCGAGCCCGGAGCTGACCTTGTCGGCTTCGGCATACCGGAGGAAATACGTCTCGGGTCTGGTGAGGACGATGATCACCGCCGGTGCTTTCGACAGGCCGGCCCAGCGGCTTGACTTGGCACGCCAGTCCGGGGTCGTCGTGGCTTGCCAGAACGAGCTGGTTTCCGCGGGTCCTCGCAGGATGACCGCCGACCAGCCCTGAGCGTTGCCCGCGCTCGGTGCCCTACGACCGGCGGCGACTATGCGGTTGAGCAACGCATCTGGTACCGGCTTCCCGGAAAAGCTGCGGACCATGCGCCGGCGTCGAATGACCTCGCTGAACTCCACAATGCGGCACGGTATACGGCGGTTCGTCCGAGGTCTAGCCATGACCGCCGCCGGGGCCCCGGGGTAGTCTGGACTCACTGAGCGCGTACGCGGGGACGAGGAGCCATCTCCGTCCACGCCTCGAGGGCCAGCGGCACTGCCGCCTCACTCGACACCCGGCTCGATGCCGGCATTGCCCTGGGGCATGCGCGGTAATGTCGACCAGTATGGTAGGGTTTATTAAAATCGTTACCTAGCGGCGATTGAGAACCACGAGAGGATCGCTGAGCCGCCAGGTGCATGGCCAAATACACCTACAATTCCTGATGCCCGGAGGTTCCTTGCCGTGGCCACCACCAGAGATCTAGTCAACCAAGCTCGCTCCTCCATCAGGGAGGTCGAGCCTGACGCCGTGGAACCCCTTCTCGACAAGGCGATCGTGCTCGACGTGCGCGAGGCGGACGAGTACGAGCAGGGGGCGCTTCCCGGTACGGTCCACATCCCCCGTGGGTTTCTAGAGTTCCAAGTCGAAGGTCGCATTCCCGACAAGACCGTACCGATTGTCGTCTACTGTGCCGGGGGGGCGCGTTCTGCTCTGGCGGTCAAGACGTTGACTGACCTTGGTTACGCGGACGTGGTCAACTTGATCGGGGGTTTCAACCGCTGGAAGGACGAGGGGAGGCCGTGGTCGACGCCGAAGACTCTGACTTCCGACCAGCGCCACCGCTACCATCGTCACCTGCTGCTTCCGGAGGTCGGTGAGGCAGGGCAGATCAAGCTGCTCGAGTCCAAGGTGCTGATGCTCGGTGCCGGCGGGCTGGGCTCTCCATCCGCGATGTATCTGGCCGCTGCTGGCGTAGGCACCATCGGGATCGTCGACATGGACGTCGTGGACGCGTCGAACCTCCAGCGCCAGATACTCCACGGCATGGATCGGATCGGTGATCGGAAGGTTGACTCTGCGAAGAAGACCCTCACTGCGATGAATCCGGACGTCGATGTGGTCACCTACGACGTGCGCCTTGGGGCCGACAACATTCTCGACATCATCGACGGGTATGACCTGATAGTCGACGGTACCGACAACTTCCCCACCCGTTACCTGGTGAACGACGCATCTTTGCTCAAGCGAATACCGGTGGTGCACGGCTCGATATTCCGGTTCGAGGGACAGGTAACCGTTTTCGACCCGTATGTGGGTCCTTGCTATCGCTGCATGATCCCCGAGCCCCCCCCTGCTGAGTTGGCTCCCTCGTGCTCCGAAGCCGGAGTGCTCGGAGTTCTGTGTGGCATCGTGGGCTCATTGCAGGGAGTGGAAGCGGTCAAGATGCTCCTGGGCCTTGGCGATCCGCTGGTCGGGCGACTGCTCGCCTACGACGCACTCGAGCAGTCGTTCCGCACGTTCAATGTGCATCGGGATCCTGACTGCCCGGCCTGCGGTCCGAATGCAGGAGAAATAGTGATCGCCGAGTACGACCAGTTCTGCTTACCCCACGCCGTGCGCCCTGGCGAGGACTGAGCCCTTCCCGGCAGCGGCGATCGCTGGGACTGCTCGCTGCAGCAGCTGATTCACCTAACCTGGGAACCGTGGAACCGAGCAGCCAGCCCCGACCCAGCCAATCCAGCGCCGACGGCGACTTTCGTAGAACGGACTCCGGTATCGAGATACAGCCGGTTTACCACCCGGGGGACCTGGGTGGGTGGGATCCGGCGGAGAAGCTGGGCAACCCCGGTGAGTACCCCTACACGCGGGGCATATACCCCTCGATGTACCGAGGACGCTTGTGGACCATGCGGCAGTATGCAGGCTTCGGCACTGCCGAGTCGACCAACGAGCGTTTCAAGTTCCTCCTCCAGGCGGGTCAGACCGGCTTGTCATGCGCGTTCGACCTGCCCACGCAGATGGGCTACGACTCGGATCATCCCCGCGCCGAGGGGGAGGTCGGCAAGGTAGGAGTAGCGATCGACTCGCTCGCCGACATGCGCCTGCTGTTCGGGGGGATCCCGCTCGACCGGGTCACGACCTCGATGACCATCAACGCGACCGCCGCCATCCTGCTGCTGCTCTACGAGCTGGTGGCAGAGGAGGGGGGGGTGGCGCCGGCAGCAATCGGGGGAACGATCCAGAACGACATCTTGAAGGAGTACGTAGCTCGTGGCACATACATCTATCCGCCGCGCCCGTCCATGCGTCTCATCACCGACGTCTTCTCCTATTGCGCGGAGCATCTGCCCAACTTCAACACCATCTCGATCTCGGGTTACCATATCCGGGAGGCTGGATCTACGGCGGTACAGGAGATCGCCTTCACTATCGCCAACGGAATTGCCTATGTTGATGCAGCAATCGGCGCGGGTCTCGACGTGGATAGCTTCGCCCCTCGTCTCTCCTTCTTCTGGAATGCGCACAACAATCTCTTCGAGGAGGTGGCTAAGTTCCGGGCGGCCCGGCGTATGTGGGCCAAGGTGATGACCGAGCGTTTTGGTGCCACCGACGAGCGTTCGCGCCTGCTGCGCTTCCACACCCAGACCGGTGGATCGACCCTCACGGCACAGCAGCCCGAAAATAACATCGTGCGGGTGACCCTTCAGGCTCTCGGCGCAGTGCTCGGGGGGACCCAGAGCCTGCACACCAACGGCTACGACGAGGCCCTAGGCCTTCCCACAGCCAAGGCGGCAAAGGTGGCGCTCAGAACCCAGCAGGTCATCGGATATGAGTCGGGCGTGGTCGACACCGCCGACCCTCTTGCCGGATCTTGGTTCGTGGAGGCACTGACGGATGAGGTGGAGAATGCTGCGTGGGAGTACATAGAGCGCATAGACGCCCTCGGAGGTGCGGTGGCGGCTATAGAGGCAGGCTTCATGCAGGGTGAGATCGAGCAGGCTGCCTATGCGTATGCCAAGGCCATAGATGATGGTGAGAAGGTGGTTGTAGGGCTCAATCGGTTTGCCGATGACGCGACCGAGCCTTCTGACGTCTTCCCTATCGATCCAGCTCTTCAGACAGCCCAGGTCGAGCGTACGCGCAAGGTCAGAGCCGATCGCGATCAGCTAGGGGTAGACAGCGCGCTCGGGGACCTGGCTGCAGCGGCCAGGGGGACTCAGAACCTCCTGGTCCCCATGCGAGAAGCGCTCCGTCGTATGGCAACGCTCGGGGAGGTGTCCGATGTCCTGCGTGACGCCTTCGGTGTATACCAGCCGAACCGCTGACGAGCTGCCGGTAGTCACACTCCACGGCGGTCCACAAGCGCGGCCCTCAGGTCCGGATCAGTAGCGGCGTCAATGGCCGTCCATGCCATTGCGAGCGCTCCGTCGACAACCGCCTTGCCGGCGGATCGCCCGACGCATGCTGCAGCGAACTCTGGCTGGTGGTTGCTCGCGCCTCCGGCGTCGACGCCTACGAGCGGGTGGATCGACGGCACGCTGAGAGAGACGTTTGCCATGTCCGTGGACAGGGTCGGTGGCGGCACACCGGCGTCGTCGCTCTCATAGGTACGCCCAAGTAGCTCGGCATTCCTCCTCCACGCTGCCAGCAGTCCTGGGTGTGAGCGCATCTCGGAGTAGGTAGGCGATAGCTTGCTGATCTCGAGTGACGCTCCGGTGGCGAGTGCTCCGGCATCGAAGCATCCCCGGACGCGAGCAGAGAGCGTTGCCAGTGCTTCGAGGGATGGGGCTCTCAACATGAACTCGGCTTCGGCCCTTCCAGGGACGATGTTAGGCGCCTCGCCACCTCGGGTGACTATTCCATGGACCTGGTCTCCGGGGTTCATATGCTGGCGCAGCAAGCCTATGGATATCTGGGCGACGACGAGGGCGTCACCCGCGTTGATTCCCTTCTCGGGTGCAGCCGAGGCGTGGGCCTGGTGCCCGTTATAGGCAACCCGGAGATGATCGACTGCGAGGCAGGTGGCTTCCAGATGGTCCGATGGCCAGGGGTGCACCATCATCGCTGCATGGACTCCGGCAAAGGCGCCTCGGTCGAGCATCAGGATCTTCCCACCCCCTCCTTCCTCGGCAGGCGTGCCGAGCACCTCGACCGTGATGCCGAGTTGGTCTGCCAGGGGCGCCAGTGCTGCGCCGGCTCCAACTGCGGCGGCGGCGATCACGTTGTGCCCGCACGCATGGCCGATCCCTGGCAGCGCATCATACTCAGCGCAAATTGCAATCACCATAGGCCCGTTGCCGGCAGTGGCACGCAGGGCTGTAGGCAGGTCGTCGATACCGATGTCGACCGTCATCCCGGCTGCCCGGAGGGCGGCGGCCACCTTGGCGACCGACCGCCTTTCCTCGAACATCAACTCTGGCTCTTCGTGGATCGAGAGCGCGAGGGCGAGCAGCTCCGGGCGATTGGCTTCGACATGCGAGCGCGCAGACTCGCGGGCCATGGAGCGGTTGTCTGCCACGGTAGCTCCTCCGCTCATCCCGCCAGCTCCTACTCGATTACCGCCACCACGTCACCTGGGCTGACAGAGTCACCAGCCGCTACACGGATCTCCTTGACAGTCCCTTCCTTCTCAGCGTTTATTGCGTTCTCCATCTTCATTGCCTCGAGCAGGCAGACGGTCTGGCCCACTTCGACGTGGTCTCCTACTGCCGCAAGCATCTTCACGATGGTTCCTTGCATCGGAACCGTTACGGTTCCCGACCCCGTCCCCGTGCTTGCCGAGGAGGCCCTGGGTCTCCGGCTCGCACTACGGGTGACGCCGGCCGGCGCTGGTCTGCCAGGGACCAGTGGGACACCTTGGGGGTCGTCAGTATCGGGTACCCACATCTTTACCTGGTAAAGACGCCCGTTTACCTCGACGGTCACCTGTCGCAACACGGTGGCGGGGGGCTGATCCCCCGTATGGGCCGGGGGCGTGCCCCGGGTGTCCACGGAGCCTGCCAGGTGAGCGGGACCGGCTTCTAGCGACGCCAGGTCCAAGCGATCCTCCACCCAGCGGGTCGAATGCCGTGCCAGAGCAAAGTCGGGGTGAGACAGGATGGCGAGGTCGGCGGGAATGGTGGTGGCGACGCCCGATACCACGGTCTCCCGAAGCGCGCGCAGCATTCGCCGCCTCGCGGCCTCACGATCATGGCCCCATACCACCAGCTTGGCCATCAGATTGTCGTAGTACTGGCTCACCGTGTCGCCCGATTCGTAGCCTGCATCCAGCCGCACGCCAGGTCCGCCCGGAGCCCGGAATGTCGTTATCGTGCCAGGGGAGGGTGTGAAACGTCCTCCACTCGGGTCCTCTGCATTGATTCTCACCTCGATAGCGTGCCCCTCGCGGCGTACCTGCTCCTGGGAGAACGTGAGCGGCTCCCCCGATGCCACTCGTAGCTGCCATTCGACGAGATCAAGGCCTGTTATGAGCTCGGTGACAGGGTGCTCGACCTGAAGGCGCGTGTTCATCTCGAGGAAATAGAACTGGCCATCTTGGAAGAGGAACTCGACCGTGCCGGCGTTCACATACCCACATGCGCGGGCCACCTTCACAGCGGACTCGCCCATTGCCTGGCGGACCTCGTCTGGGAACGCGGGGGCAGGGCTCTCCTCCACCAGCTTCTGATGCCGCCTCTGCGAGGAGCAGTCTCGCTCTCCCAACCATAGGACAGCGCCATGGGCATCGGCGAGAACCTGCATCTCGATGTGGCGCGGCCAATCCAGGTATCTCTCAAGATAGATCTCGGGTCGCCCGAAGTACGCTTGGGCCTCGCGACTGGCCGATTGCATGGCCTCGGCGGCTTCGGACGGGCCGTTCACAACCTTCATCCCTCTACCGCCGCCGCCGTAGGCAGCCTTGATCGCTACTGGCCATCCGAACTCCTTGCCGAAGGAGAGCACTTCGGAAGGGTCGCTGATGGGCTCGCTGCGCCCGGGCACCCCGGCCACGCCAGCCCTCTCTGCAGCGATGCGGGAGCTGATCTTGTCGCCCATCACCTCAATGGCTTCGGGGGGCGGGCCGATGAAAGTCACTCCCTCAGCCGTTATGGCTCGAGCGAAGTCGGCATTCTCCGAGAAGAACCCATAACCGGGGTGGACGGCGTCTGCACCGCTCCTCGCTATCGCATCGAGTATGGCCGGTGTGTTGAGGTAGCTCTCGGCGGCGCTCTGCCCGCCCAGTGCGTACGCCTCGTCTGCGAGCCGGACGTGCATTGCGTCACGATCAAGCTCGGAGTAGACCGCCACCGTGGCGATTCCAAGCTCGGCGCATGTGCGGATCACCCGCACTGCAATCTCTCCCCGGTTGGCTATCAGAACCTTCTTCAGCACGCCAGTGCCTTTCGCGCTCGTGTGTTCAATGGGCTACGACATGGGTCGCAGGGGCCGTCCGTAGCAGGACGACCCCAACACCTTGGCACGAGCCGTAGGGTGCATGCCATGTCCAGGGCTCCAGATGCATTATCGCTACCGGGGCCGGGGGGAACCCGGTTTGCCGAGATTCGTTGGTTTGCCGAGATCGACTCCACGAACAGCTACCTGTCGTCCGAGGCCAGCGCGGGTGCGCCGGAGGGTGTGGTGGTGGTCGCCGACCACCAGAGAGCCGGACGCGGGCGGTTGGGGAGGACCTGGTTGGCTCCGGCTGGCGCCAACCTGCTGTTCTCCGTTCTCCTTAGACCGGAGCTGGCTCCAGCCGAGCTCCACTTGTGTACCGGGGTGGTGGCCCTGTCGACGGTTGCGGCATGTCAGCGTGTGGCGGGTGTCGCTCCAGAGGTCAAATGGCCCAATGACCTCATGATAGAAGGAGAGAAGTTGGCCGGGATCCTCGCTGAGGTCGCGCCTGGACCGGCAGGTCGGGCAAGTGTGGTGGTGGGCGTCGGTCTCAACGTGAACTGGCCGGAGCCTGGCGGCTCCCAGGGTGTCTCGGTGCCGCGAGATCCCGGTGCCACTGGAGCCACCGGGTTCGCTGCCACGTCGTTGTGGAGGGCATCGGGAGCGCGCCACGACAGGCGTGACCTGCTGGAGGCTATCCTGCTAGACCTCGATAGGCGCGTGGCGGACCTCGGAAGCGCCAGAGGACGCCGCGTCCAGGAGGCCGACCTGCGGAGATCATGCTCGACGCTTGGGAGAACGGTGCGCATCTGGCTTGGAGACACGCCCGTGGACGGCATGGCCCGAGATCTGACCAGTGAGGGACATCTCGTTGTCGATACCGTCAACGGCCCCGTGATCGTGAGCGCCGGTGACGTCGAGCACCTACGCGAGCTTGCCTGAGGTACCACGCTGAAGCGTCGCTGCTCCCGGCACGCCGTGCTGGCGTCTACGATTCTAGA
>JAJZJN010000065.1 GCA_021851165.1 Actinomycetes bacterium
CGACGTCTTCCAGGGAGTCGGCTAGGTGCGCGGGCCAGTCCCGTTGTGTAGACGTCGCCGTGCGCGAGTATCTGTCGTCCATGTCAAAGAGGCTAGCCGGAAGCCCGAGGAGCCATGTCCCTGCCTCAGCCCGCAGTCTGATAGGCAAGTCCGAGCGAACCGGGGCCGGCGTGCGTTCCGACAACGGGCCCGAGCTCGGTGACTACCAGCTCATGGGCGCATGGAACCTGTTCGAGGCGCTCGACGACTTCGGAGATGTCGTCGACGGCCCCATGGCTGAGCGCTATACGCTCGAGTGGTGCGGCTCCGACAGCCTTGTCGATGAGGTACTGGACCGCGCGTGCCCGGGTTCGCTGGCGTGACTCAAGGGCGACCGCGCCGTCCCGTATCACTACCACTGGTTTGATCGACAGCAGCGAGCCGAGCATGGCTGCAGCACCGCCTATCCGCCCACCCCTCTTCAAGAACTCCAGGGTGTCGATGGTGCCGTAGACCATCGTCTTGGAGCGGAGGGTCTCGATCTCCGAGACAATGGAGTCCAGCGGCCGCCCAGCCTGAGCGGCGTCGGATGCGGCGAGCACCAGCAGGCCCAGTCCCATGGTGAGGGTGTTGGAATCGATCACGCGTACAGGGATGCTCGATTCCACGGTCGCGGCGGCCGTGACTGCTGCCTGGTAGGTGGCTGATACCGCAGAGGACAGCGTGATGCACACGACGCCATCCGCTCCGGTGCTGGCAGCATCGAGGAATACCTTCTGGAAGGCTCCCGGCGAGGGCGCGGCGGTCTCCGGTATGACAGGGCTCGTGGTCAGCCTGCTCCAGAACTCTTTCGGGGAAAGCTCTACACGATCCACGAACTCCTCGTCGCCAAATCGGATCGTGAGCGGCACGACCTGCACTCCCTGTTCCTCGGCCATGGCCGGGCTGAGGTCACATGCAGAGTCGGTGACCACCTGTATAACCGCCATTGCCCTCCCCTGTCGCTGTGTGGGTGCCTCGGTGCTCTACGGTGAGCGTCGTAACACAATACGCGCCGCACCGGGCTCACGCACCGGGCTCACGCACCGGGCTCACGCACCGGGCTGTGCTCTGGAGGAGATGGCAGTTGCGATCATGGCAGTGGTCACGTAGCCCGCAAAGCCGGCGGCGAGCCCGACCGTCACCCGGACAAGGAGGCCGAGGCCGCTGTCGGAGCCGGTGATGCTTGATCCGAGAGCGGCTGCCACGGCGAGGGCGATCGTCGAGACACCGACGCGCCCGAGCGGACGGAGAACAGCCGCGCCGTCCAGACCCCGCACGCGCTTGTCCAGATGCCAGAAGGCGATCACTGCGGCAATCGAGTAGGCCAGACTGATCGATAGCGCTATGCCCCTGACGCCGAGGGGACCGGCCAGTGCCACGGCCAACACGATGTTGACGCCGTTCTCCACCGCGTACAACCAGAACGCGGATCGAGTGTCCTGCATCGCCTGGAATGCACGGGTGACGTATAGGAAGACGCAGAAGCCCGGCAGCCCCAGTGCCAGCATTGCCAGCGCCTGGCCTGTGGGAACACTCGTGGCAACGCTGCCGGCTCCGTGACCGAGGAGGAGCGCTACCAGGAGCCGGGCGAGCACCAGCTCTCCCGCAGCAGCCGGAACCACTATGGCGAGCATTGCTCGCAGACCCGTTGCAAAACGGCGCCTGAAGGCGCCGAGATCCCCGAGTGTCCAGTGTGTGGCCAGAGCAGGTGTGGTGGCGCTCATTATCGAGATGGCGACGATACCGAATGGCAGTTGGAAGAAGGTATAGGCGTACGTGTAGGCCGTGACGGCTCCGGTCCCGACGTGCTCTGACAACGTGAGGACAGCCAGCAGGGCTATCTGGTTCGCGAGCACGAAACCGAGCGTCCAGCCCGACAGGCGCATCACCGTGCGGACGGCTTCATGGCGGAGCGAAAGATTCCAGTGCAGGTGTATGCCTGCTCGACGCAGGCTCGGCATCAGGACAAGCGCCTGCACTGCCACCCCGAGGGTGGTGCCGAGCCCGAGGACGAGCAGGTAGACCTGGTGGTCGTGGATCTCCAGGAGATCCGGATGGTGCAGGGACAGACCGAAGCCAACGAGTATTGCGATGAGGAGCAGGTTGTTCGCGATCGGCGCGAACATGGGCGCATTGAATCGCCGACGGGCATTCAGCAGCGCGGTGGTGATGCTCACGAACCCATAGCAGGCGAGCTGTGGGACGAAGAGCCACAGCAGATCGGTCGCGACTGGCCGTTCGAGAGCAGCATGCCGGCTCTGGTTGAACGCGGTCGTGACGTCCACGATGAATGGCGCCGCGAGGAGGAAAACCGCGCAGGCAACCGAGAGGACCACGAAGGCCATGGTTGTCACGGCGGAGATAGCGTCCCAGGCCTCGTCGTCGGCCCTCGTGGCCATCCTGTCGACGAAGACCGGGACGAACGTGGCGGACAGCACCCCACCGAGCACGACGTCATGGACGATGTTCGGGATTGTGTTGGCAAGGTTGTAGGCATCGGCAACCGAGGTGAACCCCAGGGCATAGGCCAGGGCTATCATGCGCCCAACCCCGGTTATGCGCGACAGGGTCGTACCTATGGCCATCCCGGTCGTGGCTCGCGACAAGCGGGGTTCCGGGTTCTTCATCGGCGATGACCATGGCTGGCCCGGTGGCGGGCGGCCCGGCCGTGGAGGGCGGTCCGCCGGCGTCGCCACAGCGAAGTTCGCGCCCACCAGATGGCGAGGACCGCTACGGCCCCCAAAGACAGCGCTATGGCCACAGCGGAGGTCGCAGTGGATTGCACGGTGAGCCGGCCCGACAGTAGGACCAGGTTCCCCTTGGGGCTGCTCAGGGAGACGTTGATTGGGAAGTCTCCTGTCGCGCGGGCTTGCACCGTCATGTAGACGGCGTTCGTTCTCCGATCGATGGTGACACGTCGGGTGTTGCCGTGGGGGAACAGCAGCTTGTCGCTCGACACCCTCAGCACACCGGTTACGGGGTAAGGCGATCTGGACAGTATCGTCACGGGTATTCGTGCAGTGGATGCGGTGACGAGGATCGTGCGGTCGGATGTCAGTGACAGCAGGGAGAGCTGGCCTCGCAACGCGGCAGCAAACCTTGCCAGGCCGTCAAGCTGCTCTGGCACGGTGAGCTCGTCGCATTCGTCTTCGAGAATGAGGTCGTCGAGGCTCTGCACAGGCGCCGTGCTGCCGGACGCGCTGGCGAATGCTTCTTCACGGGAGCGGGCCTGGCGGATTGCACGTGCGGGGATCGATGGTGCCGGAGCCGGGGCCAGCTGATGAACGAGGGGGGCTCCACTGACCTCCGCGGGAACCGTGGCGAAGAGCGTCGCGAGGGTCACAGGCTCGATCACCGGGCTCGTTGCCAGTCCGGCGAGGACGTCTTTGACGAGAGCTGGATCTATTGGCGAACCTGAAGGCGGCACAGCGACGATGCCTCGCGGCCGGGTTAGGTTCGGCTCCTCGAAATAGATGAGCGCCAAGTCGGCCAGGACGCGCTGAGCATCGAGAGCGGGACTTGGAGCTCCCCCGGTGCCATCCCTTCCGGCGGCCCCGCGCCCCTCACCGCTGAGCAAAGAGGTAATCTCGGGATCCGCCAGCACGGCCGGGATGCCGGAGCTGCTTTCGTTGCTGCTAGATGTCAGGGTGAAGGGCTGCGAGGGTGTCAACTTGCCGGCAGGACCCTCGACGGCGCTCGGAGGCAGGACCAACCGCCGCTCGCCCAGGGCCGTCAGGTCCCCGAGGGCTCGATAGCCGAGGGCGGCACTGGCTATCCAGGTGGTCTCGGGGGAGTGGATGCCCAATGTCGACAGCACGTGCTCGCCACGGTGGACTTGGCGAGCTATCTCCGCTCCGAGCCCGGTGGTGGCAAGGGATGCGGCATCGACCGGTACGTAGGGTGCGGCGAGGACCTGGTGGTAGGGAAGGGCGGATATGTAGGCCAGCGCCGTTGCCATGGAGCGATACCTGGTATGGGGGGAGGCGGCGAGGTCTGCGAGCAGTGCAGGCTCCGGAACCACGGTGAGTGGGACGCTCGGATAGGCTTCGATGCCGGCCAACAGGCCCTGGAGTCCCGTGACGGTGGTGGCGGGCGGGACTGTGGCGCCGGTTGCGCCTACCAGGGTGCTCGCGGGTGAGCCGAACGGCGCCACCCAGGCGAAGCGGAGCCGCTGCGTGCTTGACGGCGGGTTGGTGTAAACGAGGTACGTAGTCAATGATGCGAGTGTTCGGGAGCTCGCCGTGTCGACTACAGCAATCCGAACGGGGTAGATGCCGTGGCACTCGCCGGGCACGCACCTTAGGTTGATCGCTGGGGTGCCTGTCGCGCCCGGGGGACGACCGGCGGCCAAGACCGGCAGCACCAGGCTAGCCCCACCTTCTGCCGAGGTAGGCAAGGAGTCGAGTGGGATCGGGGACGGTTCACTGAGTATGCCCGAGGTCACAGAGCCACTGAGGGACTGCTCGAAGGCCGACTGGCTGAGCAGATGCTGGTACACAGTTAGGAAGAGCGCCTGGTGCGTGCGCGAGCCGGTCAAGCCCGTCGTGGCCAGTCGGATCGAGAATGGCTCTCCGGGCTTGACCCAGGGTGCCTGCGAGACCAGCTCTATGGTTGGTTGCACCCCATGTGGTACCGAGGCTTTCGAGGATTTGCGATAGCCAGCCTCTGTCGCTGTAGCAACCAGTACCTGCCGGGCCGGAGCCTCGTGGTGGGCCGGTACCGACATGGTGCCGGTGACTCCTGGTGATGCAAAGGCGGCCATGGCGACCATGGATGTCTTGAGCATCCTTGACAGAGCGTTGTACGCGCGAGAGCATCCCACTTCGGCGTGGCAGCCTATACGTGGTGAGATAACGTGGCCGAACGTGCCACTACACGCCGAAGGGGGCCTGGCGCAGCGCCTCGGTGGCTTCGGGGGAACCCCCGAGTTCTACGTGGGCAGCGAGCTTCCGGCCCATCAGGTAGAGCACTATCTCTCCGGGTGGACCGCTCAGGGTTGCCGTCGGCTCCCCATGGCGAGCATGTATGGTGCCGTTGTCCTGCCGGACAAGATCGAGGCCGAAGCCGCGAAAGCCGCGTGACATGAGACCGCCCGTGCGCCCCAGCATCTTCCACAGAGCCTCGTCGGTCCCTGCCATCTCGGCCGCCGAGCGCGCCGTGAGGTCGCCCCCACCCCGGCGGACGTCTTCATGGTGGACGAAGTACTCGTTCAGGTTGACCATGGAGTCGATAGGGCGCCACCACAGTGGTGGTCCTGAGCGGATCCGGTCAACCAGCTGCTCGTATGTCTGAGAGGAGCGAGTTCTCGTCGTGGCGCTCTCGAGAACGCGAGCGAAGGGACCACCGAGGAGGATGCCCGGTCCTGCCAGAGGCTGATTCTCCCGGATGACGAGGTGGACGGCAAGGTCGGTTGTCGTCCAGCCGGCGCACAGTGTAGGGGCGTCGGGCCCGACCTCGAGGAGCAGGTCGCACAGCTGCGCCCGCTCGATCTGTGAAGGGGTGAGGGCCGCCATCGATGGACGACGCTAGGCCAAGGCCGTGGGCCAGTCAACGGCGTGTCCTGCATGGCTGGCGAGGGCGGTACTGTCTGCGCCGTGATCCCCGAACGCCTCAGCCCTCTGATCGATACCGCCTCGGAGCTCGCCGGGCGCTTCACTACAGCGGGTTGGTCGATATATCTGGTCGGAGGATCAGTTCGCGACGCGATCCTGGCACCCGCTACCGACCACACCGTGGCCGCCACCGACCACACCGTGGCCGCCACCGGCTCGGTGGCGCCCATCAGATCCCAGGAGGCCCACGACCTCGACTTCACTACCAATGCCAGACCTGACGACATCGAGAAGCTCCTGAAGGGCTGGGCCGATGCCGTATGGCTGCAGGGGAAGCGTTTTGGCACGATTGCATGCCTGAAGGACGGATTGCGCTACGAGATCACCACGCACAGAGGCGAGGTGTACAACCCGGACTCGAGGAAGCCTGAGGTGAGCTTCGGCGACTCGCTGCAGGAGGACCTGGCGCGCCGGGACTTCACGGTCAATGCAATGGCCCTGAGCTTGCCGGACGTTCAGCTGATAGATCCCTTCGGCGGCCTGGGTGACCTTGCGACGGGCCGGCTCCGGACGCCACTCGAGCCGGCAGTGTCCTTTGGGGACGATCCCCTGCGCATGCTGCGTGCCGCCCGGTTCGTGGCTCAGCTTGGCCTAGTGCCTGACGAGAGTCTCGTCCAGGCCGTGAAGGAGATGCACGGCCGTATGGCCGTGGTGTCGGCCGAGCGCGTGCGCGACGAGCTGGACAAGCTCCTGGTGGCACCGAAGGCCTCCCCTGGCCTGTGGTTCATGATCGAGACGGGGCTCGCCGAGGAGATATTGCCCGAGCTCCCGGCACTTGCCTTGGAGCAGGACCCTGTCCAACGTCACAAGGACGTGCTCGCGCACACGCTGGCGGTCGTGGACAAGACGACGCCGGACCGCCTGCTCCGGATGGCGGCGCTGCTCCATGACATCGGCAAGCCCCGGACGCGCGCCTTCGGTCCCGGGGGTGTCTCGTTTCACAATCACGACATGGTCGGCGCACGCATGGCGCGCAAGCGCCTTGTCGCATTGCGCTATTCCAGCGAGGATGTCGAGACTGTTACCCGGCTGGTCGAGCTGCACCTGCGGTTCCATACCTACCGTATGGGCTGGACGGACTCCGCCGTCCGCCGCTACGTGCGCGACGCGGGCGACCTTCTCGGCAGGCTGAACGAGCTCACGCGCTGCGACTGCACGACACGTAATCCCGCCAAGGCACGGGCACTATCCAAGCGGATGGACGAGCTCGAGGTGCGAATCGCCGAGCTGCGTGCGCGCGAGGAGATCGACGCCATCCGCCCCGACCTCGACGGGCATCAGGTTATGCAGCACCTGGGCATCCGCCCCGGACGTGCTGTCGGCAAGGCCCTCGACTACCTCCTCGAGCTGCGCCTTGAAGAAGGGCCGTTGGGCGAGGAGGAAGCGTTCCGACGCCTCGACGCCTGGTGGAGCACCCAAGGTACGACCCAGAGCACGACCGGCCAGAGCACGACCGGCCAGAGCACGACCGGCCGGCGCTCCTGAGCAAGGCCCTCGTGCAGCCTTGCCTAAGCCTTGCGAATCAAGAAAGCCAAATCTTCCCGAGGCAGGCCGGTAGCTCAGACGTTAGGGGACCATACCGGGCCCAGCTCGCCGGACGCGAATGCTTCTACCATCCTGTACGCCTCGTCGTCATGGTGCTGCACAGGAGGTGACTTCATGAAATAGGCCGAGGGTCCGATGAGTGGTCCTCCTATCCCCCGGTCCAAGGCCAGCTTTGCGCAACGCACGGCGTCGATGATCACCCCGGCCGAGTTGGGTGAGTCCCACACCTCGAGCTTGAGCTCTATGTTGAGCGGAACGTCCCCGAAGTTGCGGCCCTCCATGCGTATGTAGGCCCACTTCCGATCTGCCAGCCAGGGCACGTGATCGGAGGGACCTATGTGGACGTCGTCAGCATCGAGTACAAAGTTCTCGATCTGGCTTGTCACGGCCTGGGTCTTGGATATCTTCTTCGACTCGAGCCGCTCGCGCTCGAGCATGTTCATGAAGTCCATGTTCCCACCGAAGTTCAACTGGTAGGTGTGGTCCAAGGCCAGTCCCCTGTCCTCGAACAGCCGCGTCAGCACTCTGTGGACGATGGTGGAGCCCACCTGGCTCTTGATATCGTCGCCCACAATCGGAACCTTGGCGTCGAGGAACTTCTTGGCCCATACCGGGTCGCTCGCTATGAACACCGGTATGGCGTTGACGAATGCCACACCCGTGTCCAGGCAGGCTTGCGCGTAATGGCGCTGGGCCTTCTCGGAGCCGACAGGCAAGTAGCTGACCAAGACGTCAGCTCCCGAATCAGCCAAGACCCGAGCCACGTCCACGGGCTCTGCCGGAGACTCCTCGATCGTCGCCCGGTAGTACTGGCCCAGGCTGTCCAGGGTGGGCCCGCGCTGGACGGTCACGTCCAGATGGCCGACTTGGGCGAAGCGGATCGTGTTGTTATGGCCGGCCAGGATCGCCTTGCCCAGGTCTATGCCCACCTTGGAAGCGTCGACATCGAAAGCGGCAACCAGCTCCACGTCTCCTACGTGGTAGCCCCCGAGAACGACATGCATCAGACCGGGCACGGTCTCTGCCGGATCGGCATGGCGGTAGTACTCGATCCCCTGGACCAGAGAGCTGGCGCAGTTTCCCACTCCGGCGATGGCCACTCGGACTTTCCGGCTCTCGTTCATCGAATCTCTCCCTCTGCGTTGATTGGCTGGATTGTGGTTGGTACTGGATCGTGGGCAAGTATGGGATCAGCCGGTGCCGGCCACGTGGACGCGCTCAGGGTGCCTTCGACCGCGCGCTCGGAGTCGATCAGGCGATCGAGCCACGAGATGTCATGCTCTGTCGTCTCGCTCGAGTGCTCGACCAGGGAGCGGGTATATGCATCGAGGCGCCCTTCGGCTGATGCGGCTGCAGCTCGAGCCGCCGCGAGACGTTGGACCAGCTGGTCCCTGCGCCGCTCGAGGAGCCGCAGGCGTGCCTGGGGCGGGAGGTACCTGGCGAAAGCCAGCCGCAGGCCGAAGCTTCGGGTGTCGTCGGTTGCTGGTCCGGGGTCACCCTGGAGCAGCTCGGCAAAGGCCGACCGGCCCTTGTCGGTGATCCGGTATGCCTTGCGACCTCTTCGCCCCGTCCCTTGAGTGCGGAAGGTCCGCCCACCGGGTACGCGGCGAGAGCGCAGGGCGGCTATCTCGCCCGAGATCGATCCGGTCATCGGGATCGGCTTGCCTGAAGGAGCAGCTTCCTCGACTACCTCGACGGCTCCGGCACGCTCAAGGCGCGACAGCGCCGGGTAGAGAGAGCCGAAGGAGACGTTGGAGAGCATGCCAAGCTCGTCGTGGAGGCGGCGGCGGATCTCGTAGCCGTGGAGCTCCTGGTTCTCCAGAAGGCCCAGGATCGCCAACTCGAGCATCAGAGCTCGACTCCGCCGGGCAGATCCAGGTGGGTCAGGTTGAGAGTGCTGGGCTGGTTACAGATCGAATACATCGCTGCGATGTATCGTATCGATATATTGCCTACTGCACAAGGCCGCTGCCATGACTGACCGTGTCGCGCTCGCCAGCCAGCGGTAGCCTGTTCACCGATGAGCTTGGGTCCGCGGGCTTTCCAAGGATTCCCGGTCGCCGGATCGGGTGGGCGTGTGGAGTACCGTCTTGCTCGCAATGCGGTGGTCGACGGGTTCCGCAAGGGCCGGCTGTCGCGTCTCGACGTGTGTGACGCTCACGGGGAGCTGCTCAGAGCAGCGCGCAATGTCGGCGTGGCGAACGGCGAGAGCTGCCCGATATGCGAGGAAATGGGAATAGTGCATGTGACCTATGTGTTTGGCTCCAGGCTCCCCCCGGGTGGGCGATGCCCGGGCTCCCCGACCGAGCTTGCGCGTCTGTGCCGTAGATCGGAGGAGGTCGCGTGCTTCGTGGTGGAGGTGTGCCCGAGTTGTGCATGGAACCATCTGGTCCGCATGTACCCTGCGGGTGGCCGGCATCGCGCGGGTGCGAAGGCTCCGCGCAGCTCTTCAGGGCAGCAGGGCTGAGTGACCCAGATGACCTGACTGGCGGGACAGCGCCGGGTGGGCCTGCAGATGTGCGTTGCCCGGGTGGATCAGCAGGTCGTAACGTAGAGTTGCCGGCACAAGGGGCCATCCAAGGAGATCACGCCGCCGTCGAGCTGGAGCGTGATGCTGCCGCCGTCATTTGACAGCACTGTTGCGGAAGCTCCGGGTCTGAAACCGTGCTTGTCGAGCAGGATCAGCGATGTCATGTCGAGCTCGAGCTCCTCTGTTATGCGCTCTAGGCGGACAGAAGCACCAGGTTCGACTGTGCTCAGGGGGACATGGGGAGGCCCGGCCATGGCTTGGCGTGCAGGCACCTCGTGCGAGCCGGCGTCCGACCTGGCCGGGATCGGGTTGCCATGGGGGCATGTGAGGGGGTTGCCAAGCAGCTTCACCAGACGAGCCTCGACATCATCGGAGATGACGTGCTCCCAGCGGCCGGCCTCGACGTGGGCTTTGTGCCATTCGAGGCCGATCACGTCCACGAGGAGACGTTCGGCGAGTCGGTGCTTGCGTACCACGCTCCGAGCCACTTGGTCACCGCTGTCGGTGAGCTCGACCCGGCGCCCCGAGCGATGGACGTATCCGTCGGCTTGGAGGCGGTCGAGCATCTCCGACACCGAGGGTGCCGAGCGGTGGAGCCGTTCGGCGATGCGTGCCTGGATCACCGGCGTGCCCTCCTCGCCGAGCGAATGGATGGCTTCCAGGTACTCTTCGAGCGGCGGGTGATAGCCGTCAGACACGAGGTGAGCCTAGTGCCTCGGTTAGGATAGATCCTACGAGGCGATGGAGCTCGCCTTCGACCGGCCGCGTGACAAGGCCTGATGGCTCCTGCTTATCGACGACTTGGATGTTCGACGACGCACGCAGGAGGATGGTCTGTGGTTGGCTGGCGACGGCTTGTTGGAGGCGTTCGTGCCAGATTACGGGGCTCGGGGGACTTCGGGGAGATGCTTGGCGCTGCCGACCATCTGCCTATCGACCCCGACCTCGATCCAGATGACCCCGGTGAGCCATCCAAGGGTCATGTAAGGGCGGCCGGCGAACGTAGCCGGTTGGTCCCGCCGATCCTTCTGGCCATCGCCGCCGGGGGTTTTATCGGTGCCTGGGGCCGTTACGAGGTGGGGCTGGCGTGGCCTGTGGCTCCGGGTACGTTTCCCGTACCAACGTTCCTCATCAACACCTCGGGGGCATTTGTGCTCGGGCTGGTGCTCACAGCGGTACTCGAGCGCCTACGGCCGTCGAGGTTGGCCAAGCTCCTCCGCTTCTTCGCCGGGGTGGGCATTCTGGGGGCATGGACGACTATGTCGACGATGGTGGTGGAGGGTGACCTGCTGGTGAAGGGAGGGCATGCACTCGTGGCGCTTGCCTACTTTGGAGCCACGCTGGCGTGTGGGTTGCTGGCTACGACCGCTGGTATAGCTATCGGGCGGTCGCGTTCGGCGGCCCAGCTACAGGCTGCTACGGCAGCAGCATTGGCCAGAGCCGCAGGTGTGTTGGCAACGGCCGAAGCACCCGATATAGCCCGCATGCCGGAGGCTACCGACCTGTCAGGGGTGGCGGAATGATCCTGGCGGTGGTGGTCGGGTTGGCCGGGTCATTCGGCGCGGCCAGCCGCTACCTGATTGATGGCGCGCTCCAGGATAGGACCACCGGGAGCTTTCCGTTCGGGACGCTCACAGTGAACATGGCAGGATCGTTCATACTGGGACTGCTGACCGGTCTCGGCTTGGCGCACGGGTTGCCGGCGCAGGTGCGGACGGTTGCGGGGGTCGGGTTCTGCGGGGCGCTCACTACATGGTCAACGGCCTCCTGGGAGACGGTTCGTCTGGCCGAAGAGGGTATGGGAGGTCAGGCGCTCACAAATGCGATCGGCGGGCTGCTCGTGAGCGCGCTGTGCGCCGCGGCAGGCATCGCCCTCGGACTCCTGCGCTGAGCTGGTCAAGAAGATTATTGTAGGAATACAATTATCGTCATGGCCATGGAACCGCAGACGATGATCGGGAGGCAAGTGCAGCTGGCACGCAGCGAGGCGTGAGGCGTACTCACGGTGGAGACGGGGGGGCGCCTGCACCAGGGCCAGTGGCTTGGTCGCTGAGGGTCCGTGCCAGAAGCGTCAGTGCCCGTATCGCCCAGGAGATCGGAACCACCACCTATCTGCGCAAGTGGCTGATCCTGGGCGGTGGGATCGGCCTCATAGCCGGTTGCGGGGCGGTGGTTTTCTACGAGGCGCTCACCTTCGCGACCCATGTGTTCCTGGGGCTGCTGGTTGCGTACCGGGTTCCTACACCGATCGGCGAGGGCTATTCGGTCGGCTCGGCAACATATGGCCGGGCGTGGGCGCTGCCCCTGGTGGTTGGGCTCGGGGGCCTGCTGTCGGGGCTGCTCGTGTTCCGGTTCGCTCCCGAAGCCGAGGGGCACGGGACGGACGCAGCCATCGACGCGGTGCATCACAATCCACGAGGGATCCGGGTTCGCGCAGTTCTGGTCAAGATCGTGGCCTCGGCACTGACCATAGGCTCGGGCGGTTCGGGTGGCCGTGAGGGCCCCACAGCACAGATCAGCGCCGGGTTCGGCTCTTTGCTTGCCAGGGTGCTGAACCTGTCCCCCGCAGACGGGCGCATAGCGGTGTCGGTGGGAATAGGGTCAGGCATCGGCGCCATCTTCGGGGCGCCTCTGGGTGGGGCGGTTCTTGCGGCGGAGATCATCTACCGTGACGACTTCGAGGTAGAGGCACTGCTGCCGGCGATCATCGCGTCGACATTCGCGTACGCGGTGTTCGGAGTAGTCGAAGGGTTCAATCCGCTGTTCGGCTATGTCGACCGCTACCGCTTTTCCGATCCGATGCAACTGGGCTGGTTTGCAGTGATCGGGGTGATAGGGGGCATTGTCGGCCTTCTGTACGCCCGCGGTTTCTACGGAATGGTAGACCTGTTCAAGCGCTTGCCCGTTGCACGGGCGCTGCGCCCGGCGATCGCCGGCTTGATGGTTGGTCTGATGGCCCTCGTGATGCCTCAGGTGCTCGGCACCGGTTACGGCTGGGTCCAGCAGGGGCTGGGGCGGGCGACCCTGCTGGCGATACCTCTCTGGATTGTCCTGGCTTTGCCCCTGGCACGGATCCTCGCAACGGCGCTGTCCATAGGGTCGGGAGGCTCTGGGGGAATCTTCGGCCCGGGGATGGTCATAGGCGCCTTTGTGGGAGCAGCGGTCTGGCGGATTGCGGAGCCCATAGCGCCTGGAGTTCCCCACGATCCGGCTGCATTCGTGGTGGTGGGGATGATGGCCTGCTTCGGAGGTATCAGCCGGGCACCGTTGGCCGTCATGCTGATGGTGGCGGAGATGACGGGCTCGCTCGAGATAGCGGCACCGGCCATGCTCGCCGTCGGGCTTTCCACCCTGATCGTCAGGCGCAGCGACGACACCATATACAGAAGCCAGGTCCGCGCCCGCAACGATTCGCCGGGGCATCGTCTCCAGTTCGGGATGCCCCTCCTGGCCAACGTGAGCGTGACGCAGGTGATGTCTGCACCGAGGGTTTTGCTCGAGGCGGACACCACCGTGGCAGATGCGCTCCGAATGCTGGAGACTCGGAGCCTGCCTGGCGGGCCGGTGGTGGACCACCACGGGATCTTCATAGGCACGGTCGGCGCTGCTCAGCTCGCCGAGCTCGGCGAAGGGCGAGCCGGGGATCCCGTGGAGCGGGTGGTGGACGTGACGGCTCCGAGCGTCCAGGCCAATGCAGCGCTCGACGTCGCACTGGAGGCGTTGACCAATGCCGGGGGGTCTTGGGTGACGGCGCTCGACAGCGGGCGCCATGTCGTCGGGATCGTCACGTCGGGGCGGATCGTGGCTGGTTACCGCCAAGCGCTCGAGGCCAATCTCAACCGGTTGTCCACTATGGCCGGCGGGGTCGTACCCCTGGAGCTGCGTGTGGCTGCGGCTGCGCCGGTGGCCGGGTTGACAGTTCGTGCCGCAGGCTTGCCGCGCGGGACGATAGTGGTGACCATCGAGCGGGGCAAGAGCCTCCTGTTCGGCGCTGGTGACAGCGTGTTCGAACCGGGCGATATGGTAAGCATGCTCGCCAGGCCCGGGGCACGTTCCGCGATCGAGGAGATGTTCTCCGGGGCTGAGCGGGAAGATGAAGGTGACGACGGTACCGGCGCGATGGGCGTCCCTGGCACGGACGGGGGCGACCAAGGAGGCAGTGGCAATGGCTGATCCTGGTGCTGTGACGGTCCCCAAGGTCCGCTCGTTCAAGCGAGCCGCGGGTAGCGCTCCGCTCGTGATGCTGACCGCCTACGATACCCCCGGTGCCCAGATAGCCGAGGCCGGTGGGGTGGACGTGGTCCTGGTGGGGGACTCTGTGGCAAACGTGGTGCTGGGTCATGCCGACACGCTTCATGTCGGGATGGACGACATGGTGCACCATGTGGCCGCAGTGGCGCGGGGCTGCCAGCGCGCGCTCGTGGTGGCAGACCTCCCATGGCTGAGCTACCACCTCACGCCCGAAGAGACCGTCCGCAATGGTGCGGCCCTCGTACGGGCAGGGGCACAGGCTGTGAAGCTGGAGGGTGGTCGGAAGCGTCTGGCAATGGTGGAAGCTCTGATCGGAGCCGAGATCCCGGTCATGGCGCATCTCGGCCTTACGCCCCAATCGGTCAACGTGATGGGTGGCTATAAGGTCCAGGCGCGTGAGGCCGAAGCCAGCACGGTGCTGCCTGCCGCTGCCGAGGCACTGGCTGCTGCGGGGTGCTTTGCCATGGTGCTCGAGGGCGTGCCCGACGTCGTCGCAGCCGAGGTGACTTCTGCCATTGGTATTCCGACCATCGGGATCGGAGCAGGAGCGTCGTGTGATGGGCAGGTGCTGGTGTTCCACGATCTGCTCGGACTTGGGGCAGCTAGGCCGGCGAAGTTCGTTCGCCAGTATGCGGGTCTACGGGCAACGGCGGTGGCAGCTGTGGAGCGCTGGGCAGAGGACGTGCGGTCGGGATCCTTCCCT
>JAJZJN010000066.1 GCA_021851165.1 Actinomycetes bacterium
CACGAGGCGGAGGTGTTCGTGGCGGTGCTCGGGTGCTCGGGGATGCTCTATGCCGAAGCGACGAGGGGCCAGGACCTGGCCAGCTGGGTGGGCGCCCACATCCATGCCTGGGAAGCCTTCGGGGGCGTCACCGAGGTCACCGTGCCCGACAACCTGCGGTCGGGAGTGACCAAGGCCTGCTACTACGACCCTGAGCTCAACCCTACCTACGCCGAGGCGGCCACCTACTACGACACGGTCGTCCTGCCGACGAGGGTGCGTCGGCCCAGGGACAAGGCGGCCGCCGAGGCCGGGGTCTTGACGGTCGAGCGCTGGGTCTTGGCCCCACTGCGCAACCGGAAATTCTTCTCCTTGGCCGAGCTGAACGCGGCGATCGCCGTCGAGGTGGCCAAGGTGAACACCCGGCCGTTTAGAGGGGAGCCCACGTCGAGGAACGATCTTTTTCGCGAGTTGGAGCGCCCGGCACTGCGTCCCCTGCCCCCCCAGCGCTACGAGCTCGCCAGCTGGAAGAAGGTGACCGCCAACATCGACTACCACGTCGAGTACGACCGGCGGTTCTACTCGGTGCCCTATCAGCTGGTGCGCCAGCGCTTGGACCTGCGGGCGACCGCCGCCACCATCGAGGTGTTCAAGTCCGGCCGACGGGTTGCTTCCCACATGCGCTGCTACGACCGCCGTCGCTACGTGACCGACCCGGCCCACATGCCAGCCAGCCACCGGGCGCATGCCGAGTGGACGCCTTCCAAGCTCATCTCGTGGGGACGGTCGATCTCCGCGGAGACCGCCACGTTCGTCGAGCGGCTCTTGGAGTCGCAGTCCCATCCCGAGCACGCGTATCGGGGGTGTCTGGGCCTAAAGAGCCTGGGACGCAAGTTCGGCGAGGACCGCCTCGGGGCGGCCTGTGCCCGGGCCCTTTCGATCGGCTCTATCAGCTACAGCTCGGTTGGTAACGATCACCGTTTTCTCCCCAGACTCGATCACTGAAATTCCCCAGTTGACGAGTGGAGTGGCGGGCTTGTTTGGAGTGTAGATCAGCTCAGGGCAACCACCTCCTCCATGGCGGCGGCGGGCGACGGATTGGCGTAGTTATCGCTCCCCGAGCGGTGCTGGGGATCCTCACGGGTGGTGGGGCCATCGAGACCGTGGAACCTTCGGTAACAGGCGATCGAGCAGCACCACGGATCGTCACCCGCCCTGTTGGCCGGCCTCGGGGTCGAACAGATGGGACATGCAGTGAGGATCGTCATGATCCGGCCACCCCCCGGCGGGTAGCTTCGGCCCGGGCCCGGTGGCTGCGCATCCGGTAGCTGTCGCCATCGATGTTGAGCACCACGCTTCGGTGGAGCAGACGATCCAACATCGCAGCTGCGACCATCGGGTCGTCGTTGAAGACCTTTCCCCAGCTAGCGATGCCCAAATTAGTCGTCAGCGCTATCGAGCCCTTCAGGTACCTCTGGCTCACGACCTGGAACAACGCTGCGGCGGCCTCGGCCGGCATGGGCAGGTATCCCACTTCGTCGATTATGAGAAGCCGCGGGTTGGCGAAGAAGCGCATGGTCGTCGCCCACCGCCCCTCCATAGCAGCGCGTCGACAGCGTGCCGCCAGATCGGCGGCCGTCGTGTAGTAGGTGCGCATCCCTGCCGCCACCGCAGCATGGCCGAGGCCGACCGCCAACATGGTCTTGCCTACTCCGGGTGGGCCGATCAAAAGCACGTTGGTGGCGTCTTCGATGAAGCGGAGCGTCCCCAGCTCGTCGATCAGCTTCTTGTCCACCGACGGCTGGGCCGAGAAGTCGAAGTCGCCCAAGGTGAACGGGGAGGGCAAGCACGCAAAGCGCGAGAGGCTTGCCCGCCTGCGCTCATCGACCGAGGACACCTCGATCCCCAAAAGCCGCTCCAAGAAGTCCTGGTGGCTGAGACCGGCCTTGATAGCGTGATCGAGCTCTTCTGGGAGTGCTTGGGCCGCGGCGGTCATTCGCAAGAAGGCCAGGTGCGCACGCAGCTGCTGGTACTTGGAGTTCTCGCTCATGCCGTCTCCTCCTTGGTCTGGGCCGCACCGGGAAAGGACAAAGAGACGATCTCGGCCATCGAGGCGAGGTCGACGCTCGGCTCGGTGACCGAGGCCCCGAGCAGGCGTGCCCGCTCGGCCAGAGCCGCTGGACCAGGAGGTTTGTTGGCCTTTCGCTCGCAGGGCCGCGCCGTTGAGAACTGGGCGAGCACGACTGCTTCGAGGGCTACTCGGTGCGCTTCGGTGCGCACCATCTGGCCAGCTCCAGAGGGTGCGAGGGCGTGGGAAACGAGCTCGATCCCAGAGGAGGAGAAGATCTCCAAGCTCCCGGTCCCGAGCCTGTGGCGGATAGTGAGCTCAGTCCCACCCATCCCCGGCGGCACCGAGTAGCGGTTGCCCCTGAAGGCGACGCTCGCCTTGTCGTCGACAATGCGGCTGACCTCGATGGTGGCCGGGTAGGGAGCCGCCGGCAGGGCCATCAGCACCTCTTTATCGGCCAGTTCACCCACACTCGGCCACCTCGGGCGGTCCCCCTCCTGGGACTGTTCACCAGGGTCGAGATAGCGCCCGGGCGGGCGGAGCCTTGCGTCGCCGGTGCTCGACCAGAAGCGGTCCATGCTCACCTGGGCTTGGGCCAGCGTGGTGGCCGTCATCGTGCGCCACCACCGCCCGCAGCAGAACTTGACCCCGCACTCGACAGCACCCTTGCGGTTTCCCCGTCTCGGGGGGCACGGGGTGACGATCGCGCCATAGTGCTTGGCGACGGGGGCGAAGCTGGCCTGTACATCGGCGGTGCCGGGCACGATCACCGTGGCCAGGCGATCGGTGCGCCACCGCCGGGCGGTGCCACCCAGACGGCGCATGACGGCGTCCATCGACTCGACGAGGTGGGCTTGGTCCATCGACTCGGACAGGACCCCCCGGGTGCGCCCCGAGTGGCTCAAGGTGCCGAGGAGCCCATAGACGGTCCCTCCCCATGGGGCTCCTCGCCGCTCGAACCAGTCCCACTGGATCTCCTCACCCGAAGGGTGGTCGATCTCGATGGTCTCTCGGCCCTTCACCCCCGAGCACGCCTCACAGTGTGGCCGCAGCCCCGCCAGGCGGATCTGGCGGACGAAGCTCACATACGAGGGGCGGTAGCCGAGAGCCGATACCTCGTCGTAGAGGGCAGAGCCCCACAGGTGCGGGTCGTCTGCGAACCGAGCGGCTACGTATGCCCGGTACTCCTCCAATGGGTCGGCTCTTTCACTCCGGCGGGCCCCGGGGGACCTTTCGCCAGACAGGTAGGCACGGACCGTCTTTCGGTCACGACCCAGGTGACGGGCGATGGCCGAGACGGTCCACCCCCGCTTGAACAGTGCATCTGCTTCCACGTCTTCTCCCACTGAGAACATGGTGTCGGGCTCCTCGTGCTGGTCGGCTTGGACACCGCCAGTTTCGAGGAGCCCTCCACACGAATGGCGAACCCTTCAAGAGGCCCGCCACCACGCTCAAGGGGTGGGGAATTTCGGTGATCGAGGGTGGGGAATTTCGGTGATCCGCAGCACGGTCAAGTCGATCCTCACCGAGGGCCTGGATCGTCTCCCGCTCCCCGGTGCCCAAGAGGCCCCGCCGCCCCCTGATCACGAGAACCTGCGCGGGGCGGCGTATTGGAGAGAGGAGGCGTGATGCTCGCCAACGCCACGGCCAAGAAGCTGGCCGAGCTCGGCCTGTGCACCATGGCCGAGGGTCTTTGCGACCAGTTGGAGGACCCCGGGCGCTTCGCCGAGCTGTCCTTCGAGGACCGCCTCGGGCTGCTCGTCGACAAAGAGGCCGACGCCCGGGACTCGCGCCGGCTCAAGATGCGGCTTCGCACCGCCAAGCTTCGCTACCCGGCCAGTGTCGAGGACCTCGACTTGCGCACGCCGAGGGGGCTGGACAAGGCCCAGCTCATGGAGCTGGCGACTGGGTCGTGGGTCGGGCGCCACCACAACGCGGTGGTGACCGGCCCGACTGGGGTGGGCAAGTCCTGGATCGCCTGCGCACTGGCGACCGCGGCGATCAGGACAGGGCATTCCGCCTACTACGTGCGAGCACCACGCCTGGCCGAAGAGCTCGCCGTCGGCCGGGCCGACGGCCGCTACGGGCGGCTCCTCGCCCATCTGGCCCGGACCGAGCTAGTAGTCCTGGACGACTTCTTGCTGACCCCGGCCCCGGTCGAGGTGTGCCGAGACCTGTTGGAGGTGGTCGAGGACCGGGCCCAGCGGCGCTCGACGCTGGTGGTGAGCCAGCTCCCCGTCGAGCACTGGCATGCCGCCATGGCCGATCCGACCCTAGGCGAGGCAATCTTGGACCGCGTGCTCCAGGCTGCCTATCGGATCACCTTGAGGGGACCCTCGCTACGCCGGCGCGACCCCGAGCCCTCTAACGCTGGGGACTCGTGATCCTCTGGCACCCGGTGGCCGCCGTGTTGCTCGGCTTTGTCGCCTACTTGGCGAAGATGCTCGAGGCTGGCAAACCGCCAAGCATCGACGACGCCTGCGATCCAGGACATCCACCGGCCCGGAGCCGGGGCCCACCCCTCGCTTAGACTCCCGGTCGCCGGACAACGGCGAGGCTCGCCCTAACGCGCACCCGCCCCATCCACCACGACCTTTCCCGACAGCCCAGTACCCGGGTTGAAGAAGCCCGGTGCCCCAGCAACTGCCACAACCAAACGCCTCGTCATCGAGCGTCCGACCACCATCAACCCACGGAGGTCCATGATCGAGTAGAACAATCACTGACGACGCCCACCCTGGCCGGAATCAACCGGAACAGGTGGCTGGTTTCAACCGGAACGAGTGGCTGGAATCGCCGGAATGCGCAGTAAAACCGCTCAGGCAAGTTCTGCTGAGGACCGCTTCTTTGATCGGGAAGCTGCTGTCGCCACCAGCTCCGTCGTCAGTCTTGACGGAGCCTCACCCAGCCCCAAGAAGGCGGTGGCCTGATGCCTATGGCATCTGTAGGTGACAGTGACACGACTGGGATACCAGCCGCCCGAGAGACCCGGAGACGAGGTCCCCAGGTCAGCGCGATATTCGCTGAGGTTCCAGGGAACGGGATTCGCTCAGGATGTGGGACAGCCGATCGCCGCAGCCATTGCGGCACAAATAGCCCACAACGTGTGAGGAGCCGCTCTGCCGACGCGTCGCACCAGCCTCGAACGAGGGACAAGCTGGAGATTGTCAAGATTCACCACGCACGGCCTTCGCACGCCGTCGGCCTCGGAGAGCTCGACTTCAGTGCTGAGGCCGCGGATGGTCGACGTGACCGGACCAGCGATCACCGCATGCAGCACTCGCCCCATGGGATCGCGAGTCAGCACCACCACCGGCCGTCGTTTGTCGAGCTCGGCAAGCCAGATCTCGCCGCGTCGGGCCGCGGGACCGCTCACTGGCCCTCGGGCCAGTCAGCGTCCCAATCGGTATCGTCAGCGAGATCGTCCCAGTCATGTGGCGCAGCGCCAAGCGCTGCCTCCTCGGCAGTGGGCGGGGTTCTCGCGTATGCCTTCACGTCGTTGCGAATCCGGTACCGACGGATGAGCTCCGACAGCGCGACGTCGATTGCAGCCGAAGCCGTGGGTACGCCGAGCACTGCACGCGCCTCGGCCAGCTTCTCTCGGTCGACGGTAATGGTTGCCTTCTCTCTCGCCATATAACATATACTACCAACTATCGGTAGCCTCCTGTGGCCGGACATTCCCTGCCCGCAGTCCACAACTCCGGCACCAACGAGTACCGGTACCGCGAAGGTTCTTCGGGCACTCGGATCGGTTCGCACTGCCAAGCCAAGTATGGGGGCTGGCAACTGCTGCGCCGATAGTTACATGTAATAGGCGTTGGTACGTTCTATCGCAGGTATTGCGAACCTGTCGGAGTGGGCGGAGCAGGTCGGCGTAAGCAAGTTAGCGGCCTATCGGTGGTACCACGAAGGCATCCTTCCCGTGCGTGCGAAGGAGGTTGGAGTCCTTGAGGTCGGACCGGATCAGTGGCACTCGGCTAGAGATGGCTTCATGTATTGCTTCCTACGTAGAAGGCCTCTCTCATCGCCTGGAATGTGGACGCTCCAGCCATGAACGATTGCTTTTCCGCGCCAAGCGCCTCCACTGGCTTGCCCAGCAGCCACGTTCCAACTCCTGCTGGGCACGCTCAATGGCAATGATCTGTCCGATGGCAAGCGCCGCGTTCCTCTTGGATGAGCGTGCAACCTTGCGGAGCCACTCCTCGGCATGTACGGCATCATGATGGTCTCCGAGAATCGTCTGAAGCGCTGCGGCCTCCGATGCGAGACGCCCCACCTGCCTTCCTAGCACCGGCTGGGCCACCTCACATGCGTAGCGCAGCCTCTTGGCCATGATGCGCACCTGGTGCAACTCGGCATCGCTAGGCTCCGCATCAAGCCCGGCTACCGTCCGGGCAAGTCGCTTCCATGGTTTACGGATAAGACGTGGGAGCACCTCTGCAGCGAGCTCGCTGGCTGGGAACATCCAGGCGCGTTCGCTCTCATGCTCACCAGCACCGTCACCGTCACCGTCACCACCGTCACCGTCACCGTCACCACCGTCACCGTCAGCACCGTCAGCACCGTCAGCACCGTCAGCACCGTCAGCACCGTCAGCACCGTCAGCACCGTCAGCACCGTCAGCACCGTCAGCACCGTCAGCACCGTCAGCACCAGCACTCGCAGTGCCCGTGTCGCTATCCGACGAGCCCGCCGGCTGTACACCGACATTCCGCAGCGGGGGGTTCACAGCGGCCTCGGCCAGGACATCGAGCAGGGCAATATACCGGTCACTGTCCATGGCCGCGATCAGCTCGCGCCGCGCAAGACGCCGCTCGATGCTCAACCGCCGGAACAGAACCGACGCGTCAAGCTGGTCCTCGGGCCTGAGCGACTTCACATGCTCCGCTATCCGGCCGCCGAGCACGTCGTTGTCGCGCACGCGCCCGAGGACACCACCCAACCAGCCCAGCTCGGCACCTACGGACTCCAGCCAGCCCTCGTCCAGCAACACGCGGAGGGTACGCAAGTCCGAGCGCAAACGACGAGTGGCAACCCGCGCCTGGTGGACGTCCTCGATGTCTTCATCCAGACGCACACCCGGATCGTGCTCTACCAGACGCGCGTAGCCAGCCGCGATCGCTTGGGCCACCAATTCCTTCACCGTGCAGTCGGCGCTCAGGCTCCTCACCGACACATCCGGCGGCTCCGTGGCCTGATGGCCCAGCGCCCGGACTATCTTTGGTAGACCGTCCCCGGGCAAGGCGCCCGCTGCGTTGAGCCGCTCCAGCACTGGATCGAGCACCCGAGCGCCGCCCTGACCCACCACCTCTACCTCTATCTCACGGAAGCGTGCAGCTATGCGCCGGCCATCCATGACGGTCACCATGTCGTCGTCGATCTCGAGCAGGGGCTCGTCGTCGTCGCCTTTGAGCAGGACCCTACGACGCGAAGTCACCAGAGTGGCGACGGCGCCGAGCGGCTCGTCCAGCCGAAAGGCCCTCACCAGCCTGGTAGCTGCGAGCGGAGGTGAGCTCCGCCCTCCGGGCCAGTACAGCTCCCGACGAACCAGCCCTTTGCCATCCGACGGCATCGGCAGCTTCAATGTCCACCCACGCTCGCCCGTCTCGCCCCCGAGTCGATCCTCCCTGCGTCGCAGGCTCGCTCCGTAGCGCGCCAGCCGGAGACCTTCTGTATCGAAATACACGGCTCGTAAGCGGGCATCTGGCAGCCGCTCTACACGGATACCGCCAACCAGATCGGTCAGGTCCGGAATGACCGTCCTTGCCCCCGCATCAAGCTTGACCTCCCGCTCGACATGCTCCAGACTCACTGTTCCATACTAGGCCGGTTTTATATGGGTTATCTCGAGACGCAGCGTCTCGGGGTGATCCGATGGAACCCGCGCGGACTGCCGACCCGGCACGAGTGGACAGCCTCAGGTCCTCCCGGTCACAAACGCGCGCGCTTAGTCGTGCCTTTGGAACGAGCCGCAATCTACAGATTTGTATAGGAATTACACGTTTGTATTCATGTCATAATGTCCAACGGGCAGGCCGTTTGGCAAACACGACCAGCTCTTTCGCCATCAGCGTGACCGAGGCGTGGGAGGTGGGGAAGATGGCGCACCGTATTGCGGGGATTCCAGCAATGCCAGGCGAACCCTCAAGGGCATACCCCCCTTCCAGGACGCGGCGCAACCATGCTCTCCTGTATCGGGGGCCCGACCGGCGAGCTAGCCGGGCGCTGTCTCCAGCCTTCCATCCAGAGACAATGGCGCGACATCCCCGGACATTCCCGGGGGTCGTCCTCGCTTTAGCCATCGCGGTAGCGACCTACCTCGCTCTAGGCACGGGGCACCAGCACGCTTTCACTCCACGCATGGCCGCCGCAATGGTCTTCTTGAACACAACGTTCATAGTGATCGTGAGCCTTGCAATTGCAGCATTTGTCATAGAGCGACGGATAACGGGAAGAGCGGCGCCTTTAGTGATCGGTACTGGAGTCTTACTGGCATTTGTCATCGCGCCGATGGCATCCGAACTGCCATTCCTAGTCCACCATCTAGACCTTACCACCATAGCCTGGACAAATATCCTGTCCCTGTCAACAGCTCTGGCAGGCTCCATAATTCTCTTATCATGCGTCCTGTGGCCACAGATAGATACAGCTATTACATGCGGCCGTATAGCGATTGCTGCGATAGCTATAACGGCACTATTTGCAGTAGTGATATGGACTATACCTTCAAAGACTACCATAGAGCTGGATGCAATAGCCGTGATGCTATCAGCCAACAAGCTTGCAGATATCCCGTATTACCTCCTGATACTGGGGGCTTTTCGCTGGCTTGCCCTGATCGCGTGTTATCACTGGCGTGTACAGAGATCACCCGAGGCCATATGGCACTGGGCCAGGTCCGCCATGCTGCTTGGCGGCATCGCTTACGGTGCAGATGTCGTTGCTCCACATGGAAGCAGCCTTTACCTCGTGCCAGACGACATCCTATGGGTAGCGTCAGCTGCAATGCTTCTGGCAGGAACCGTCTCCTCTATCGACACAGCTCTCGACACCCACGCAACAGAACTTCGCGAAGCGGCAACGATACTTCACTCCTGGGACTTACAGAGAGAAGCCACCCGGGAAAGCTACAGCCGGTACTCCCACGACTTGCGTTCATCTCTGACAGGCGTGTCGCTGTACCTCGATCACACCCTGGAGAACGCTAGACGACCTCCCTCTGGCCCTCCCCGATCATCTCCCTTTGCCGGCCTGGAAGAGCTCGTAGCCAAGGAGATCCGGCAAATAGAGGCATTGGCCCGCAACGGACCCATCACCACTACATTCGACCTTCGCAAGATGCTCGAACGCTGGTCATCTACTCATCTGGGCGAGGGGTGCTGCAGAATCGATATTCCACCAGGACTGCTCGTGACAGGACCACAAGATTTTATTTCCGAGGTTCTGACCCGGCTGATTCCCTCGTATGCTGCTCTGGGAGGCGCGCCGATCGAACAGGTCATCATCCGGGCCATGCACGCGTTCGGCCATGTGGTCACCGAGATTGTGTGGCCTACGGATCCACAGGTAGCTGGCCCCATATCGCCGTTAGCGATAGAGGCGTCATGCCGAGCTGTTCGGGACCACGGTGCCGATCTCTGGGGCCTTACCGGCAGGAACGGTATTGCCATGGCGCTGAAGGAGAGGGCGAGTTCAACATCGGCTTTGATCGGCCCGTCGACCACATACGGAGCGCGTTCCGGGGCAAGGCCAGGCGCCTCATGGTGGCTCTACGCGGCCAGGCGTGGGGCGCGCCCCCTGATTCGTGCAGTTGGACGAGTCTCCCATTGGACCCCTGAGTGGAGCAACAAGCGCAGCCGATAGTTCTCGAAGTTCCGGAAGCCATGGCCGATCCGCCGGATCTTCTCGGTGACGAGGTTCTGGGCTTCGACGGGTCCGGTCGAGATGCCGGTCACATGGAAGCTGAGGACCTCTTGCTCCCAGCGCGAGATGGTGGTGGCGAGCCGGGTGAGCTCGGGCACCTCGGCCTCGGCGACGTAGCCGTAGAAGCGCACGAGGCGCCAGTGGGCTTGTTGCAGGCTACGTGCAGCATAGACCTCGCGGAGCAGCTCCTTGCCCAAGATGGCGGCTGCGACCTCGCCTGTCGGGTCGCCCTCAGCGAGTGCACCGAAGAGCCTGTCGCGTTGGTGGTCGCTGAGCCGCTCCCACCCTCGGGTCATGAGCCGGCGGGTCCGGTACAGCGGGTCGTCCTTGTGGCCGCGGTGACCGAGCGCGGCCTGCTGGGTGCGTCGACGGACGTCGTCGACGACGGCGTTGGCGAGCTTGATCGCGTGGAAGTGGTCCACGGTGACGACGACGTCGGGAAGGGCCGCAAGGATCCCCTTCAGGTACCCGGCGTGCGGGTCGATCGCGACCGCCTCGATCCGCTGGCGCCACGAGGGGGTCCCCTGGATGAGCCAGTAGGCCACGTCGTCTGCGCTTCTTCCGCGCACGACGTCGAGGAGCTGTCCGGTCACCACGTCGACGAAGCTCGTGGCGTAGAGGGTGTGGTGGTCCTCTGCGGCACCGAGCACCTTGTGCTCGTCGATGCCGAGCGCCCTCGTCGTCGTGATGCGACCGGGGTCCTCGACGAGGGGCTCTCCGTGGCGCCGGACGCAGCCCATCGCAGCTGCCCAGGAGATCCCCATGTCCCGGGCCACCTGGGCGACCGAGTGGCCGTCTTGGCCGACCCTGCGGCAGATCTCCTTGGCCGCCCGGGCGGTGAGGCACCCTTCGACCTCGGGGGTCTCTTCGGTGAAGCTCTTTCCCGCACAGTCCGGGTCGAGACAGATCCACCGGCGCCTGCGCCAGACGAGACGCACCGGTCGTCCGCCCATCGGCAGGTCTCGGACCTGGACCTCGCTCCTGCCATGCCCAGTCGCCCTCACCCCGCAGACGGGGCAGCCCGCCACGTCCCTCGTCGTCTCGACGAGCACCCAGCACTCGCCGTCCTCTTCGGTCTGGGAGAGGACGACGAAGCCCTCCATCCCGAGCAGCGCGCTCGCGTCCCCACTACGGTCACCCATTGCCCTGTGTCCTCCGTTCTCGCTGGTCTCTAACCGCAAGAATCGGAGGTGCAGGGCACCAAGTGGTGGATACCTATGACCGGGTCACCTGTCCGGCACCGCCCCACGCCTCAACGCGAAGAGCCCCTCATGGTATCCGGCAAGCGAATCCCAGGCATGAGACCCAGTACGATCCAACACCCGCCTACATGGCCTGCTGAAGCCGGAGCACACGGCGCGCTCGACGATCCCTCGACCAGGATCCTGCTCATCGAGGATCACGAGCTCGTAGCGGTGAGCTTGGCAGCGGTGCTGGAGAGCGAGGGCTTCTTGACCAGGATCAGCCTGGCCACGTCAATGGAGTCGACACTGCAATGCGCGGCTGACTTCCTCCCCGAGGTGGTCCTTTTGGACCTCTACCTCGGCGAGTGCGGCCGTTGCAGCCGAGTGATCGATAGTGAGCGTCACTCATGCCACACCCCTTCTCGGGGTTCCCTTGCGGGTTCTGGCCTCACTGGGGGCGGCCTTCCGAGACTGCGAAGGTCTTACGCTCCCTCCTCCGGTGCCGGATGGTCCGACATCAGAGCCGAGTCCCCCACCGCTACCGGTGGGACTGCTGGGCTTCGGGGCCGCAGCTCCAACTGAGCTGCAACTGGCAATGTCCGGCCAGTCGCGGAGGTTTTTTGCTGCATTGATGTCTCGGTCAACCAACTCGCCGGTCAACACACAGACGAGTTGTTTGGCGAGCTTCTTCGGCTCGATCAACTGACACCCACACGAGTAATGGATCTTTGATGAGGCGAACCAACGGTCAGCGACCGTCAGGGTAGTTCCTCTCCATTCCATCTTGTAGGTGAGCTGTGGCCTGATTTGGCCGAGTGCAGCGTCAGACACGGAACGCCGGAATGCCCGCCGACCCATGCTCTTTTTCATGGCAGCGAGGTCGAGATCTTCGATGACCACCTCGCTGTAGGTGTCCGCCAGCATCGTGGTGAGCTGGTGGGATGCCTGCTTGCGCAGGGAGACGCATCTCCGGTCGAGGGATGCGAGCTTGGCTTTCGCCGCATCATGTCCTCGGGATCCGGGGATACGCCTGATCTGTGAGCGGCCCACCCGACGGCGGGCGGCGAGCGTCGCCCGCAGTGGGGCGGGGTTCTCGACTTCGGTGATGTCGCCGTTCGAGTCGGCGATGGTGGCGAGCACCCGTAGCCCGAGGTCGACCCCCGCACGGCCACCCTTGGTCGGAGCCGGGCGTGGGTGGTCCTTGACGAGACAGGAGAACGAGACGAACAGCCGTCCCCATCTCTCCTTGAGGGTGGCATTGAGGATTCGGGCCTTGCCCGAGTGGACCAGGCGTTCGAGGCGGCGGGTGTTCTCCATCGACCGGAGAGCGCCCACCACCGGCAAGGTGATGGTCCGCCGATCCGGTTCAACCCGCATGACCCCGGTGGTGAAACGCACCCTGGCCTGGTCTTTCCTGCGGGACCGGAACTTCGGGAACCCGACCTTTCTGCCCTTGCGCTTGCCAGATTTTGAGTCGGACCAGTTCTTCAGGGCGACACACAGGTCGGCGATCCCTGTGGAGTACGCCTCTTTGGAGTTGGCCTCCCACCACGGGGCGATGGTCGGCTTCTCTGCGTTGAACCGCTTGCGCAGTGCATAGAGGTTCCACGGCACCGATGTGTGGGAGGGATCGACCTTCTTCGCATCCATGTCGGCCTTCACCTGGGCCAGTGCCCAGTTGTAGGCGAACCGGCGACCACCGAACTGGGACCGGATGCTGGAGGCTGACTCGGGGTCGTCCGGCCAGGAGACCTCGAACATGAATCCGCGAGCGATCCAGCCGTCGGGTATCTCGAACTTCGTCCTCGGAGCCCGTTTCTTCTCGGACACCTCTGCCGTTAGATCTGCGACCGCTGACTCAACCATTGGAACCGCCGCCAGCCCCAGCCTCGACGGTCACGGCCTCGATAGCTCTGGCTGCCCGATGGGCGGCCGACCGTCGGCCATAGAGCCGAGCGCAGAGTGAAGTCATCAACTCGGTCATGTCTCGCACTAAGTCGTCGTCTACCTCTGCGTCGTCGACTACCACGATGCGGCGATGCTCGGCATCGAGAGCAGCGGCCACATACTCGGCTCCGAATCTGGCGAACCGGTCCCGGTGCTCGACGATGATCGTGGTCACGTCCGAGTCCCGAAGAAGGGCGAGAAACTTCCGCCGCTTCCCGTTGAGAGCAGAACCGACTTCGGTCACTACCGAGTCGACGGAGCACCCGTTGGATGTGGCCCAGGTGGTGACCCTTGCCACCTGCCGATCGAGGTCGGACTTTTGGTCAGCGGAGGAGACACGAGCGTAGATCGCCGTCTTGCCTCCCTGAGCGGCGTCGCACTTGGTGAGGTCCCCAACCACAATGAGGCCGCCGACCCGTTGGGCCGGCACCGGCAGCTTGCCCTCCCGGAACCACCGGTAGGCCGTCTGTGGATGGATATGTTGGGACTCGGCCCACTCACGTAAGTTCATTAGTGGTCTCTATGACGT
>JAJZJN010000067.1 GCA_021851165.1 Actinomycetes bacterium
CGATCTCAGTGCGTGCTGGCAGGTGGTCCACCGCCTCAGATGGCCGGATCGAGGTGGACGGCACGGTCCTCGAAGACGGCGAGTACTCGCTCCGCCTGCGGCCTGTCGATGATCACGCCGCCCGAGCCCTGCCCGGCGAGACCGGAGTCGTGGCTCTAGATCTCGCCATAGACGCGAGTCTCGAGGCCGAGGGCCTGGCGAGGGACGTCGTACGGCTGGTGCAGGTAGCCCGAAAAGACGCCGGTTTGCACGTGGCAGACCGCATATCTCTCGTTCTCGACGCACCTGACGACGTCAGGACGGCCGTCGAGCTGCATCACGACTACGTGGTGGAGCAGACGCAAGCCCTCCGCCTCGGCTTCGGGCCCCTCGACGAGCCCGGATCGCCCCGCGAGCATGCCCGCCCCCCCGCCGGCGCGACGCCGACCGCGGAGCCTGCTCAGGCTCACGTCTCCTCTGCACACCTACCCGATGGCAGGGCCATCCAGATAGCCGTCGGGCTCGCCAGGCGGGACCATTCCTCGGTGCCTCAGTGAGAGCAAGCCTGACATCCTGTGGCAAGTTGGCCTGAGCGATGGCTCGGCCTGGCGGAGTTACGCTCCCGACGCGTAGGCGCCGACACTGGCGGCCGAGCACCACTCGAGCCTCTCCAGGAGCACCGCCCTTGCCTCCTCGACGTTCGCTTCCAACCCTCGCCAGGTGCCTAGGGGATCGTCCTGGATGGCCCTCCCGAAGGAAAAGGTCACTTTCCAGGGATGCGGACCGCTCCGGGCAACGGCGTCGAGATGAAGGGTAGCCAGGAGCGCGCCCTGCCCACCCGACAGGAAGGCCACACCCGGCACCGAGGCTGGGACATTGTCCATCAGGCAGCCGATGGTTGCCGCGGCAATGTCCTCCACACCAGCGGGAGGACCGCTCGATCCGGGCATGACCATCGAGGGCTTCAGGATCATGGCCCGCAGGTCGACGTTATTCGCCCTGAGCTCCGCGAACACCCGGGCCAGTACCCGGTGGGCCACCTGATAGCAGCACGCCAGGTCGTGATCGCCACCCATGAGTATCTCGGGCTCCACCACGGGAACAAGGCCCCCCTCCTGGCACAGGGCGGCATACCGGCCCAAGGCATGAGCGTTGGCTCCGATACCGGCCTCCGTCGGCTTGTCCGATCCGATCGTGAGCACAGCCCGCCACTTGGCAAAAGCCGCCCCGAGAGCCCTGTAGTGCTCTATTCGCTCGCGCAGCCCATCCAGACCTTCGGTGACAGTCTCTCCTGGAGCACCGGCAAGTGGCTTTGCCCCGGTGTCGACCTTTATCCCCGTGAGGATGCCCCGTGCGGCAAGGACCTCGGGGAATCGCCTGCCGTCCGAAGCCTCCTGACGAATCGTCTCGTCGTAGAGGATCGCACCGCTCACATGAGCCTCGATCCCTGGAGCACCGAGCAGGAGCTCCCGATATTGCCGCCTGAGCTCTTGCGACGAGTGGATCCCTAGAGCCTCGAAGCGCTTCGAGATGGTGCCAACGCTTTCGTCAGCAGCAAGTATGCCCTTGCCATCGCATACAAGCGCCGCCGCTGTCCGTTCCAGGCTGTTCATCGAATGACCTCCAGCTCCAATCCCTGGAGCTTGCGAGCCAGCAGCAGGTGATAGAGCAATATGAGCTGCACGACTGCCAGCGGCTCGCTCCGCAAGCCGGGCCCTATCGCACCAAGGCTCTCGGGAAGCTGATGGTCGATCCCGAGGGACGCCCAGATGACATCTTCCACGCGTCGCGTCATGTCTCGGGTCGCATAGGCGTGGACGTGCAAGGCGTCCACCGGCTTCCCGTCGTCATCCCGAATCAGCTTCAGATGTATCGCCTCACGCGTATCCTCACCGAGGATCCTGCTCAGGTCCGGGTGGGGAGCCGTCGGGCGCAGCAGGACCGTGGCAGAGGGAAGGGAATGCTCCGCCTCCCCGCGCTCTTTGATAGGAGCGAATCGCACGACGATGTCGGCCCAGCGGCGCTGCGGGCGGATGAAAGCGACAGCATCTGCCTCCCGCCTGGAGAGATCGGCCAGAACCTGCTCCTCGGTGTAGCCACGCTCCCGGCTGTCGCGTCTCACCTTCCACTCCCGGCGGATCTCCTCAGGAGGGTCAAGATAGACCGACAGGTCGAAGCATGCACGAGAGAGGCGACTGTGCAGAGGGAGCAGGCCCTCGACAATCATGTTGTTGGCTGGCTCCACGAGCACCGGACGGTCCAACGTTCCATCCGTGTGGTTGTAAACAGGCTTCAGGATCGGCTCTCCCATAGCCAGAAGCTGAAGGTGCTGCTCCATTATCCCGACATAGTTGCAAGCAGGGCTCAGCGGCGTGAAGGGCAGCTCGCTTCGCTCAACCCGGTCATAACGGTGATAATCGTCTACGCAGACCGATATGACGCCCTTGTCACCGAGCGCGTCCACCAATCCCCGTGTCAAGGTCGTCTTTCCCGCCGCACTGTCCCCCGCTATCGCGAGCATGACCGGGCGAGGCGAGGAGGTGCTCAAGCGCCGTATGGCGACAGATTTGGGGCTCATGGACGCTCCTACTCCTCTCCCCCACACATCGATTTCATCTCGGTTATCGCAGCGCCGATGCCCCGCTCGTGCTGCCACAGGGCACTGCCGGAAACGAACGTGCGCGCTCCCGCTGCGAATGCCGGCCGTATGGTGCCTGTGGAGATGCCGCCATCGACCTCCACCTCTATCGGCCGGCCAGCCTTCTCGACCATTGCCGAGATCACTTCAATCTTCGCCTCCATGCCGGCAAGGTAGGTCTGTCCACTGAAGCCAGGGTTGACCGTCATGACCAGGACCAAGTCCACGAGGCCGATCACGTGCTCCACCGTGCTCGGAGCGGTGGCCGGGTTGAGAGCAATCCCAGGATGTGCCCCCAGCTCTGCGATCTGCCCCAGAGTACGGTGCAGATGACGGCACGCTTCTGCATGGACGGTTATCCACTCGCAGCCGGCCTCGACCCATCGTGCAAGCATGCGCTCGGGGTCGCCAACCATGAGATGAGCCTCGAAGCCAAGGGTGCTGCATGCACGCGCTGCCGCGATCACGTCGGGCCCGATCGTGAGATTGGGGACGAATTGCCCGTCCATGACGTCCCAGTGGACTCGGTCGGCTCCTGCTCTCTCTATAGCCACGACCGCCTCGCCCAGCCGCGCAAAGTCACTGCTCAACATCGATGCGGCGATGCGAACGGGTTGGCAGGGCGTCATCCAACGACCCTACGGGTACGGGCGTTCCGGGACATCCCCCCTTACGGGGAAGGATCGGGTGATGCGCCTGGAGCACGTAGCATTTGTCGATGGCCGACAGGCCCGGCACGAATCCATCCGGCAATCCGATCCGACTGCTCCTCGTCGACGACCACCAGATGGTCCTCGACGGCCTAACTGCCATGCTGAGGCCGTACGCCGAGGATGCGGTGGTGGCTGCGAGCACCACCGATGCACGCGACGCGTGCCGGCTGGCACTCGAAGCAGAGCCGGACATCGCGCTCGTCGATGTGCGCATGAAGGAATTGAGCGGACTCGAGGTGTGTGCCGAGCTGGGCCGGCTCGTACCGGCCACGAAGGTGGTGCTGCTCACTGTTTACGACGACGAGCAGTACCTCTTCGAGGCGCTCCGGGCCGGGGCTTCTGGCTACCTCACCAAGCAGCTGACCGCCGAGGAGCTGATCGAGCACCTGCATCGTGTGTGTGACGGCGAGATAGCAATCGACCCTTCCCTGGCAGGCCGGGTCGCACTGTCCGCGGCCCGCATCCAACGAGGCGAGTTCTGGCCTGGCGCCCATCTGGGCTTGAGCCAGCGCGAGAGCGAGGTCCTCGAGTTGATGGTACGCGGTCACTCCAACCGGGCCATCGCCGGGCGCCTGATGCTCGGCGAAGAGACGATCAAGACCCACGCCCGCTCTATTTACCGGAAGTTCGGCGTGAGCGATCGGAGCCAGGCCGTTGCCTTCGCTCTGCGAGAAGGCGTCTTCGTGTGAGCGAGGGGAGATTGGCGGGGCCTCGGAGCCAGGATGCCGGGCCAAGCCAGGATGCCGGGCCAAGCCAGGATGCAGCATGGATAGACCTCTTGCGCGCCATCGTCGGGATCGCAAGCGAGGAGCGCCTCCTGCGATCGGTGCTACGCCAGACGGCCAAGCTGGTCGTCGCCGCCACCGCTGCGGATGCCTGCTTCGTCCATGTGGTGGACCACGACGCCAAGCAAGTGGTCCTGATGGGAGCAACGCCTGACGCGTTCGACGAGCTTGCCGGCACCATACGCCTTCCACTCGGCGAGGGTGTATCAGGCTGGGTGGCCCAGCATGGCAAACCCGCTATCGTCGACGACAAGTGGTCCGACCCTAGGTACCGCTACATACCGGCGCTCCGTGGGCAGGACTACGCGTCGCTCGTGTCGGTCCCGCTCCTGCGACCTCCGAACCTCGTGGTAGGTGTGCTGAACGTACACGCGCGCGATGCCGGCCACTTCGCAGACGACATCCTTCTCGCGCGCCTCGAGGAGGTTGCGAGCCTGCTGGCAGGCATCGTGGATGCGGCACTGCTCCACGAGCAGCTGCGGATACGTGAACAGGACCTCGAGCGCTTCACGGTTCGCACCATCGAGCTACAGGAGCTCGACCGTCGCCGGATTGCCGGGGACATCCACGATGGCATCAGCCAGCGCCTAGTCAGCGCGTGGTATCACCTACGGGCTGCAGGATCGATCACAGCCGATGAAGCTGCCCTGAAGGAGCTCGGCCAGGTCGAGTTCCTTCTCTCCAGCGCACTCGACGAGGCACGGCGCGCAATCACCGGGCTGCGTCCATCAGTGCTCGATGACCTGGGATTGACGGCCGCCATCGGATCGCTGGCAGCCTCGGCCTCCGGATTCGCCGTGGAGCTCGACCTCCAGGAGTGCAACCTGCCCCCACATGTCGAGACCTCGGTCTACCGAATCACCCAGGAAGCGCTGCAGAACATCGCCAAGCACGCGGCAGCCACCCGTGTCGAACTGTCCTTGCACCGGGACCCCGATGGTCAGGTGGTGCTGACCGTCACCGACGATGGAAGCGGCTTCGATCCGGCGATCGCGGGTGGACCGACCAGCTTCGGATTGATCGGCATGCACGAGCGCGCGAACCTTCTCGGGGCGAGCCTGGTGGTGAAGTCTCGCTCCGGTCAGGGAACGAGGCTAACCCTCGCTCTGCCACCATCGGCATGGTCGGAGGGCCGCGAGAGCCATCTGGGGCTCTAGAGGATTCGACGACCATCCGGTGTAGGCGTGAATCCTGAAGGTCCCAGCATCATGGAGCGCGCTGCGAGGACCGCAGTCGGGCTAAGCGTGATCGCAGCACTCGTCACGAGGTGCCATGGGCGATCGAGCGGAGTGCCTCGGCACTGGTAGATCGACAGCCTCCGCGACGCCAGCGCACTCCAGATCGCATCCAGAGATACCAATGCCACTCCCAGGCCCTCCACCGCCCCCTGCTCGACCGCTCCGTTGGAGCCCAAGATCAGCTTGGGCGGATCCAGGCCAAGGTTGTCAAGCAGCTCGTCTGCCGCATCTCGAGTCCCCGACCCCTCCTCCCTGAGCAGCCAGGTCATCCGCCCGAGCTCCTTCAGCCCGGGTGGACTGCCGGTATCCGGAGGCGAGCCAACCACCACAAGCCTGTTGGCTGCACGACCTAACGTCCTGGCATCCATCGCCGCCGGTGGACGCCCCGCAACGACGAGGTCGACGTCCCCGCCGCGCAATGCACCCCACACCATGGTACGGTTGCCCACTCGCACGTCTAATCCGGCATGAGGATGACCACGGCGAAATGCCGCTAGCAGCGGGGGAAGCACCCGCTCCGCCGCGGTGGTAACTGCGGCTATGCGCACTGTCCCGCGGCCAGGCTCCTCGATGCTCTGTGCCTCCCTGGCACCACGGTCCAGCATGGCCAGCCCGGCTCTTACAGCGCTGACAAACGCCGTCCCAGCCGGGGTGAAGCGCAGCCCACGTCCATCGCGCGCGACCAGCTCCACGCCAAGCTCACGCTCCAAAGCGCCCACAGACCCCGACACCGCCGGCTGTGACACGAAGAGCCGCTCGGAAGCCCCACGCACCGAGCCCGTGTCCGCCACCGCCAGCAACGTGCGCAGCTGAGCCAATGTCATAAGCGTTTCCCTATCTATTAGCAGCATTTACATCATAGACATGTGACTATCGAGCTGCCACAGTTGGATCCATGACGACCACAATCGAAGAACCGGCCAGCGCGGACCGCTGGAACGCGGGGGTCATCCCCTACAAGCGGATGGGCTACTGGCGTCCCGACTACGAGCCGGCGGACACCGACGTCCTGGCCGCCTTTCGAATAACGCCTCAGAGCGGTGTCGACCCCGAGGAGGCCGGTGCTGCCGTCGCTGGCGAATCCTCCACAGCTACCTGGACGGTCGTCTGGACGGATCGCCTCACCGACCACAGTCACTACCAGGGCAAGTGCTACCGCCTGGAGCCCGTAGCTGGCAACCCAGGGCAATGGATCGCCTACATCGCATACGACCTCGACTTGTTCGAGGAGGGATCCATCGCCAATATGTCATCCTCCATCATCGGCAACGTCTTCGGCTTCAAGGCATTGAAGGCCTTACGCCTGGAGGATCTACGCATCCCTGTGGCCTACGTCAAGACGTTCGATGGCCCGCCCCACGGGATAGTTGCCGAGCGGGAGATGCTGAACAAGCACGGCCGACCTCTCATCGGCTGCACTGTCAAGCCGAAGCTCGGGCTATCAGCACGTAACTACGGCCGCGTCGTCTATGAAGGGCTCCGAGGTGGCCTCGACTTCACCAAGGATGACGAGAACACCAACAGCCAGCCGTTCATGCGTTGGCGGGAGCGCTTCTTGTATTGCATGGAGGCCGTCGAACGAGCTCAGGAGCAGACAGGGGAGATCAAGGGGCACTACATGAACGTCACTGCGCCAACCGTGGAGGACATGTACGAGCGAGCGGAGTTCGCCAAGCAGATCGGTAGTAATATCATTATGATTGATCTTACTATTGGTTATACGGCTATGACATCTATATCAAAATGGGCACGCCGCAATGGGATGCTTCTTCACTTACATCGAGCTGGGCACTCTACCTATACACGACAGAAGACTCATGGTGTCTCGTTCCGCGTGATAGCTAAGTGGTGCCGGCTAATGGGAGTAGACCACATGCATGCCGGCACAGTGGTGGGAAAACTGGAAGGGGATCCCAATATGATCGCGGGATATTACGATACATTGCGAGGAAACAATATAGACACTAACCTAACTCACGGCATCTACTTTGACCAGCACTGGGCATCCATGGCTGCCGTAATGCCAGTCGCCTCTGGCGGTATCCATGCAGGCCAGACTCATCAACTTCTACACCACCTCGGTGAGGATTGCATCCTCCAGTTCGGGGGGGGCACGATCGGGCATCCCATGGGAATTGCTGCAGGTGCTACTGCCAATAGGATCGCGCTGGAAGCCATAATAAAAGCACGCAATGAAGGAATCGATATCCTAGAGGATGGTGCAGATATACTACGTAGAGCGGCCAAATCAAGCCCCGAGCTTCTCGCGGCTCTCGATACTTGGGGTAGTGTTACTTTTGACTATGAATCCACAGATACACCTGATGTAGTTCCCATGCCATCATAACTAATGCCAATTCGTACTATCCAGAGGAGAAGCATGATAAGCCAAGGCACCTTCGCCCGCCTTCCGGACCTTGATGAGGATGATATCAAAGAGCAAATACGCTATGCCATTTCCAATAGTTGGGCAATTTCTGTAGAATACACTGACGATCCACATCCTCGTAATGTCTTCTGGGATCTATGGGGACTTCCCATGTTCGACCTGTCGGATCCAGGCGAGGCTTTCCGGCAGGTCCGTGCCTGCTGTGAGCAGTTCCCCCATCACTATGTCAAGGTAAATGCCTTCGACGCCAGCGCAGGACGTGAGACCACAGCCCTGAGCTTCCTCGTCCAGCGCCCACTGGGCGAAGAGCCCGGTTTCCTCGTCGAGCGCCAGCACGGCCCCGGGCGAACCAGCCTCTATAGCCTGAAGGCCTACGCGACGGAGCAGCCAGGTGGCAAGCGCTACCAATAGCAGCCGCGGCTTCGCCATGCCCCGCCAATGGCTCGCGAAGGATCGTGCCGGCGACGACGCCGTATCTGTCGGGATTGCCGCGGATACCTGCACGACGGGCTCGTTGCTGCCACCTGGTGCAACCGTCGAGATCGCGTCGATGTTCGAGGAGCTCGGAATATCGAGAGCGCTCGATGAGCTAGACGCAACGCTCATAGGACTGACTGGGGTGAAGCAGCGCCTGAGGGAGATAGGTGCCCTTCTCCTCGTCGATCGCGTGCGCGCCCGCTTCGGCCTCCATGCCCCGAGACCCAACCTGCACATGTGCTTTGCCGGACCGCCTGGCACGGGCAAGACGACAGTTGCCACCAAGATGGCCGAGATCCTTCATGCTCTCGGATACCTACCTTCAAGCCATCTTGTGACAGCGAGCCGAGAAGACCTGGTCGGGCAATACGTCGGCCATACGGCCCCGAAGACCAAGGAGGTGCTCAAGAAGGCCATGGGCGGTGTCCTGTTCATCGACGAGGCCTACTCGCTTCACCGGCCGGACAACGAACGAGACTATGGCCAGGAAGCCGTAGAGATCCTCCTACAGGTGATGGAAGAGCATCGTGATCACCTGGTAGTGGTGGTCGCCGGGTATCGCGACCGGATGGACGCGTTCTTCGAGCTCAACCCGGGCTTACGATCGCGCATCGCCCACCATCTGGACTTCCCCGAGTTCCCTACCGCCGACCTCATAGAGATCGGCCACAGGATGCTCTCCGAGCAGGGATACGAACTGTCAGATGCCGCCGAGCCCGTGTTCGCGCAATACGTCAGCCGGCGGCGTGAACAGCCCCATTTCGCCAATGCTCGCAGCATCCGCAATGCCATCGACCGTGCCCGCATGCGTCAAGCTGCCCGACTCGTTGCCGCGGGGGGCCTGGTCGACCGTAGCTCCGTGAGCCTGATAGCTCCCGAAGACATTCTCGCGAGCAGCGTGTTCGAAGCACCCCCTGCAGCAACCGCGTCCACGCTCACCGGACCCTAGCTCGGCATAACCTCGTACGAAGGCCGCCCGACGGCTGCGCAACCAGGGTGGAGCGGGGCTGGGCTACACGTCGTTGGAATAGACACGCTCGGCGCGGATGAGAACGGCAGCGCGCCGATCCACGCTCATAACCCGGTCGAACTCAGCCCAGTCGTCGTGGCTACCGCCCGCGGCCAGGAACACCGACCGCAGGAGGCCCGGCAGGTCTGAGGGCAAGAAACCCGGGAGGGGATCGTCAGGCCCGACGATCTCGCAGGATCCCTCTACGGTGGCCCACCTCCACCCGGAACGGAACACGAGCGTGGCCCGGGGACGTCGGCGCAGGTTGGACAGCTTCGCCCTGCCGTAAGTGACGAAACCCACGACCAGTTCGCCTGTAACTGGATGGGCAAGCACACCAGCGTTGACGACCGACGCCTGGACGGTCAGATCTTCCCTCATGGTTGCCACTACTGCGAGGTAGTGGTCCTCGGCACCGATTCGCTCCGCATCTGCCAGCTCCACGGTGATGACTATCTCATGTCTGGAGAGGATGTGGAGGCCAGGCTCCACCGTCTCGTGGCGAAGATCTGTTGCACGAGTGCACAGCCAAGGACGGGCAGGACGGGCGGGCGCGTTCCTCGTCACGCCAAAGGCCATTCTCGCCTGGCATCGGGCGCCCGTTCCACGACGCTGGACCTACCCGCGCCGGTGCCCAGGTCACCCGGCCCTTCCAGATGTGCGCGTTCCGGCCGAAACCGGCCACCCAATCCGAACTTGGCCCCTTGGCCTCAAGGGCTGATCGCGATATCTCCTGACATGGTACTTACACGCTTGTAACTCAGGGAGGGCTGATGGCGAAGAAGGCGAAGGATCCGAAGATCGATGCACTGGCGGCCTCGCGATGCCTGAATCCCCGCCCAGAGACCGTGGTCGACGAGAGGTTCTTGTCCTCGGAGTTCCTCGACGCTCGCGACCTCGTCCAGGTGAAGTACGAGATGGTGCGCCGGGTCCGTGTCGAAGGCGACACGGTCGTCGCGTCTGCCCGTGAGTTCGGGTTCTCCCGGCCGTCGTTCTACGAGGCAGCGGCCGCGCTCGAAGCCGGCGGCTTGCCTGCCCTTGTTCCGGCCCGGTCAGGGCCGAGGCGGGCGCACAAACTCAACGACGAAATCGTCTCGTTCATGGAGGCGGCGATCGAGGAGAACCCAATGCTTCGCTCTCGGGACCTGACGGCGATGATCGAAGCCCGATTTTCGGTGTCGGTGCATCCACGCTCGATCGAGCGGGCCCTCACCCGCCGGCTCAAAAGGTCCGGCCGGTAAACCGGCCGGCGAGTCTGTCGGAACAGGTCTGGTCGATCGTTACGAGGAGCTGCGAGCAACGGCGCTCGCCGGCGAGGGCGACGGGCATCGGCTCGGACCGTCGTGCAGGGCTTCGCCGACGATAACCTCTTGTTCCCGACCCGCGTCCGCATCGGAGCCAACAAAGGCGAGTCGGCCTGGATGCCGCTGTCTCATTGGCGGGTGCTGCGCACGCTGCACAATCCGCGCTGTGCCGGGGCGTTCGTCTTCGGACGCCACCGCTGGAAGATGACGCCGGGCGGTACGCCCTCACAGCAGCTTTTGCCCCGCGAGCAGTGGACGTCGCTCATACTCGATGCGCACCCCGGCTACATCTCCTTTGCGATCTTCGATGACAACCAGCTGACGTTGCTCGCGAACGCCCAAGCCCACGGCGCCGATCGCAGCGCAGGACCCGCCCGCGAGGGCCCGGCACTACTGCAGGACCTCATCGTCTGCGGGCGCTGCAAGCGGCGCCTTGGGTACCTCGTCGCCACCGGACGCAACGGCGGCAAGTACGACTACTTCTTCTACTACGGCCGCCAGGCCAAGAACGGCTGCGACCTGCCATTCCTCACCACCACAGCCGTCGAGGAAGCCGTCACCCACGCCTACGGCGACATCGAGCTCGGCTCGGAGCTTGCCGAAGAGGTCCGGGGCAAGCTCCTCGGTGCCTTGAAGCGCTCCACCGCCGGTCTGGAGAGGGAGCGCAAGCGGCGTGCCGAACGGGTCAACGACCTGAAGAACCAGCGGCGACGCCTCGTACAGGGGCACCTCGCCGGCGTCATCCCGATGGACCTGGTCAAGGAGGAACGAGAGCGAATCGAGATCGAGCTGTACGACGCCGAACAGCAACTACTCGAGACCGCCGTCGACTGGGACACCGTAGAGATCAACCTGACGCTGGCCATGGGGCTGGTGTCGGACTGCCAGCAGGCATACCGGCGTGGTGGCCCACGGGTGCGTCGGCGCTACAACCAGGCCTTCTGGGAGGCCATCTTCGTAGACGTCGACGGGGTCAGCTGCGGACGGCTCGCCACACCCTTCCACCAGGTACTGCCATCAAAGATAATGGCCAGCATTGAAACAACAGACAACCCCGACGCACATCGACGTGATCGGGGTTTGAGTAAGAACGATGTGGTGGTCTTACCTTGTCACAGTACGAGACGGACTGCGAGGGCCCGAAGCAGCGCTTTTGCCCATGTAGAGGGTCCTGTACTGCAGCTGCCGCCGCTGGGGACGGCGCTACGGCAGGATCCCGGTGCGCCTCTTACTCACCCGACCGACCGGATGGTGGGTACTCTCCCCGTCCAGCGTCGCTTGGGACCTGACGAGGTGGCCCAGCTGGTCGCCGCCTACCGCCACGCGCACCGGTGGAGGCACTGGCGGCGGCGTCTGGAATCAACCGGACGACGGTGCTTGGGCACGTCTATCGCCAGGAGGGTCCGAAACGAGATCGCCGGGCGCTTCAAGGTGAAGAGGTCGATCGAGCGGCCCAGCTTTAAGCGGAGGGTTCATCAGCGGATTGGGTGGCTACGCAGTTACGCGTGACGGCGCGCACGGTCCAGCGTGCCTTGAAAGACACTGGTGTCGCACTACGACCAGGAGGATGGCAACGCACAGACCAGCAATAAACGCCGTCGCACAAGGAAGGCTTCGATCTCGCGCAATAATCAGCAATCCCGTCGATCTAGGCGCCAGGGACCTACAAACCCAGCCCCAGATCGTCCCCGATATCTCGTGATCTTTCCCGTTCTCTTTCGGAACTCTCGATCTAGCTAGCGGCCTGTACGACAATCCAGCGCTGCACGACGCGACTCAGCTCGGGTACATCGTCGCGAAGCGTCCGCCGGACTCGCTCGTAATCGATGCCATGGTATGCACGATCAACAATGATCCGCATGCCTTTGATCTCAGCCCAAGGCAGCTCACTCGTTCCCGCGACAAGGTCGCTCGGGAGCTTCGTCGCTATGTCGCCGAGGCGTCCGACCACTGCCTCGCCTGCGAGGCGAAGCGGCCGTTCGGCCTCCCAGCGATCCTTGCCGAGGGCAACCAGTTCGGCAGCCGCATCGACGGCTTCGGCCAAGTCCTCCAGGAGGTCATCGAAGTTGCGGCGAGCGGCCGTCACAGATCGATCGCCTCCTCGCGAATGCGGTGATGGCGCGGTCGGAGACCCCCGGTCGAGACCATGTCGACGGGCATCCCCAGCAAGGCCTCCAGATCCTGGGTGAGCCCCACCTGATCGAGGAGCGACGCCTCAGCCTCGAAGTCAACGAGGAGATCGACGTCGCTCGACGGTCCGGCATCGCCTCGGGCGACCGACCCGAAGACCCGCACCCGCGACGCATGACGACGAAGAGCAACCGCCAAGATCGTCTCCCGGCGACCCCGCAGCGCTTCGATCGTAGGTACAACTTGGGCCATATCCGAAGTGTACCGGGGGTCCGGACTGGCAACATTATCTCGCGGCTAGCCCTGATATTCCAGCCTGGTTGCCCGACGGCTGACCACGAACCGCGCGTCCTGGGAGTTGACGCCGTTGACAGCCTTCGAGGAGGTCGGTGATCCGACGTGCCGGAACTGCGCCGGTCCGTCGATGGACGCCTGCACCATGGTTGCGAGGACGAGTGAAGTGAGCCGGGTGGGAGGACGGACCCGAAGGGCCAGTCCTTTTGGCTCAGTGACCCCGGCGTGCAGCCGTACTGGCTGACGGACGAGCTGTGCGTCTTGGTGTCGCCGAGGATCTGCGTCCGGGAGAAGACGAGAGCCGGCTTCGGACGCCGTCGATCAGGATCTCGATGCCGTAGTCGAACCGCTCTGCGGGCTCGGATTCGAGGACGGCGGTTAGCGCCGAGGCGAACCCCGCCGACAGCGGTGCACCGCTTCTCGCCAGGCGGGCATGCCAGTCGTCATCGGTGGGAAGGCGGGCCTGGGCCTGCTCCTCGATGGTGT
>JAJZJN010000068.1 GCA_021851165.1 Actinomycetes bacterium
TTCCCCTCGGGCACTCCCCCGATGGTCTCCGACATCAACCTGAGCCCGGCCAACCCCGCCGGAGCGCAGCCGAACCTCGTCATCGGCACCCTGTCGAGCACCGGCACGGTGGACGTGTACAACCACGCCGGCTCGATGGACCTGGTGGTGGACGTCTCCGGGTACTTCTACGTGCCATTCGTCACCGCGACCGCTTACGCGGTGAGCCCCTCTGCAGAGCAGCTCCCGACCGTGTCGACCTCTACGTCGACCTCGGGCGACGTGACCTACACGGTCACCGGCATCAACTCGACCAACACCCCCTCGGGCACGGTCGACATCGCCCTGTTCCCATCCACCGGCACTGACGCTCCCGTCCAGACCAACGGCTCGTGGACGTTCGCGTCCGAGGGCGGCACGGGAGCCGCGGGAGCCGCCGCGGGCCAGGGAACGACCAATGACGGGACGCCATCAGTGGGATGCGCTGGCACATCGAGCTGTACCGGCTACATCGCATCGGTCAACGGGGTACCGACCTCCTCGCCATTGACTCAGGTCGGCTCGGTGGCCGTCTCGGCCGGCACGGTCAGCTTCGTGGTGAACAGCTTCGAGCTCGACGGCACGACCCCGGTGGTCTACACCGTGCCGACCGGCGGTGCTGCCGACACCCTGATGGTGGGCGCGAACGGCGAGCCCCAGTCCGGGTACGCCTTCGGAGTCGGCGGGGTGACCCAATGGGTAGCCGCGCCGGCCCCGGCGGGCACCTACTCGAACTTCAACGTGGTCGGCGTGAACCCCTCGCAGAGCACGTTCGAGGCTTGCGCCGGAGCACCCGAGACCCCTCCCTGCTGGACCTTCGGCTACGGCACGACGGGGGACAGCTTCACCTATCCCGCCCCGAACGGAGTCTCCGGTGGGGTCGTCCTGTTGACAGCGGCCGAGTTCGGATCGAACCTGAGCGGGCCGGTGACATCAGCGGCAAACCTCAACCTGGGCGCGGTGCCAGGCGACGTCCTGGCAACGATCGACTACAACCCTTCCGGGGTGTCTTCGTTCGGCTACGGGGTGGACGTTCCAGCGGCCCCCACCTCGTTGAGCGTGTCGACCGGCTCGGGTGGGCTCGCGGTCGCCTGGACTGCTCCCCCCAATCCCGACGTGGCACAGGACTCGAGCAACACCGCCTACTACGACGTGTACCGGGCCACCGTCACCGGTGGGAGCGTAGGAACCTTCGGCTCCATCGGCCTGGTGACCGCTACGGGCGGGTCGCCGCCTCCCACGACATTCACCGACACCTCCGTGGTGCCGGGTGACACCTACGAATACGCGGTCGTGGCAGTAGGCGACAAGAACGGCGACTCGATAGGCGGTGTCCAGCAGCCTGGCCCTGCATCGGTGCCCAGCTACGCGGTGACGGTCACGAGCGCGGCACCGGCATCTCTGGCTCCGCTGTCGACGAGCACCGCCATCGGCTATGGCAGCGGGGACACCACGGGAACCCTGAGTGCCGGTGATGTGCTATCCGTGACGTTCAACGGCCCGGTGACCCTGGACTCGTCGAGCTTCGACCTGGAGGTGACCGACGGGACGAGCACTGCCACACTGAACAGCTCGAACACCTCAGCCACCATCGCCGGTTCGGGAAATGAGGTCCTCTACACAATCACGTCCCCCGTGCCTTCGAGCCCTGGAGTCCTCTCCTTCTCGGCGTCCAACCCGCTCGAGATCCTCTCGCAATCTGGGGTGTCGAACAGCGTGGGGCAGTGGAACCTCGTCGGCAGCGGTGCCACGAACGTGTCGGGCGTAACCAGGGTGTTCGGTGGCGCGAACTCGGCAATATCGTCCCCTGCGGCCCCGCTGGTCGGTCAGGCGCCGGCCTCCGGCGCCACATCGGTGAACGTCACGTGCAACGAGGCATCGAGCTACACCGCTTCCGTCTACAGCGAGAACGGCACCTTGCTCGGCAGCGCACCATGCAACGGATCGAGCGCCGTGGCAGTAGCTACCTCTACGACGGTAGCTGCCGGCAGCGTCCTCCTGGCCGACGTACAGGCGGGTAGCTCCACCTCTCCTACCGGGTATGCGGGTCTGAGCACGCTCACCGCAGGATTCGCCCCTGACCCGATAGCACCCGAAGGCTCGCTCGCTGACTCGGCGACGGTGAGCGTGACGGTGTCGAGCCTGCCTGGAGCGGTCGTGTACCTGTCGTTCGTCCCAGCCACCGGCGGCGGTAGCGCCACGGTCGCCAGCGGCTGCGCGACCCCGGACCAGGCACTCGGCGCCACCCCCGCTCCCTGCACGGCGAACGCCGCCGGGCAGATAGTGATCAGCTACACCAGCTCTCCTAATGCCACACTCCTGACATCGACCAGCACCGACGTGATCACAGCGGCTGATGCGTCGTCGAGCCCCGCCTTCGAGGGAACCGACGGATACACCTACAATCTCTGAGCTGCAGCTAGGAGCGACAGCTGGGCTGTAGAGGCAATCTTCGGGACACCACGGGACTTTCGGCCCTGTTCGTTGTGCATGCGGCGTAGTACGGTCGCCAGCAGGTGGCTTTTCAGGCTGGCGTGTCGGTTGCCGGCCGGCACGCTCAGGAGGCATGTCATGCTGGTCCTCATTCCCGACATCACCAGCGCCGAAGCGACGGCAATCGCAGACGAGCTGCTCATGCGCGGGCATGGCGTGGCCACCTGCACGGCCGACGACGGGCGGGCCGTATGCGCCATGCTGGGTGGCCAGCCGTGCCCGCTCGATGCTGCTTGCATAGACGTCGCGGCCCATGTCTGCCCCGGACGGATCTCATGGTCCGCCTCAGGCAACGGCGCGCTCTGCGCGCTGGAACATCGCGTTCCCCTCGTCATCACTGGAGAGCACTCCCACCATCCCCTTCTCGGGCGGGCTACCGCGGCAGGCTCCCTGGAGGACACTGTCGAGCTCGTCGAATGGGTGCACAACGAGGCGCTGGACAACCTGGGAGAAGGCGGTGTCGAGGAGTTGCTCCACCGCATGCCGGGCATAGGTGACGCCGGCATGCGCAACACGGGCACAGTTGACCGGTTCGCCACACGCGGACCTGGCTAGCCACCGTCGCAATCGCTGCGGCAGGGCACTGGGCTGCTGGGTACACGGCTGCCGCCAGCCGCTGTCAGTGCGCTCTTCCGCTGGGCTAGGCTACGCGCACGATTGACGGCTCTACCCTCAAACCAGTGCCAGGCTCGCGCTTGAGAGGAGCGCTCGGGGTGGCCGGGGCACTCCAGGAAGCGCAGACTGCGCGCGACGTCCAGGCAGCTTACCTGTGCGCGATCACGGCTGTCGTGCCCGCCGGGGGGTACGGGTTCTACGTCCTCGATCCGGCGGATCTGCATCCCGTCGAGGTGGCAGCCGATGTCCCGGACGACACCTTCCTCCAGCGCTACGAGGACGAGGGACGCCAGGACGATCCGGTGCTAGAGCAGGCGATGACGACCTTGGCCCCGGTGGACTCGAGCAGGCTCCCCCCCGAGCGGCCCTGGCAGGAGTCGGCGGTCCTGAACGTCTTGGAGCAAGCGGGGTTCTACCACTCCCTGGAAGCCCCAGTGGTGGTCGACGGAGCAGTCCACGGCACCTTGAACATGGCCCGGCGGCGAGACGATCCCTCGTTCTCCGGGCACGACCTGGCCGTGATGCGCTTCGTAGCCGACCAGGTGGGAGCGGCACTCACCCGGGCCAGGCGCTACGAGCAGCTCACCCGCGACGCTCTGCTGCTAGCCGACGCCCTGGATGCAGCCGACCAGGCAATCGTCATCACCACCGTCGACGGAGACCTCATCTTCCAGAATCGCGTAGCTGCTCGCCCCCTGCCCGGGTCCTCGTCGAGCTACCTCGAGCGGGCCCGGCCGGTTCTCTGCGAGGCACTCGGCGAGCTCCGCCAGGGCGTCAAGCGCATCGTAACCGCTCTGGAGCACACCTCACCGGCCCGGCAGGCGGAGCCCACCGGTGGGCTGGCAGGTTCCGGTGGGCTGGCAGGCGCTGGGGAGCTGCCCAGAAGAGCTCCGTCCGGCCCGCGTCCGACCAGCCAGGATGGGCTCGTGGCAGTGAAGGCCGTCCGGCTGCGCTGCCGGCAGGATGCCGTCGTGTCGTTCCTCTCCCACCGTCAGCACGGCGCCGCCAAGCTCCCCGACGGCGCCACCCCCTTGTCACCCCGCGAGCGCGGCATAGCCGAATTGGTAAGCCAGGGCCTCACCAACCGGCAGATCGCCGAACTGGCCTACGTGAGCGAGAACACAGTGAAACAGCATCTGAAGCGAATCTTCGCCAAGCTCGACGTCGGATCACGCGCCGAGCTCGTGCAGGCCGTATGGGAGTCATCGAGCAGCCGTTCGGATGACGAGGCCGGGAAGCAAACCACCACGATCAGCTCGGGTTCCGACCGATGAAGAACTCCCCGAAATCACTCGGAGCGGCCTCGATGAGGTGGCTTCCAACCAGCCCTTCGGCTGCACGTCGCATCTGAGCATCGGTCAGCTTCATCGCAGGCGCCCTGAGGGGCCCGCCGTTGTAGCCTTGGAGCCAAGCTTGGAACTTCCAGAGGTACCGGTGGTTGAAGTTGGCGCCCGAGGCCTGGGCTCGTAACGCCTCACGAACCTGGCGAGCCGGCTGGATCTGCCAGTAGAGCCGCAGCGCATCTTCCCGCCGGCCCTCGCGCAACGCCGCCAGGTACGCGGGAACGATGGGGCCGTAGTACTCGTAGTTGCTGGTGCCGATCCACGGAGTGCCGAACATCTCGTCCCACATGATGAGATTGGGCTCATAGGGATCGCAGACCCTGAGGCCCTTGCCGGCGAACTCGGTGAAGACCTGGTAGCTCCCGACCGTACCCGGGTGGCCGACTTCGTACTTGAGGGCGACCACATTGGGTTGGCTCACCAGCTCGCGCCACACTTCCAGCGGAAACCCACTCGGGTCCAGCCGCTCGAAATTGTAATGGGGGGCGCAGAACAGGATGACGGCCAGCTCGGTCTCCTCACACAGGGCCCTCGTATAGGCCGACAGCTCGGCGGTGCTCCTGGGGTAGAAGCTGTTGGGATAAGCCACCAGCAGGCCATCGACACCAATCTGCCGGGCGTCACTTGCGCACGCGACGGTGTCTTCGAGTGAATCGAATGATCCATGAAGCACGAAGTACTGGCGCCCCTTGGCCTCGTCGACCGCGACCTCCATGAACGTTCGCATCTCGGCCGGCGTCGTGCCGGCCTCCGACACGAGCAGCGCGCCCCAGAACCCGAGCTCGATGTTGCGGCGCACGTCGTGACGTATGCCGGCCTCGTTCAACCCCGACAGGTCGGAGGTGAACGAAGGGATGATCACGTTGCAGACACCGGTGAAGTTCTCCTGTGCCCAGTCCTTGGTGTCGGACTTCCTGAAGCGTTCAGCAGGCGGCATCGGACCTCCTCGGGTATTCGACGGGCGGTGGAGGCTGGGGGACTGTGGCAACCGGCTGGGGGACTGTGGCAACCGGCTGGGGGGCTGTGGCAATGCCGCTCTCAGGCATACGGCTTCACCTCCGGGAACTGCCCCATGTCCCGCCCGAAGCCGTGTTCGAGGGCAAGCTGGTACGCACCCACCGCCACCGCTATATCCTGCATGGCGTTGCCGGATGATTTGAAGAGCGTTACCTGGGCGGGCGACGTGCGCCCGACCTTACCGGCGACCAGCTCCCACATCTCGGGAATCGTCTCAGGCTCCACGCCTGCACCAGCCGCTGAGCGGCCGTCGCCGGACTGGAACACGGTCCCGCGGTCATCGACCACCACGACGTCGCTTCGCTTCCACACGTCGTCTTCGATCTCACGCGCCTCGGCGCGAACCGAGCTCAGTCCGGTGACATGCACGCCAGGGCGTAGCCATGCTGCCTCGTAGACCGGTTCGCGTGGAGCCCTCATTGCTAGAACCGTGGTGCTGCAAGCCTCCGCGACCTCCTGCGGCGAGCTGACCGGCTCGACCGTCACCCCAATCTCTTGAGTCACGGCCCGGGCAAAGTCGGCACGGCTCTCGGCACGGGGACTGAAGACCACCACGCGCTCGATCGACCGGAGACTTGCATAGGCGGTGACGAATGCCCGTGCCTGAACGCCGGTACCGATGACCCCGACCTCACGATCGTCGGGTCGGGCGAGAAGGTGGGTTCCGAGAGCACTGGTCGCAGCAGTGCGCCTGGTAGTCACCCAGTTGGCATCCATCAATGCAAGAAGCTCGCCTGTCTCTATGCGGTAAAGACCTATCAGGTACCGCATGCCGGTACCCGCGGCACGGTTCATCGCCTTGAAGCCCATGTAGCCCGAGCCATTCAGGAATGCCTGGCTGATACGAAGCCAGTTCTGGCCGTCCTGGGTGTCTGTCGTCTGGCGGGGAGGCATCTGAACCCGCCCGAGGGACTGCTCGACGAGCGCCTTGCGGAGCTCCTCTATCGAGCGGCCCACATCGAGCAGCCCGGTCATGTCATGAGTATCAAGTAGGAGCACCGTCCACCTCTCTCCTCGTTCCCGTCTCTGTCACGACTCGCACGTCCACAGGCAGCTCACCAGTCCACGGCTATGTACTTCGGCTCCAGGAACTCGAGGAGTCCGTCGTGGGCACCCTCGCGGCCTACGCCGCTCTGCTTCACCCCGCCAAAAGGCGCCGCCGGGTCCGAGACCAGCCCGCGGTTGACCGCGACCATGCCAGACTCCATGCGGCCGGCCACCCTGAGACCACGGGCAAGGTCACCCGTATACACGTAAGAGGCAAGGCCGTACTCGGTGTCGTTCACCAGAGCCAGCATCTCCTCCTCGGTGTCGAAGCACACCACCGGGGCGACCGGACCGAATATCTCCTCGGAGAGCAGCTCGGCGCCAGGAGGAACGTCCCCGATAACCGTGGCCTCGTAGAAGTACCCGGGCCGGTCCATCGCCTGGCCACCGGTGACCACCTGGGCACCCCTGGCGGTGCTCTTGGCCACCAGGGCGACAACCTTGTCGAGCTGGGCCTGGCTGATCAGGGGTCCGAGGTCGACTCCTTCCTCGAGGCCCGGGCCGACGCGCAGCGCCGTCATCGCCCGTGCCAGCCGCTCGGTGAACTCCGCCGCCAGAGGGCGTTCGACATAGAAGCGGTTCGCGGCAGTGCAGGCTTCGCCGCCGTTGCGCATCTTGGCGACCATGGCACCAGCGACAGCCTGGTCACAGTCGGCATCCGCGAACACCACGAATGGCGCATTGCCGCCAAGCTCCATGGAGCAGTTGACCACCCGATCAGCGGCAGCGCGCAACAGCAGGCGCCCGACCTCCGTCGAGCCTGTGAACGACAGCTTGCGCACGGGACGGTGATGCACCAGCGCGTCGACCACCTTCGCCGAATGCCTGGTTGTAACCACGTTCACGACGCCCGGAGGCGCGCCGGCATCCATGAGCAGCGCTCCGATGGCAAGCGCCGTCAGGGGAGTCTCGTGGGCAGGCTTGAGCACGGTCGTGCAACCTGCAGCGAGCGCCGGACCGATCTTGCGCGTAGCCATGGCGGCCGGGAAGTTCCATGGTGTGACGAGAACGCTCACACCGACCGGCTGGTGCTCCACCATGATCCGCTTGTCACCGGCAGGAGCCCGGACGATACTTCCGTGGGTTCTGACCGCCTCCTCCGAGAACCACCGGAAGAACTCCGCTGCGTAGCGAACCTCCCCGATGGCATCGGAGAGCGTCTTGCCGTTCTCCCTGACTATGAGCTCTGCAAGCGCCATCTCCCGCTCACCCATGAGCTCGAACGCCCTCCGAAGGATCTCGGCTCGGGCACGCGGCACCGCCTGAGCCCACGTCGGTCCGGCATCTGCCGCAGCATCTGCCGCAGCAAGGCCGTCGGCAACCGAAGCGTCGGCCACCGTAGTTATCACCTCGCCGTTCGACGGGTCACGCACCTCGATCCGTGCCCCGTCGGAGGACCCCACCCACTTCCCGCCTATCAGCAGATCAGCGGGAAACGAACCGAGCAGGTCGTCGGAGGCAGAACCTCGGCCGGGGCGCGTCACGGCGGCGGGGGCGCTCACAGCGGGTTCCGCCCGTCGTAGAAGCCGCTGTCGTCGCTCGGCACCGGGAAGCCTGATGCCTCGATGCCAGCCCGCAGCATCTTCATCTGGCTCGCATGGAGGCGCATCTGCGGCATACGAAGCAGGCCGCCGTTGTATCCCTGGAGCCATCCCAGGTACTTCCAGCCGACCCGGTGGATTAGATTGGAACCCGCCCACGACTGGCTCCATGCGCCCTTGGCCTCACGCGCCGGCTGGTAGCTCCAGTAGAGCTCCATGGCCTCGTCCCACTTGCCCTCGTGCAGCAGGCGAAACCAGCTCGGGACGCGGTTGCCGAACGACTCGTAGCCACTGGTCCCGATCCACTGCATTCCGAACCACTCGACCAGGGCAGGCACGGTGTGCTCCATGGGGCACTGCACGAGGATCCGATCCCCGCACCGCCGCAGGATGTCGGCCACTCCAGTCACGATGCCCGGTGGGTTCGCCTCGTACTTTATCGCCGCCGCCGTCTCGAGGTCTGCCATCTCGACGAGCGCGTCGTGGGGAAAGCTGGCCGGCGACATCGACCGGAACCCCCATGTGACCACCGAGAACAGGATCAACGCCAAGTCGCTGTGGTCCGCGATCTCGCGGGTCCAGTCCACGACGTCACTCGGAGCCTTCGGCACGAGGTTCGGCGGATAGGCGAGAAGGCCTGCCTCGAGGCCGAGAGCCCGTGCCGCATCTGCAACCCTGAGGGTCTCCTCGGTGGTCGAGAAGCTCAGGTGGGCGACCAGCTTGAAGCTGTCGTCGACGGTGTCGGCCGCGACCTCCATGAACCTGATGTACTCGTCGACGGTCGTTCCACACTCCGATGCGACGAGCGTGCCCCAGAATCCCATCTCCGCGGCAAGCTTGACGTCGTGACGGATGGCTGCCTCGTTCAGACCGGAGAAGTCGGCTGTGAACGACGGCAGCGTGACGTTGCAGGCACCACGCCATTCGGCGCGTGCCCTGTCCTTGATCTCGTGGCGCTGATAGGGAAGTGTCATGGTATCTCCTGGTTTCTCTCGTTTGTCAACTGGGTATGCTGGCTGGTCCGGCGCCGGGTGCCCGGCTATCTATCGTCGTACCGGGCTACTCCTCGAATCCTTCTATGGGGGGATCGAGGGTCACCTGCCGGGATGCAGCGGGGGAGTTCCGGCTCTTCAGGACCCGGACACGGCCCGCTATGACGACTGCGGCTATCCCCGGGATGTCGCCCACGGCGAGCGCTCCGACAGCACTGCCCGCTGCCGATCCCCATGGTGCGTCCATTACGACCAGGTCCGCCGGGGCACCCACTCTCAGCGTCCCACCTGGCAGGCCGAACACCCGGGTGTTGTTTCCGGTGGCGAAGCACCAGGCAACCTCCGGGGCTACGTGGGCCAGGGCGCACAGCTCGGCCAGGGTCTTGATCACGCCTAGAGGCATCACGCCGGTGCCGGTCGGGGTATCGGAGCCCACCACCACCCGATCCAGCACGCCGGCTTGCGTGGCGGCCTCCAGTATCTCTATGGCCGAGCGCAGGTTGCCGGCCTGGACCAGCTGAAGCGCACCATCGGTCTCGGCGACCAGTTTCCGGGCACCAGCCACATCCAGGGCGGTGGGGCCTCCGTTCACATGCCCGTACACATCTGGGCGCAGCACGAGCAATGCGGCCGTGTCGATCGGCAGCGACCCCGGCACGCTCGCTCCTCCCGTATGGCACATGACCTTGATCCCGTGCTCCTGAGCCAGGCGGACCTCGGTCACGCCGTCCCTCGGATCGGCATAGTCGCCGAATCCGAACTTCGCGAGCCTCACCCCGCCTTCGGCCATCTCGGCAAAGTCCTCTGCGGTGAGCCCTGGCTCGAGGATCACCGTGCCGGCATGAACCTGCATCCCGTTCGGATGGAAATTGTCGAAGCAGGCTCGAGTGGCTAGAGCCAGCGCCTTCACCGCCTTGGCATCATGGGGACGGCCGGGCGCGTGGATCTCGCCCGCTGAGACTACCCGGGTGATACCACCATGCGTGTAGCTCTCGAGGAAACCCACCGTTCGCTGGCGCGGTGTGTAATCGCCCATTACCACATGGCAGTGGGAGTCGACGAGCCCCGGCGCCACGGTCGCCCCGTTAGCGTCTATCACGCGGTCTGCACCGGACAATCTATCTGCCAACTGCGCCCGCCGACCGATCTCGGTGATCGTCGTGCCTTCCCACACGACGGTGTCGGCATCGGTTGCAACCGGGCCGGCCAGATCGCCGGAGAGGACGGTCCCGGCATTGACCACTGCAGTGATGCGCGCCGGCAAGCTCATCGGCCGGCCTGCATGGCGCTCTCGACGGTCAACCCTCCCAGGCGGGCATGCAGCCTACCCCTGTTCGCCAGAGCTGCGACGACCATGATCTCGTCGGGCAGCGGCGCGCCCGGCACGCGGACCTCGATCGCGTCGTAGTGGCTCCTTACCCAGATCTCGTCTTTGTACGCGAGCGGGACGTCTATCGCCGTGCCTGGCCCGCCCACCTTCGTGACCGAGGTTATCCAGGCCTTGCCGCCGCCTATGGCAAACCTGAACGAATCCCCGAAGGCCGACGTGAGGCACGCGTTGGCATGCTCCTGCTCACCGGCGATCCCGCAGATCGCAGCCTTGCCATAGCTCTCGGGAGTCCCCCCGAGGGCTTCCAACGCACGCTCGCCCAGTTCCCTGCCTAGCGCCTCGGAGGGCTCCACCAGCTCGGACAGATCCTCCACGAAGCCCTTGCCGGCCAGCGGGTTGGTCACGACGGCGATCGCGGCCACCTTGCGCAGCGGGGTGTTCCCGGGACGGCCTCCAGCCTGGCGGGTCTCGTCCACTATCAGGTGAACCTTGCGAATCTCCAGCATCCAGCTCTCCTCACTCATCTAGTTGACCATCGACCTCGTGCGCCGCGAGTGGCGGGCACACCACCGGTGGGCACGCCGGCAGCGGGCACGCCGGCAGAAGTGGCGTGATCCATGGATCCTCCTATCGGCTCCCCGCGACCACCGTCGGAGTTGACCACGGCTCCTGTGACGAAAGCCGACAGGTCTGGCGCTGCCAGATACAGGTACGCGCCTGCATGATCCGCCGGCAGAGCTGCGCGTCCGAGCAGGTTGCCCGCGGCCAACCGTTCACCGCGGCCAGGCACGTCGTCCACCGTGCGGCGTTCGCCCAGGGCACTCAGCCCCGCCAGCCGCGTACCGGCCGTTCCGCCGGGTGCGACACCGTTCACACGGACCTCGGGCGCCAGCTCCCGGGCAAGGTGAGCGACCAGACCACGCACCGCGTACTTGCTCGATCCGTAGAGAACACCCGCCCCGTCGGGATGGTAGGCCGAGCTCGAAACCGTGAGCACTACCGATCCCCGCCTCCTCCTCAGCTCCGGCAGCGCCGCATGCACCGCCAGCAGCATGCTCTTCACGTTGACGGCGTAGATCTCGTCGAAACCCGCTGACAGCTCCTCGATGGAAAGCGAGCCGATCGGCGTATGGAAGTCGAAGCGCCCGGCGCAGCACACCAGGGTGTCGACACCGCCGAAGTCCTCGACCGCCCGTGATACCGCCATCCCGGCGACAGCCGGCTCGGTCGCATCGCCGGCCAGCACCACCACGTCGCGGGGCAGATCGCGCGCGATGCCCCCAAGCGGTGCCGTGTCGACATCGACCACGACCACCCGGCTGCCCTCGGCGACGAACCTTTCGACAACACCGCGACCGATCCCCGTAGCGCCGCCTACCACGAGCGTCGTCGAGCCTTCCAGGAGCCCTCTGGTCACCGGTGACCTCCGGAGTCGGCTGGCCCCGTCTCGACTGGCCCCGTCTCGACTGGCCCCGGCCCGAATGGATCGATCAGCAGCCCCGAGAACACGTCGGGCTCCTGCCAGGTCAGGCATTCGAGCTGCAGTGGGTCCAGGCGGATCGCGTGCCCGAGACGAGGTGAGCTGATCTCGAGGCGCACGCCGTTGTGGGTGGATACCCGGCGAACCCGCACCTCGGCGAACTCGTTTGCGATGAGCACATCCGCCCCCGATATTGCCGGCTCTTCGCGTCTCACAGGAACACCGAGAGGCTGTCGCCTGCCATGTTGCTCTGGTCTATGGCGAGCCAGCGGCGTCGTACCAGGAACCCCCCGTCGCTGCCCGCGACGAGCTCGTCGCGGCGGTCGGCCGAGTACAGGTCGTAGGACGGGTCGTCTCCCCGGTTGCGATACACGAGCAGGTTGCAGCGGACCGTGATCCGCTCTGCCGCACCCGTGTCCACGCGCACGTTCGAAACGAAGTGCCGGGTTCGGGATGGAGGCTGTTCTGCCCAGGCATACTCCGACAGGAGGCGCTGGACCCGTATCCCCAGAGTCGTCTTGGACTCGGAGAAGATACGACCCTTCTCCGAGAGCTCAGAGGCCTGTCCCTCACGAGTGATGCGCAGCGGTACCTCGTAGGTGGCGTCCTCGGCGAACAGTGCCAGCCACTCCTCGAACCGGCGAGCATCGAGCAGTTCAGCCTCGTCGTACAAGAAGCGCTCGACCGCAGCCTTCATCTGGAGCTCGTCGCTCATGGTCGCTCCAGGTAGTCGAGCCAGGTGGCCCACATGTTGCGGAAGTTCGTCTCCGTCATGTACGGCTGGACGGCAACGCCAGGGCCCGGGAAGTTGCCGAGCGGCTCCTGATCGAGTCCCATCAGGTAGGGAAATGCCACGTCTCGGCACAGTGAGGACCCGGCCATCCGAGTGACCCTCGCCCAGTTGTCGAAGTCATCCTGCTCGAACATCCCCGCATGGCCGAACGCGAGCGTGTACGCCTGGTATGCCGCGTCCTTGTACTCCTCGCTGGCATCGGCTGGAACCAGGCACCACGAGAGCATCTGCATCCGCCCTACCCCGATGGGCTGCCACAGTCGCATCGTGCAGAAGCGCAGGCCGGCCTCACCAGGTACGGCGCTGAAGGGCTGGATCAGCAGCGAAAGGTTCGGGAACACCGTGCACACCGCGGTACGTATCTCCCGGAAGATCGAGAGCTGCTCGGCGCTCAGCTCCTGCTCCATCGCCTTGACCACATCCTCCGGGTAGCCGAAGAACGGTTCCATGCCCGGAGTCCGGCCGAGCCCGATCCCGTGCCCCTTGCCGGGGAAGTGGACCGCGTACCCGTCGGAATGCGTCGTGGCCGACGACGCGTAGTAGCCGAGCTGGAAGCCGAACTGGTGCGCGACTGGCGTGTGGTAGCCGTCACCGGCAAAATTCTCGGCGCAGATCTTCCAGTCCGTGCCGGCCACCCAACGGTTCGGAGGGGCATAGGCCTCGGTTCCATTCGGCCCCGGAC
>JAJZJN010000069.1 GCA_021851165.1 Actinomycetes bacterium
AGGACCTGGCCATGTCCGACAGCCCCGCATAGCCGTTCTCGTCGTAGAACAGCGGCTGCCCGTCACTCCAAAGCGACTGGTGGCAGTGCATTCCAGACCCGTTGTCCTCGAACAGCGGCTTCGGCATGAACGTAGCGGTGTAGCCGGCCTCGTTGGCGACGTTCTTCACCACGTACTTGTAGAGCATGAGCTTGTCCGCCATGGTGAGCAGCGTGTCGAAGCGCATGTCTATCTCGGCTTGGCCGGCAGTGGCCACTTCGTGGTGCTGGACCTCTATAGCTATGCCGAGCCTCTCCATCGTCAGGATCATCTCGGAGCGCAGGTCCTGGAAGTGATCAGTCGGCGGGACAGGGAAGTAGCCTTCCTTCGGGCGGACCTTGTAACCGAGGTTGGATCCCTCGTCCCTGGCGGAGTTCCAGTGCCCCTCCACTGAGTCCACCTGGTAGAACGCCGAGCGCTGGTCCTGGGCGTAGCGTACGTCGTCGAAGATGAAGAACTCGGCTTCCGGACCGAAATAGACGGTGTCGGCAATACCCGTGGAGGCCAGGTAGGCCTCTGCCTTCTTGGCCACGTAGCGCGGGTCCCGGCTGTAGGACTGGCCCGTCACCGGATCACGCACGAAGCAGTTGATGTTCAGAGTCGGATGCTCACGGAACGGGTCGATCACCGCTGTGTCGGGATCGGGTATGAGAAGCATGTCGGATTCCTCGATCGACTGGAAGCCGCGGATCGATGATCCGTCGAAGCCGAAGCCCTCCTCGAACGAGTCCTCGGTGAGCTCGTGGGCCGGCACCGAGAAGTGCTGCATCAGGCCAGGAAGATCGCAGAAGCGTACGTCCACGATATCGATCCCCTCGTCTCTCACGAGGCGGAGCACTTCCGCCGGGGTCCGCTGCTGCACGTCTCCTCCTTGGGTTGTCGTCGTCACATGCACTGATGCCTGCTGCCTGCTGCCTGCACCGCAGATCCACGCGCCTCGGCGCATCGAGATCGGCACGCAGATACTCCCACCGGCTGGTTTCGCGGGCGTTGCCGATCTGTGAACGCCGCGTGAACTAGCCGGTGCCGCCCCTGCCATTTCGAGCACAGGGCCGGTCGGCCTGCGACACTACACATGGTCGAGCGTCTGGTCCACCCGCGACCAGCCAAGCCCTGCACGGAGGACACCGCAATGAGCAGCCAGCGTGAGTACGTGCTTCGCACCGTCGAGGAACGCGGCATCCGCTTCGTCCAGCTCTGGTTCACAGATGTTCTGGGTACCCCGAAGACGTTCAGCATCACACCCGCGGAGCTCGAGAATGCCCTCGACGAGGGCATGACGTTCGACGGATCCGCCATCGACGGCTTCAGCCGCGTCCAGGAGAGCGATGTCCTCGCGTGTCCGGACCCAGAGACGTTCCAGCTCCTGCCGTGGCATCCCGGGGAGCTCCCCGTGGCACGGGTCGTCTGCGACATCTCGAACCTCGACGGGAGTCCCTTCGAGGGCTGCCCACGCCACGTCCTTCGCCGTACGCTCGATCGGGCCAGACGCCACGGGTTCACCTTCTTCGTGGCTCCCGAGATCGAGTACTTCTACTTCGCCGACGCCGATCCCACGCATCCCCCGCGTCCGCTCGACGCGGGCACGTACTTCGAGCTCACCGCGGCGGACATGGCGAGGGAGCTGCTCGAGCGAAGCGTGCTCACCCTGGAGGACATGGGCATACCCGTCGAGCATGCCCAGCACGAGGACGCTCCAGGCCAACACGAGATAGACCTCCGCTACACCGACGCGCTCACGATGGCCGACACGGTGATGGGCGTGCGACTGGTGGTGAAGGAGATCGCCCAGCGCGGCGGCGTTCATGCCAGCTTCATGCCGAAGCCCGTGGCGGGCGTCCAGGGATCGGGAATGCACACCCACCTGTCTCTGTTCAACGGCGAGACCAACGCCTTCTACGACGACGCCGACCCTCAAGGCCTGTCGCAGACAGCCAGGTCCTTCGTGGCCGGCCTCCTGCGCCATGCTCCGGAGATCACAGCGGTCACCAACCAATGGGTCAACTCCTACAAACGCCTGGTGGCCGGCTACGAGGCTCCCCTGAACGTGTCCTGGGCACATAACAACCCCTCGGCGCTCGTACGGGTCCCGCTCCTGAAACGAGGCAAGACCGACGCCACCAGGGTCGAGTACAGGGCGACAGACTCCGCTTGCAACCCGTACCTGGCGTTCGCGGTGATCCTCGCAGCAGGCCTGAAGGGTATCGAGCAGGGATACGAGCTGCCTAGCGAGGCGTCATCCCCGGGCTTCTACCCTGGTGGATCGGGCCGGCTCCCCTCCACGGGCGACCGCCCGCTGCCGGGCTCGCTCGACGAGGCCGTCACCGAGATGGAGCACTCCGAGCTCATGGCCGATACCCTGGGGTCCCATGTATTCGAATGGTTCATCCGCAACAAGCGCGCTGAGTGGACGGCTTACAAGGCCCACATCAGCCAGTTCGAGCTAGACCGCTACCTACCGCTGCTCTAGCCGGCATCACATGGAGCCAATGCTGTGCTATCCAGACCCGCTCCCAGCCGAGCTCGTGCTCGTGCTGGAGCGAGCCGGATATCCGTTCAAGGCTGTCGCGCGCCCTGAGCACATCGAGGCCGAGGAGCCCGAGGACGGGTGGTCAGGTGCCGTCGTGTGCGCCGATGGTGACCCCCAGGCCGCCTTCGCCGTATGTCGGATACTCCGCTCGCGTGAGGTTCCCCTTCGCCCGCTCCTCCTGGTCGTGTCTCCAGGGCACCTTGCGGACCTGCATTTTCGCGAGGACCAGTTCGATGACTTCTTCGTCCTGCCATGGCGAGCCGAGGAGCTGGCCAGCCGCCTGGCTGGCCTTTTCTGGCGTACAGGCAGGGGGCTCCACCCGGATCTGATCGAGTACGGACCGCTCGTGCTCAATCTCGAGACCTACCAGGCGGCTGTGGCGGGACGCAGCCTGGACCTCACCTACATGGAATACGAGCTGCTGCGGTTCCTCGCCGCGCGGCCAGGCAAGGTATTCACTCGCGAGACCCTGCTCAGCCGCGTTTGGGGATACGAGTATTACGGGGGGGCTCGCACTGTCGATGTTCATATACGACGGCTCCGCGCCAAGCTCGGTGAGGAGCACGCCCACCTGATCCAGACAGTGCGCTCTGTCGGGTACCGCTTCGGTCAGAGCTCGTGGTCGGTCGGCTCATCGCCCAGCGGCCCTTAGCCGAGCCGACGACCCGGCGCTCGCTCGGCCCGCCTTCTCTCGCTCAGCCGGCCTGCTCTCGCTCAGCCGGCCTGCGATCCGTCGTAGGCCCAGACCTCGATCTCCACCAGGGCGCCCATGGGCAGCCCTGCCACCGCGACCACCGAGCGAGCCGGCCTGTTCGCCCCGAGGGCATCCGAGTACACCTCGTTGAACGCCGCGTAGTGGCTCATATCGGTGAGGTACACCGTCGTCTTGACGACGTTCGCCCACTCGAGCCCGCGCCCGGCGAGCAGGTTGCTGACGTTGGCGAGAGCCTGGCGCGCCTGGGCCACCAGACCACCTTCGACAAGCTCAGGGGAGTCCGAGAGACCTGACAGCCCGAGCTGACCGGAGCACACCAGCCACGGGCCCGCGCGGACGGCCGGAGAGTACGGGCCTACCGGAGCAACCATCGACAATCGACCTACCTTTCCATGGGCCATGCAGTAGGCAGGCCCTCGGCTATCCAGGCCGCCGCCGCCACGGCAGCGAACACCGCATCAGAACCGTTGGATGCCACACCGTCTGTATCCGCGATCTCGACCTCTACACGCGGCATCACCCTGGCGGGCAACACACCGAACGACCGTATCGTGAGATCCTGAACATGTCCATCCCGGTCCACGGCCAATCCTTCTGTGCGGACCCACCCGAGTGCCTGATGCGCCGCCCCCAGGCAGTAGGAGCGAAGGGTCACCTCGTCGAGCATCTCTCCCGCGCACACCCTCACAGCCACCTGGCCGTCAGGGGCTATCCGCGCCGAGGCACGGGCACCCGACGGGGCGGCAACCTCGGCTGATCCTGTTCCCGGCTCGCCTGGCGCGCCGCACGCTGCACGTAGCCCAGCGAGCAGGACAGCCCCCTCGACCCAACCCGCCCCACGAAGGTCGGGCGACACCGGAGGGCCGAGGCACTCGACCTCCTCCACCTCCAAGCCCGGGGCAACGGAAGCGAGCGCCGAGATCCACGCCTCGAGGCCGGGGCTCCCCGGAGTCCGGGCCACCCGGACAACGCCAGTCGAATCACGCCGGATCCCGGCAGCGATGGGGGGGCGCTTCGGTCCCATCCTCACAACGTCCTCGCGAGCGAACACGACCCTCACGGCCTGACCATGGCGATCGGCCAGGCGGCGTGCAGCCTCGGCGACGGGTGACGAACGCTTGGCCCCGAAGGCCCCACCATTGGCCAGGGGATCCGCCGGCTCGCCACCCGGCAGGCACCACGAGGCATCCGGCTCGAGGTAGGCCGGCTCGACGAACGTGGTCTGCAAGGTGAGGTCCCAGCAGCCCGGAGGCACCTCGAGGGGATGGCGGAGTGGCAGGGTGGACCTCCGGCCCTGCACCTTGCCCGCTTCTGCTCGTGCTTCCCAGAGCGTAGGGGCGACGACCCAGCTCCCGCTTCCATCGGGAACAGCCACCAGGGCGCCACCGGGTGCGGTGTCCTCCGCAAAGCCGCCGTAGCCACTGGCCGCTTCTCGCGAGACGACCTGGGGGGAACCGCCCTCGATGCCCGCACGTATCGTGGCCGCCAGGAGATCCCTGCTCGATCCCCCGGGTGCACTGGCCGTCTCGGGTGCACTGGCCGTACCGGAAGCAGCCAGTGCAGCCTCCACGATGGTCTGCCAGCCCGTGCACCGGCACAGGTGCGCGGCGAGCGCCGACTTGATCGCAGCAGCATGCCCGCCATCCACGCCAGGCATGTCCCTCGCGGGCACGGCACCGCCCGCGTGCCCCCCATGAGCATCTCCGGCCACATCTCGGGCCGCAAGCCTCATGATGATCCCCGGAGTGCAGAAGCCGCACTGGCTGGCCCCAGCATCCACAAAGGCGGCAACCCAGCGATCACGCACTGCCTCGCCAAGACCATCGAAGGTGGTCACCTCGCGACCCGCGACCCGCCTGAGCGGGGTTACGCACGAGACCCGAGGAGCCCCGTCCACCCATACCGTGCAGCAACCACACTGACCCTGAGGAGCACAGCCGTCTTTGACCGAGCGCTTACCGAGGTGATCGCGCAGGACCTCGAGCAGCGACAGGCCGACTCGGCCCTCCTCGATCTCTATGTCTACTCCGTCGACGCGGAAGCGTATGGCCGTCCCCATCCGCCGCGCCAGCCGCAGTTAGCTGAACGACGAGCCGCAGCCGCAAGTACGCGATGCGTTCGGGTTCGTCACGTGGAAACCCGCTCCCTGGAGGCCGTCGCTGTAATCGAGCGTGGAGCCCATCAGCAGCTCCGCGCTCGCAGGATCGACCGCTACCTTGACCGAGCCGAACTCCCGCACCACGTCGTCGTCTGCCACCTCGGCATCGAAGAACATCTCGTAGCTGTAGCCTGAGCATCCACCCGGGCGCACCGCAACACGCAAGGCAAGGTCGGCATCGCCCTCCTGGGCCAGCAGCTCTGTCACCTTGGCTGTGGCGGCGTCCGTGAGGCTCACCGGGGCCGGTGGCTTGCCTATCCTCACCGAGCTCATCGTCGTGGTCATGCCTGGTCCTCCTCATTAGACCGCTGCTTTGGTTGAATTGTAGTAGCTGGCCGGTCCTTCGGTAGCAGCAGCTCCGACACAAGACGCTAGGCTCGTGGACGTGGATCCTTCCACGACCTCGGTCCCTCAGGCCGACACCTTCGGCAAGAGCGATCTCGAACCTGCGGTCTTGCCATCGGAGTCAGCCGTGCGCGAAGCCCTGCGGGGTGTGATCGACCCCGAGCTCGGTGACAACATCGTCGATCTTGGAATGATCCGCTCGGTGTCCATCGCAGCCGCCGAACCTGCCACAGGTCGCAGCGGCGCCGAGGTGACGGTGCAGGTGGCCCTCACGATAGCCGGCTGCCCTCTGCGCTCCCAGATCAATTCAGACATCGAGGCACGGGTGGGCGCTCTGGCAGGTGTGAGCCGCGTCGCTGTGCGAACCGGCGAGATGACCCCCGCCGAGCGGGCGACCCTGATGGATCGCGCACGGCTGAAGGCCCAGGACAACGCCGTGGAGATCGACATCCCCACAGCGGCGCGCGTGCTGGCGATCTCGTCTGGCAAGGGCGGGGTGGGCAAGTCGTCCGTCACGGTCAATCTGGGTGTGGCCCTGGCACAGCGTGGATCGGTCGTCGGGATCCTGGATGCCGACATATGGGGATTCTCGGTTCCCCGGATGCTCGGCATGGAGGGCCGCCTGGAGGCCGAGACGGGCAAGATCGTCCCCCTGGAGATGACCGTAGGACCAGGTCTGCTGAAGGTGGTCTCGATGGGCTTCCTCGCCGACGAGGACAGTGCCATCATGTGGCGCGGCCTGGTGCTCAACAGGGCGCTGAGGCAGTTCCTCGAGGACGTGAGATGGGGGCATCTCGATTTCCTGCTCGTGGACATGCCACCAGGCACTGGCGACGTCCAGATGGGCCTCGCTCGCATGCTGCCTCGAGCTCAGGTGCTCGTGGTGACTACGCCTCCGCTGTCGGCACAGAAGGTCGCCGCTCGTGCTGCCGACATGGCCAGGCGGGGGCACCTAAGGGTGGCCGGAGTCATTGAGAACATGTCCTCGTTCACATGCGAGCACGGCACTTCCTATGCCCTGTTCGGTCGCGGTGGGGGCGAGCGACTGGCCCAGAGGATCGGAGTGCCGCTCCTAGGCCGGATCCCTCTAGATCCAGAGGTGTGCGATGCCGGAGACACCGGCCGGCCTGTGTCCCTTGACGGCACAGGCCCGCTCGCAGCGGTGTTCGCTACTCTCGCCGAGAGCGTCGAGCGCTCCGTCGCTACAGTACCGGAGGCCGCCGGATGCACGGCTCGGATGCTCGATCACGTCGAGCAGGCGCTCGCCGGTGCCCTGGGCGGCCGGACGGGCTTAGGCAGCTGAGGTGGCCTCCCAGACGGTGTCGATGTCGCCGGGGTCGGCAGCCGTCGCTCGCCCCTCGGCAGCGAGCTTCCGCAGGTGCGCCCATAGCGAGTACCTGGCAACCGGGTAGAGCGCCGTCGCCACGTCTGCGTACACGGTCGGCAGCAGTTCGTCGATCGTCGCGCTGTGCGCGCCGGCAAGGGCTGCGGCAACGGCGCCCTCACGGGCGAGGCGATGCTCGACGTAGCCGGCCAGGACTGATGCCGGATCGGTGACAAGAGCACCGTGCCCAGGTGCGATCGCCTCGAGCGGAGGATCGAGACCCTGCAGGCGGCCGAGGCTCGCCAGATAGGCCGCCATGTCGCCGTCTGGCGGCGCTATCACCACCGTCGACCCCTCCATGACGTGGTCCCCCGAGAACAACATCTGCTGATCCTCGAGCAGCCAGCAGAGATGATCCGAGGCATGTCCTGGTGTGTGCAGCGCCCGCAGGCTGAAGCCTTCGCCCCTCAAGACGAACCCCTCGCCCACGGTCCTGTCGGGCACGAAGCCGTCCCTGGCCTCGAATCCCAGCACTTCCGCCCCGGTTCTCGCCGCGAGCGCGGCTGCCCCCGGAGCATGGTCGGAATGGGTGTGGGTGACCACCACCCAGCGGATGCGGCCCCTCCCGGCCTCTACGAGCGCATCGATATGGGCAGGATCGGCGGGTCCGGGATCCACCACGACCAGCTCGGTCTCCCCGATCAGATAGGAGTTCGTACCCGGCCCTGTCATCATCCCGGCATTCGGCGCCACGAGCCGAACCACGCCCGGAGCAAGCTCCACCGCCCCCGCCAGAGGGGACGGCGCAGATGTGGCCTGCCGCGTCAGTGGTCTGGCTCTCGTGGCTGGTCGGGCCTGCCCGAGCCGGATGCCTGACGGGGGGTCGGAGCCCAGAAGCTCGTCGTAGCCCGGGTCGCCGGGCAGGAGGATGCGGTAGCCCCGACCGTCTACTGCCACCCTCGGCAGGACAGTGGGGACGTGCTCGATGGCCATCGCCGCTTCCAGCAGCTCCTCGCTGGTGGCAAATTTCCCGATGGCCTCCAGGTTCTTGATCGTCGGGAAGATCAGCTCCAGCTCACCCGCGCGATGCCTCTCGATTGCCTCCGCCGGCCTCACCCACACGGTGTCGACTGTCTCGTAATCGTCGTGCACGGGCACCTGGCCGGGAGGCAGGGCAGCCACGAAGAAGCGCGTGTCGTAGCGCTTGTGGACTCCCTCGGGGGTGATCCAATGGCTGAAATAGTGCACCTGGTCGACAGCCAGCGCCCATCCCTCTGCCAGGCATGCCTCCAGGAAGCCGATCTCGCCCGCATTCACCTGTGCCCTGAGAGCGGCCAGGCGCTCCCGCTCGGCATCGTCCAGCCTGACCAATTGTCGGGGACTGCTCCGGTCTGCTGCTACAGCCTCGCCACCGGCCCGGCGCTCTGGGTAGGCAAGCAGCACTCCGGCTTCCTCGAAGCACTCTCGTAACGCAGCCACCCAGAAGGCCAGACCACCCGAGTCGACCCCGAGCAGCCCGCTCGCCTCAGGGTCGTCACGCCCGGAGCACACCCGACCGGCAAGGGCGCTGCGGTCCTCCTCGTCGACCTTTCCCCCGGGAAAGACGTATGCCCCGCCTACGAAATCCGAGTCGATGTTCCTTCTAAGCATGCACACCTCGAGTGGTGCCGCCCCGCCTCCGGCTGCATCACGAACGAGCATGACGGTCGCTGCGTCACGGGGGACCACGGGAGCACCAGGGGCATCGGTCACAAGACCCACGGTAACGCCTCCGGCACCGATCCAGGACACCACTTGGCTCGAAGGGCAGCGCCGAGCGCCAGGAACCGGACAGTGGCTGAAGAGCGGTTCAGGCTCCCAGAGCCTCGTCGAGCACGCCTGCACCTGCCATCGCCCGCACAAACACATCCGCGAACACGTCGGGGTCGGCTATGAGCCATCCATGGCCACCCGGCACCACGACTCCAGTCGTGCCCGCCATCTCGCACAGCGCGGCGAACGAACCGTGAGGCACCAGCCTGTCTCGATCGGACCAGACGACCGTGAGGGGCGTCCCCCGGTAGGCGACCACGGCAGCCTCGGCAAGCAGGTCTGCGCGGCGAACGAAGCTCGCCACCCGCCACAGCGCGAGAGGGTTCTGGATGATGTTCGGCACCGCCTCGCCGAGCACCGGCGGCAGGACGCGGGAGATCACCGGTAGGCGCAGCAGGTCGGAGCCGAACTCCCGTCCCCACTCCCACAGAGGGCGCTCGGACATCGGTCGGTACGAGCCGCTCCGAGCCGCCCCCGACGGCCACGTCACAGGACCGCCGACCGAATTGCACAGCACCGCGGCCCGGACCCGCTCGGGAAAGTCGTGCGCCAGCTGCAGGGCGACCCCACCTCCGAACGAGTGGCCTACTACGACTACCGGCTCGTGCACGTCAAGGTCGTCGAGGTAGCGAGCGGCCCAGCGCGCATAGCCGGCAAAGCCGCATTCGCCGGCCGGGAGCGAGCGCGTACCCGCGAATCCAGGCTGAGCAGGCGCCATGACCTCGCAGCCGATCATCTCCAGACGGGCGAGCGCTCCCCGATAGGACTGGGGGCCTATGCCCCATCCATGGAGGAACAGCACGCTGATGCGTCCCGCCGGGTAAGGCTCGCGAAGCGCATCGGGGGTTCCGGGGACAGCATGGGCATCCTGCCGGACCAGGACAGTCCCAAGTCCAGCACCCTCCGCGGTCGAGCTCACGCACTGCGCGCTTGCCATAGGTTGCATAGTAGACGTTTTCGCGAGCAGACCCGCGTACCGAGCACCTGGATGCCGCCAGTCGAACGCCAATTCCCGCTCCGCACCCGGTAGGCTCCGCCGAACCAGGAGGATCAGGGATCTTCGACGTGAGACCAGACCAGACAAACGATCCAGCCGAGCCCGAGGGCTCTGAGCCACACGCCGAGCCCGCCGCGTCCCCCGAGCGCTCGGGAGCCTCTGTAACCGCCGAGTCCGCCCAGCCCGCCGCGTCCCCCGAGCGTTCGGGAGCCTCCGAGCATGGCACTCGGCTCTGGAGGGCGCCGACCGCCCTCGTGACGGGTGGTCTGATCGTCCTGGTGCTGGTCATCGTCGTGATGCTCGTCGTGCTCAAGCTGACCACCACACCGCATGCGAGCCCTCTGCCACATCCGCAGCTGGCTCCCGCCGCAGTGGTCCAGACCGTAGAGCATCTCCCTGCGAGCGTCTTCGCAAACGCCGGCGTCCCTGGCCGCTCGCTCGTGACACCACCGATCCGCCTCATCCACCAGAGGCCCGCCACCGCGGGCAGGCGGGCCCTGGTGCTCTACGTGGGAGCCGAGTACTGCCCGTATTGCGCTGCCATGCGCTGGCCCCTGGTAATCGCACTTTCGCGCTTCGGGACCTTCAGCGATCTAGGACTCACGTCTTCTTCGCCTCAGGATGTCTTTCCCGCAACACCGAGCTTCACGTTCCGCGGTAGCAGCTACCGAAGCCGCTATGTGTGGTTCGAACCTGTCGAACAGTACGCGAGCCAGCCGATAGCCACCTCGCCATCGGGATATGCACCCTTGCAGTCCCTGAGCACGGCGCAACGCTTGATGATGCACCGGTATGACAACCCCCCGTTCGTGCACGGAGACCTGGCCGGAACAATCCCCTTCGTAGACGTGGCCAATCGCATAGCCCAAGCGGGCCTGAGCTTCTCACCGGGGATTATCGCTCACATGTCGATGGCTCAAGTGGCTAAGGCGCTGGTAGACCCGTCGAGTCCCGTCTCAGAGGCAATCGTCGGCGACGCGAACCTCATCACTGCCGGGATCTGCTCTGCCACAGGCGACCGACCAGCCGCCGTATGTGACAGCCCGCCCGTGAGGCAGGCAGCCCACGCGGAAGGCATCGACTGATCAGCCGGCTCGACGTTCGAGCACGTTCTTGCGCTCCTGCTCGTTCAGCCCGCCCCAGATGCCGTGCGGCTCGCGTATCCGCAACGCATATTCGAGGCAGTCGACCTTCACCGGGCAGCACGCGCAGATCGCCTTGGCCTCAGCCTCTCGCTGATGCCGCTCGTCCTTCCGCTCGCCTTGGGCCGGCGGGAAGAACACCGAAGCCTGCGGACCCCTGCACGAGGCCCTCGACTGCCATATCTCCTCGTAAAATCGTGTAGCCACTTCCCCCTCCTACATTAGGACGCTACTCTCTCGTAGCAAGCCGTTCAAGGCCTCTGACCAGGGTATTCTCGTCTCCCCGCTTGGTGACACCCTCGTCAATACCCCATTTGACCCGGTCGCTCGTGGAAGCAGCGCCGGGACGGGTGACAGCCATCGGTCGCTGGCGCGGTTACGCTCGGCCAGCGCATGGACGTGTCCCGATTCTGCCGGCAAAGCCCGGTGATGCTGATCGCCGGCAAAGGGGGTGTCGGCAAGACCACCATCGCCGCAGCACTGGCACTGACGGCGGCGCGCGCCGGGCTGTCCGTCCTCGTGGTGGACCTGGAAGGCAAGTCCGGCCTGGCCGGTGCCTTCGGCGTGCAGGGCAATCGATACGGGACCCTCGGCTACGACGAGGAGGTGCTGCTCGAAGCCACCGACGCCCGAGGACAGCCAGGGGGAGCCCACCAGGGCGAGATCCGGGCAAGACGCATCACGCCTGACGACGCTCTGATCGAGTACCTGGCAGACCACGGGATGCGGCGCGTCTCCAAGCGCCTGGTCTCGTCAGGAGCAGTCGACATCGTTGCCACCGCGATACCAGGCATACGCGACATCCTGGTTCTGGGCAAGGTCAAGCAGCTCGAGCGCTCAGGCGCAGCCGACCTCATCGTCGTCGATGCTCCAGCTACCGGTCACGCTATGACCTTCCTGTCATCGGCCCACGGCCTGCTGGACGCAGCGCGCTCTGGGCCTGTGCGCGCTCAGGCCGCCGAGGTTGTCGAGATGCTCACAGATCCAACCCGATCGCAAGTCATGCTCGTGACACTCCCCGAGGAGATGCCGGTGAACGAAGTCATCGAGTCGGCCTATCAGCTGGAGGACCGTATTGGGGTGAGCCTCGCTCCTGTGGTCGTGAACTCCTGCATCCCCGAGATTCCCGGTCTGGACTGCGACCCCCTGGCCGCTGCTGGCGAAGTGGGAGTGGAGCTCGAGGAAGGCACCGCACTGGCGCTGCGCTCGGCCGCGGATTTCCGGTTGAGGCGGCGCGCGCTCCAGATCGAACAGCTCGAGAGGCTTTCCCAGGAGCTCCCGCTTCCCCAGATAGCAATCCCGCTCGTCTCGAGCGAGACGATAAGCCTGCCAGACATCGCTGTGCTCGCAAGCGCTCTGGCCACAGGAGTAAAGAAGCTCCCAGAAGACGGCTCGGCCAGCACCGGGAGCACACCTGCCTCCAACCGGGAAGGCACCGCCGAGGGCGGTCCGCCTGATGCGTGACCAGGCCGCGACCCAGGTTGGCGCACACCGGGTTGACCCAACCGAGGTCGGGTCGGACGGACCGACCGCCGAGATCGCCCGCATCCTGTCGGATGCCTCGATCGTGATCTGCTGCGGCTCCGGGGGGGTCGGCAAGACCACGGTCTCTGCCGCGCTGGCCCTGGAAGCAGCCCGGAACGGTCGGCGCGCCTGCGTCGTTACGATCGACCCAGCACGCCGGTTGGCGAACTCGCTAGGGGTGGACGTGCTCGCCAATGAACCGCGATCGATCGACGGAGCCTGGCCCGGTGAGCTGTGGGCAGTAATGCTCGACCCCAAGCGCACCTTCGACGACCTTGTCCGCCGCTACTCGGCGACGCCTCAGCAGGCTGAGGGCATCCTCACCAACCGGATCTACCGCAACCTGACCTCGGCTCTCTCGGGCACCCAGGAGTACATGGCAATGGAGAAGCTCTACGAGCTGGCCGAGGAGGGCGGGTTCGACCTGGTGGTGGTAGACACGCCTCCCAGCCGTAACGCACTGGACTTCCTCGATGCCCCGAGGCGCTTGACCCACTTCCTAGAGCACCGCCTGTTCCAGGTCATCCTGATGCCGACTCGGGCCTACCTGAAAGCGGTCTCGATGGCTACCCAGGCGCTCCTGCGAACCATCTCCAAGGTTGCAGGAGCCGACATCGTCAACGACGCAGTCACATTCTTCCAGGCCTTCGAGGGAATGGAGGAAGGATTCAGACGTCGTGCCGAACGCGTGCGCCATTTGCTCGCGGAGTCAACCACAGCCTTCGTGCTCGTGGCATGGCCCAGAGCGCACA
>JAJZJN010000070.1 GCA_021851165.1 Actinomycetes bacterium
ACATCGTCAGGCCCGACCATCTCCATCACGAAGGTCTGCCGTGCAGGGTTGTCGAAGAGGTTCACCACCCCGAGAAGGCCCGCGAGTAGGTAGACCTCAGCGAGGTCCACCGAACCGGTCCCGACCAGAAGCCCCAGAGCGAGCGCCAGCAATCCTGCCGATGTCTGTGTCGCGTACAGCAGCCTGCGCTTGTCCAGTCGGTCTGCCACCAGGCCACCCCACGCCCCTAGCAGCAGCATCGGCAGGAACTGCAGCGCCACCACTGTCCCGAGGTCGACACCGCTGCCTGTCAGGCGAAGCACGAGCCATGCCTGTGCAACGGTCTGCATCCAAGTGCCGCTCACCGAGATGATCTGGCCGAAGAAGTACAGACGGTAGTTGCGCACCCGTAGGGACCGGAAGGTATTCCGTGCCCGGGCATCCAGGCGGGACATCCACTCAGTGTAATGACCAGTCACGGCGGGACCGGCGCTGCTAGCGTCCCCGCCATGGGGATCGGCCTTGACATGCGCGCCAGCGCCAGTGGTCCCGCCGCCCTCATCCGGTCGCGTCAGGTGGGTCCCGTCGAGGTGCTCGATGCCTGCCTCAAGCGCGTAGACGCCCTCGGCGGCCGCCTTGGCGCGATGGTGTGGCGCGACGACGAGAGCGCGCGCGAGACGGCACGCAGGGCGGAGGCACCTGTTCTCCGAGGTGATCGCGAGGACCTGCCCCGTTTCCTCGGGGTGCCGTTGCCTATAGAGGACCTGGCTGAAGTTGCCGGCCGGCCGGTAACCTACGGATCGTCGGCCGCCCCTGGGGTGAAATCGCCGCATAGCGTCCCGGTCGTCAAGGCATTCGAGCGCGCTGGCTTCACCCTCACATGCCGCACCAACGCGCCGGAGTTCGGCTTGATCACAGCGACGCAGAACCTGAGGTCCGGAATTGCCCGCAACCCGTGGAGCATCGACCACACCCCCGGAGGCTCTAGTGATGGAGCGGGAGCGGCCACAGCGGCCCTCATGTTCCCGCTAGCGCATGGCAACGATGGTGGCGGCTACCGCCCCGGAGGATCTCGGCCACAGGGTTCTACCGATCGATATGGACCTACCAGGAGAGGTCGCTGCAGCGTTCTTGAACATGGTGAGCTCCGGTTTGGCCGACTACGACGGCACCGGCTGGGACCGGGCCGAGCCGCACGTACAGGCAGCCCATGCGGCTGCCCAGGGCGTTCCAAGTCTCACCTACGTGCGCGGCGCACACCACCTACAGCGTTTCACACGCAGATTCGTGATGCCCTGGGAGGAGGACTTCGATGTCCTGCTGACCGCCACCACGAGCATCGAGCCACCCCGGTCAGGCGAAGTGCTCTCAGCAGTCCACGCCAGTGGCGGCGCAACGGCACTTCCCGTGCTGCAGATGGCAGTCATGACGTCACCGTTCAACGTCACTGGCCGGCCCGCGATCTCCCTCCCCCTGTACCAGGCCCCATCCGGCCTGCCGGTAGGAGCCCAATTGGTCGGGGAACCCCTCGCCGAAGCAACTTTGATCTAGCTGGCCGGCCGGCTCGAAGCGGCCATGCCCTGGCGCGGCCGCGTACCTGCAGTCACCGCCGGCTGACCATGAGCTCAGGAGGTATCGGCTAGGTGGACATCCGGGTAGGCCCTATGGCAGTCACCATCCACAGTGACGACGAGGTCCTCGTGTGCGATCCCGATGGCCGCATGTCGAGCACGAAGGAGCAGGGGTACTTCGCACGCGATACCCGCTTCGTGTCGGGCTACAGGCTCAAGCTCGGCCGTGTCACGCCAGTCCTGTTGAACAGCTCCGCAGTCGAAGGATGCTCGGCGCGGTTCGAGTTCACCAATCCTGAGCTCGCGACTCCCGACGGTCCCATCCCGGCCCAGAGCCTCCAGCTGCGCCTCGACCGAGTCGTCGGCCATGGCATCCACGAGGACTACGACCTCACGAATCACTCGGGCAGCTCGGTCACCGTCGACCTCGAGGTGAGCATCGAGTCGGACTTCGCCGACTTGTTCGACGTGAAGTCCCACAGGCTCGTCCGGCGAGGCCTTCTCCAAAGCACGTGGGAGGAGAAGCGAGAGGTGCTCGTCACCCGCTATCGCAATGGCCAGTTCGTGAGGAGCATCGACTTCCGTGTCAAGCACAGTGGATCTCCCCCCGAGTTCGCGAACGGCGGGCTGCTATGGAGGGTCGCACTGGCACCAGGCGAGTCATGGCACACCTGCCTACTGTGGTCCATAGACACTGGAGCTGGAGTCATGAGCAGGCCAGGCGAAGCATGCCACTCGCTTCGAGGCCACGACACCGAGCACCGCCGCTCGCAGAGGCAGTGGGTGGCAAATGCGGCACGCTTCACTGCAGACGACGCGGAGCTGACGGCGATCGCAGCCCAGGCCCTAGACGACCTGTCGAGTCTCCGTATACACATGCACGACGAGGCCGCTGCCGCCTGGGGCGCTGAGAGCACCGCTTCATCGGCCGCCGCAGTGGAATCCTGGGTGCCTTCTGCAGGGGTTCCCTGGTTCGTCTCGCTGTTCGGCAGGGACGCTCTCGTCGTGTCGCTCCAGACTCTTGCCCTATCCCCACGTTTCGCGCTCGGGGCGCTCCGGGCCCTCGCGGCTCTGCAGGCCGATGGATACGACGACGACAGGGATATGCAGCCGGGCAAGATAGAGCACGAGATCCGCCACGGTGAGCTCGCAACCCTGCATCTCATCCCGCACACCCCGTATTACGGAACACACGATGCCACGACCTTGTACGTGTGGACGGCAGCAGAGGCTTGGCATTGGCACGGCGACCGAGCGGAGCTCGATGCCGTCCGTCCTCACGTCGAACGCGCTCTGGCGTGGATCGACACCGATGGTGATCACGATGGCGACGGCCTCCAGGAATACCAGACGCGTGCTCACACCGGTGGGTACTTCAACCAGGGCTGGAAGGACTCCGGCGAGGCGATCGTCCATGCGGACGGCAACCTCCCTTCCCTCCCAATAGCGCTATGCGAGCTGCAGGGCTACGTCGTGGCCGCCAAGCGCGCCTGGGCGGATGTGGTAGCCGACGTCTACGGCGAGAAGGCCCAGGCAGTCCGTTTGCGCTCGGAGGCCGACCGCCTGGCCTCCCAGATCGAGGAGCGTTTCTGGTGGGAGGAGGAGAAGACGTACTATCTCGGGCTCGACGGGGACAAGAGGCCGATCGCATCGGTGACCTCGAACCCAGCACACCTGCTGTGGGCAGGTGCCGTCGTCCCCGAACGCGCCGCACTGGTCGCCAAACGCCTGCTCCAAGACGACATGTGGAGCGGATGGGGCATCCGGACGCTGTCGCACAGCCACCCGTCGTACAACCCCTTCTCCTACCAGCTTGGCTCGGTATGGCCCCACGACAACGCGGTGGCCATGGCCGGGTTCCGCCGCTATGGGCTCGATGCCGAGGCTGCGCGCGTGACGCGTGCGATCCTCGATGCCGCCGAGCGCTTCTTGTCGCGACGCCTTCCCGAGCTGTTCGCGGGACTAGAACGCGACGAGGGTAGCTTTCCCGTCCAATATCTGGGGGCGAACGTGCCCCAGGCATGGGCGGCCGGATCCGTGATACACCTGCTGTCGAGCCTCCTCGGCTTGCGAGCGGATGCTCCCAACAACGCCCTCGTAGTCAATCCGGCATTGCCGGAGTGGCTTGGCGAGCTGAGCGTGTCCAATCTCCAGGTCGGGCGCGGATCGGTCGACCTCGTCGTCCGCCGTGACCCCGACGGGCGTCACTCACTCGAGGTGGTACGTCGCAGTGGGAACCTCGAGGTTCGGCTCGACGCCGATGGGCACCCGGGCAGGGCATGACGGCGATAGATGCCGTTGCACACTGCATGCCGCGTAACGGTGCCGCGCCAACCCATGCAGTCACACCGGCTCTACGGTAACCCGCGTCCCGAAATAGGCCACTCCGCCTCCGATGGGATCCTCGCACGCGATCGTCCACCCGGGTCCGGCACTGAGGCTCGGGTCCAGTCGGGTAGCTTGCACCAGATGGAACGGGGCGTTGCGCAGGTCATCACCCTCGAAGCGCTTGCCGTTGACGACCCAGGTTCCCGATCCGTACTGCCAGTGCCCGAACGCGTCGGCATAGGTGACGACTCCGGGACGCACGCCAGCCATGACCCGTACCCGGCCGGTGCCGCCTTTGGGAAAGGTCGAGGAGGCAACCTTGACCAGATCACCGTCTGCGACCCCGAGTCGCGCAGCATCGACCGGACTCATCTCCAGGAATGCCTCGGGCATCAGCTCGAGCAGCCAGGGATCGGCGATGGTACGCGACTTGGAGTGGAAAGGCTGCTTGTGGGTGGACATGACGAAGGGAAACGACCGCCGCGGGTCGAGATCGTCCAGTAGCTTGCCGTCCATCAGCCGCTCGGGTAGATAGCTCGCGGTCCCGGGAAATGCCTCACCGGTAAGTGCGTTATGCGTCGCTGATGCCGTCGCGTTGTAGATCTGGCACGGCAGGCCCTTCTCTCCCCAGCGATGGGCAGTCCAAGGCTGCCCCTGCGGAGCGGCGGCAAGCAGGTCGAGCTGGCGATAGAAGACATCTCGGAGCTGGCTCGGGGTGGCTTGACCGGGTTGGCGGGCCCACGCCTCGATCCCGGTGTCGACGAGCTGTGCATCGATCACTGCTCGCAGCGTCCGTAAGGTAGTCCGGTTCGGCACGTATCCGGCCACGAAGTCCTCATAACGCCCGCCACGGGCGAGAACGTAGGCGACCTTCGGCCACTCCGAGGGGCGCAGCGCCGCCCGGTGCCGATCGTGTAGGTCGGCCACCACCTGCAGATCGCTTCCGGTGGCGTCGGGGACCACTCCACTCGGTACCAGACCCCCCGATGTAGGCATCAGGAATCCTGGGTCGTAGGCAATGTTCGCCACCTGCTTCAGGTAGAAGTCCTCACGGGTGTCCAGCGACCCCCCCTCCATGAAGGCATCGGCGCCGAAGCCAGGCAGTCCGGTAGCCTTGGCGACGTCTATCAGGAACTGCTCCATGCACATCGGATGCCCAGCAGGAGTCTTGTTCGTGAGCGGCTCTATCACGGGGCGGCGCACCCCCTGGGCCGTCGTCGGATAGGTGGGATATCCCGGCGGCACACCCCAGTCCTCGATGTAGCTCGTATCGGGAACTATATAATCCGCATAAGCCGAGCTCTCCGCGATCACGATATCGGATGCGATGAAGAGCGGCACCTTGTCCAGATCGGTTATCAGCTGATGCCAGGCAAGCTCGTGATCCGGCGCACCTCCTACTCCAGGTGTGCTCCAGGCCGGATTGGCCATGTGCTGGAAGAGAATCTTTACCGGGTAGGGATATCCCTGGTAGGCACCTGCAAAGATTTCCGGCCAGACACCGACGCCGAACGGGAACCACGGGCGTGGAGCAGGAAAGGGGCTCCTGCCAGAAGCCAGGGCTGCTTTGTATGCATTCGACTTCTCGTAGAACGATCCCTCCCTGCTGATCTTCACTCCGCTCGGGACGCCCTTGGGCTGGCCTGGCCACTTGCCGAGATCATACGGAGCGGTGGGCTTGGAGCCCATGAAATCCGCCGCACCGCCACCGGCTATGTAGCCACCGGCCCAATCGACGTTCCCCACGAGGAAGTTGAGCATCATGATGGCCCGGCCGGCCTGCACACCGTTCGTATGCATAACCGGTCCACGGTAAAAGTCGGCTACAGCCTGACGACCATGTGAGGTGAACTCCGTCGCCAGGCCGGTTATGACCTCCGGCGAGATACCAGCCAGGCCCGCGTACTGCTCAGTGGTGTAGCGCTGCGCGCTCAGATAGAGCTCCTGGAATCCCGTCCGACACTGGAGGCCACCGGCGGTCACCGTGGCGGTGCTCAGATTGCCGGCAGGCCACAGGCTTGCCTGGCTCACAGCAGAGGCTACGACGGCCTGGTTGCTCGCTGGGTCCCAGACAACTGACTCGCTTCCAGCCGTACCAGTCTGACCGAGATCGGAGCCAAGGAGGAATTGGCCCTGGCGAGGATGTCCCGGATCTTCGATCACCAGCCAGGTCGCATTGGAGAAGTTCGGCTCGCCACTAGCCGCGGCAGCCGCTGCACTAGGAACCTGAAGATAGGCAGCATTGTAGGTACCGTGCTCGATGATCTCCCGTATCATGCCCATCACCAGCGCACCGTCCCCGCCAGGCTTGACGACTACCCACTGGTCAGCAAACAGGTTGGCGTTTCCCATACGGACGTCGACCATCACGTACTTTAGGGTGCCCCGGGCGTTCGCCTCGGCGACGTTGCGCCCGAGGGTCTGCATCGGGAAGTTCGCCTCGGTGATGTTCGCACCAAACCAGATGATGAACTGTGCGTTCTGTATGTCGGGCTTCAACATCGCTGTGCTCGGGTCGAGCGACAGCTCCGTTGCAACGTGATGGTTGAGGTCGCAGATGGCGACATGGGGCATGGTGTTCACCGTGCCGAACGCTGCCCCAAACCGCTCGATGAAGTTCGACTCACCGGCCTCCGCCCGTCCCCAGAACATCACCAGACCATTGGTTGCCGGGCCGAAATCCGGGTTTACCACATCGATCGGCCTGTGACGAGCAGCCCCCGCGTCCCACACCTGGCTAAAGCCTTCTACATTGCGGCTTTCCTCGCCAGGCACGTCCTTGAACAGCAATCCACCGCCGACAACCTCGGCTATCAGCTGTTCCCAGCTGATGGTCTCCCACTGTCCGGACCCACGCGGCCCGCTGCGCTTGAGAGGCGAGACGATCCGGTACGGGTCATAGACGGTCTGGCGTCCTGCATGGCCACGTGGGCACAGGGCGTGCTGGCTCGGCCAGGTTGCCGCCACCTCGGTCGCAGTCCCATAGGGAGCGTGCGGCTGAGTGTTGTTCGGATGATACGCGCTACCGTCGAGCTTCTCGAGCACCCCGTTGAACACCGATCCCACTAGTGCACAGTCGCTGTGGCACTGCTTGCACACACTGATGACCTGAGTCACACCGGGCCAGTTGACCGGCCTGCTGGGGAAGACGTATTCGCCGGCCTGATGAAAGGCATCGCCGAGCCACGGCTCCAACCCCCATGCGGTAGCACCTGCAGCGACCCCGGTGGCAGCCGCGCCCTTGAACAGCGCACGGCGGCTGAATGTCGCTCCCTGACGGGCGGCTTCGACTGCGGCGTGATCGGGCTGCCCGGCCGGCCGCCCGTCCGATTCGGGTGTCATGGATTTCCTCCAGGTTGGTCAGCGGGCCATTGTGCGTCGGCCATGGTCGAAGCGGTCCCCGCCGGGGTGTTGAGAGATACCCCGCTTACCCCGACATCGTCCAGGCCCGGTGCCACCGGTGAGGTGGATGAAGAAGAACCCTGTAGCCCGTTCTTCCACGGCAACAGCCACGTGAGAGCGAGGAACAGCAGGACGGCCACCCCGAAGACACCGACCACTGTCTGAACGGAGTCGTACCCGGTCCATACGAGCGGGAAGCTCACTATGTCATTGGTCACCTTGGAGGCCATCTGGCCACCGGCCACGACGTTCCAACGCATCATGTAGACGCCCATGAGCACCAGGAACGCCATCACCCCCGAGTTCACGATCGATGCCCGCCAGCGCTTCGTGGCCAAGGCCACCAGCGGAAGCACTACGCCCAGGCCGAGCTGGAACAGGAAGTAGGTCCACAGCAATGGTCCATGGAAGTACAGGCGGTTAAACCACTCGTAAGTCTCCTCGGGCGCATAGCTTCGCACCCCGCTCATGAGGAGCTCCACCATATCCAGGTACAGGTCCAGCAGCAGAGCTCCGACGAGCCAGATATTGAGCTCCGCGACGATTGCCTTGTCGATGCGCCAGCCATACCACTTGGCCACAGCGAAGTAGACGAGCTGGATTAGCGCAATGCCAGAGACGATCGCGGAGATGATGAACAGAACCGGAATGAGCGGGCTCGACCACAGCGCGCGAGACTTCATCGAACCGAAGATGAAGCCTATATAGCCATGGAACAAGAAGGCGATGAGAATGCCGATCCCTGCTGTCCAACGCACGATGCGCTCGTCGCGCCGGACCGACCCGGCATCCCGGCCCCGCACACCCAGAGTGAGCAGCCTGGCGAGCTTGGCCCGCAGCGGTTGCCCGGCCCACTCGGCGCGTGCGGCGTTGCCGGCACGGAACACAGCGTAGAGCTCGACGAGCATTAGGATCACGTAGCTGATCCAGATGAGCAGGAACAGAGCCATGGGTGAATACGGGACATGCATACGGGTGATCAGCTCGTACACCCGGCTCGGTTGGCGCGAGTCACCCCAGATGGTGAGCGGAGCGGCAAGCAGGAGCGCGAAGCTCACTATCGCCGCCATCGGAGCAATCGGAGCCAGACGCTTGCGGCCGAAAAGCTGGCTCAGGGTCGCCACTACAAACGATCCCGCCACGAGGCCGGAGATGAACGGATAGGTGACGATCATCAAGCCCCAGTAGCCCTGCTCGAGGCCACTGCCGTAGTAGTTGGTCGGAGGCATCCCTCAGCACTCCTTTCGCTCGAGTCGCACTGCAGGCCTACCGCTGTCCACCGGTGTCGCCCGGCAGCGGCGCGTTGCCACTCAGCGTCGCGTACTCGTTGCTGTTCAGGTTCGCCGTGTAGGGGTAGACCGTGTTCCCGGTCGAGTTCTCGTCATAGACTTCCTGTTCGCGGTTGATGTAGAACACCTGCGGGTCGGTCCCGAGATCCTCCTTCAGCACCGTGGTCGGTAACGTGGCCAGCAGCGTGGACACCTCGCTCGTAGGGTCGTTCTTGTCCCCGAAAACCCTTGCGTGGGTCGGGCATGACGTGACGCAGGCAGGCAGCAGCCCGCGGTCCAACCTGTGAGCACAGAAAGTGCACTTGTCCGCCGTCTGCTGGACTGGGTTGAAGAACCGTGCATTGTAGGGGCATGCCTCCACGCAGTAGCCGCATCCTATGCAGAGGTCATAGTCGATCATGACGATCCCGTCGGCTCGCTTGAAGGTGGCTTTCACCGGGCATACATCGACACAGGGTGGGTGGTCACAGTGATTGCAGATGAGCGGCATGCTCGAGCGCTTCACCTCGGAACGGTAGGTACCCACGTCGGTGACAATCGGACCGGCAGGATCGGGCACCATCCCTCCGGTCTCCACCACATCCACCCAAGTGCGGTATACCCCTACGGGCACGTTGTTCTCGTCCTTACAGGCAACCACACATGCCTGACACCCGATACATCTACGCTCGTCCATCACCATGACCCAGTGGTGCGTCTGTTTGATCGTGGTGCCGATGCGAGAGAAGTTGTCATGGGCGATGGGCAGGTTCTTCGAGTTCAAGATGGTGCGCATCCAGCGCTGCCAGCCGTCATCGGCATTCAGCTCGGGAACCAGCCAGCTCGCCCATCTCGGCTTGGTCCGGTAGTAGGCGAGCAGCCGCTTCATCTGCGCAGCGGAAGGTCGGGCAACCGGCTTGATCGCAGCTGCTGCAGTGCTCCCCAGGAAGGACACCGCCGTGCCGACGGCCGCAGCAACTCCGGCCAGAACTCCGAGGAAGCTGCGTCTCGAAACCCCTACCCCAATCCCAGCAACAGACATTGATGCGAACGATAGGGTCGAAAGATACGCTTGTCAACAGTTCATCAGAGGAGGCGCCGTGACGCATCGAATCGTGATCCTGGGAGGTGGCACGGGTGGCACGCTGGTCGCCAACCGGCTACGACGCGCGTACGGGCGCAGGGATGCCTCGATAGCCGTCGTCGATCGCGACGACCGGCATATCTACCAGCCTGGCCAGGTGCCTGTCACCTTCGGCATCGCCCAACCCAAGGACATCGTGCGCTCCAGGCGGCGCCAGCTGCGAGCGGGGGTCGACTTCCACGAGAGCGAGATCGACCACGTCGATGTCGAGGCGAACCAGGTCCATCTGGGAGGTGGCGAGGCGCTCGACTACGACGTGCTCGTCGTCGCCACCGGCGCACGCCTGGCTCCCGAGGCGACGCAGGGCCTCACCGGTCCGGGGTGGATGGAGAAGGTCCTCACCTTCTACGACCTGGAGGGTGCCGCCGCACTATCAGGTGCGCTGGAGCGCTTCGACGAGGGCCAGCTGGTGGTGGGTGTGGTCGACATGCCCATCAAGTGCCCGGTCGCCCCTCTCGAGTTCTGTCTCTTGGCCGACTGGTACTTCACCGAACGCGGGGTGCGGGACCGTATCGAGATCACCTACTTGAGCCCGTTGCCCGCTTTGTTCGCGGCCCCGATCGCCGATGCGAGCGTGGAGCACCTCTTCGCCGGCAAGCGGGTTCTCCACGAGACCGACTTCCACATCACAGAGGTCGATAGCACAGGGGGGCACATCACCGGGGCGGACGGCCGCGAGGCGGGCTTCGACCTGGCGGTGATCGTGCCGTCGTTCCGGGGTGCCGCTTGTATAGGCCGCTCCCCGGGGCTCGGCGGGGACCGCGACTTCATCGAGGTGGATCGGCACACGCTGCAGTCACCGACACATCCGAACGTCTTTTCCATCGGCGACGCCGCCGATCTGCCCACCTCCAAGACCGGATCGGTCGCCCACTTCGAAGGCGAGGTGGTGGTCCATAACATCCGCCGGTTCCTGGCCGGCCAGGAGCTCGATGCGAGCTACGACGGTCACGGCACCGGGTTCATCGAGACCGGCTTCCACAAGGCAATGCTCCTCGACTCCAACTACACCACCCAGCCATTGCCAGGTCACTTCCCCACCGCCGTCGGTCTGCCCCTGTTGAAGGACTCCCGCCTCAGCCATATAGCCAAGGTCGAGTTCCAGTGGTTCTACTGGCACTTCCTCCTCCCCGGGCGCGACATCCCCGGCCTCGGCTCTGCGATGCCGGCACGGGGCAAGGCCAGTGTCGCAGACATCGATGCAGCGGCGCCTTCGCGAACATGAGCCACGATGACCCAGGCAGAGCGGCACATCACGAGCCATACACCCGGCTCGTGATGCTCGCCCGGCCTGGAGCGGGCAAGACCACACAGGCAGATCGGCTCGCTCACCGCCTACGTCTGACGCACCTCGACACGGGCGCGCTGTTGCGACGGGAGGTCGAATCATCCTCACCGCTCGGTCTCACGATTGCTTCGGCCCTCGAGCACGGCGAGCTTGCACCTGACAGCGCCGTGATGGCCGTAATCGGCCCAGGCATCGACGATGCCGTATCAACCGGTGGTTACGTGCTCGACGGGTTCCCCCGTCATCTTGCACAGGCTAAAGCGCTCGATGCGTTCGAGCCAGCTAGCTCACGGCCACAGGCCGCGCTCCTCCTGGAAGTAAGAGAGGAGGAATGCCGCCGGCGCCTTCTCGCACGTGCCAGCCTGGAGGACCGCAACGACGACACCCCTCCGACGATCGATCGGCGCCTGGCAACCTACGAGCTCGAGATGCTGCCTGTCCTCGAGTACTACGACAACAGGGGAATGCTTGTCCGGATCGACGGAGATCGCCCTTCGGAACTGGTCACCGCGCAGATCCTCGATCGGCTGGGACACTGATTGTGCCGGTGCTTGTGCTGGGCGGGTCACGGCGATGAGCAGGAGGGTGACCTTGGAAGCTATGTGCGTCCTGCTCTTTCCTGACAACGCACCTCGGGACTTCGACGGTTTCGGCGAGCGTCTAGACGGTGCCCTCGACGGATTAGAAACCCTTCCATCCAACGAGGCCAAGGCAAGGATGGACCAACTGCACGACACCGAGATGGCACTCCTCGGCAGCGAGTACCTCGAGACTCGTCGGATTGCGCGCTGGCCACTCGGCCGGGTCCGCCTTCCTGCAGCCACGGGAGCCGGGGAACCGCAGAGCGCGGACGTGTTCCTCGTAACCCATACGGCGGGAGCCGCCCTATGGGAAGCCTGGATCCCGATTCCCGAGCAACCGCTCGATGCCGAGAGGTTCGTGGCGTGGTTGCGCTCCGACACCACGACCAGTGCTGCCGGCGTGGTCAAGCAGTGCCTGGCCTCCGTCAGCCGGCAGATCTCCACATGGGGCGGCATCGAGGACTGCTTCCCTTTCACGATTCTCCGCCACCCGGGTGACGAGCCCACCCTCGATACCATTGCCGCCGAGAACGGGGGTGACCTCGTCCGGATCCTCTACCTAGATTGGTCGCGCCTGGCATTCAAGAAGGCTGTCATAGCCGAAGAGCTCGCGCGTGACTTCTGCCTGCGTGAGGGTGGGATCTCCTTGCTGTCACCACGTGGTGCACTCGACTTGCGTACAGGCGAAGGCCTTCCGACGATGCCAGACGGCTCGCTCGTGCTCGCTCCCCGCAGTGCCCTCCCGTTGCTCATCTCCGTCGAGCTGCTGCTCATCGAGCGGGCAGTGTTGAAGCTGTTCCACGAGCGCATGCCGGATGCCGAGGCGCCTGGATCCCTGTCACGCCTAGTCAAATTGAAGGCAGAGCTTCTCGACGGCCTGGAGGAGTACCGTGGCACGGTAGCGGAGTCCAACCGATTCAGCAGCCAGGTCACCGCTTACGGAGAGCAAGTGCTGGGTCTCGACGTGTCGTACCGAGCCCTGATCGAACAGTTGGACGGTGTCACCTTCGAGATCACGACAAGGTACCAGCAGACGACCAACCTGTTGCAGTTTGCGCTCACCGTCGTATTCGGTGCCCTACAGGCAAGCAGCGTTGCTGCCGTCATTGCCGCCGTCCATTACCAGCACGAGCCGATCTACGTCCTGGCGTGGGCCGCAGGGGTAGGGTGCAGTGCTGCATCGTTGATCGCTCTCCTGCTGCGCCGCAGATTGCATTAGGCAGAGGCCAGAATCCACGTCTGGACAAGGTCCAGTCGAGAAGAGGCTCGGTGACTTCTCCGGCGGCCTAACGTTCCAGTCCCTTCCGGGCACTCTCGCTCAGGCACTACGAGTTGACCCGCCATCCCAACATCCGGCATCCCAACATCCGGCATCCCAACACCCGGTATCCCCGCACCCGGTATCCCCGCACCCGTGCATGTCATAGATCTGAACCTGGGTTATCGACATCCTCGGGTTCAAAGTCGCCAGATCCCGCCCAGAATGCCGGTGGGTCACTGGCAGGAAAGGACTCCTCCCCTGCTTCATCGACAGCTTCCTCTGGCGTTAGTTCACTGTTCGCGTCACGAGCATCCTCACCGATTTCACTATGTCCCATGTCGGTTTTACCTCCGGCCACCGGCCTTCTCAGTCGTTCTACGGGATGACCACCGCCGGAGGGACATGACTCATCGGGTGCCTCCAGGGTCAACCGGAGTG
>JAJZJN010000071.1:0-12586 GCA_021851165.1 Actinomycetes bacterium
CCATCCGGGAAAGCCGCTCGGCAAGCTGTTTGGCATCCGCGCCAGGTGGGGTATCCCACCCGTGCGCCTCCACCGCAGGGATCGAGGGCCTATCGGCTACCGGAACCATCGACAGCACCGGGGCGTCAAAGCGGGCCAGCAGCCGGTCGAAGGGAAGGTGCAGCCGCGGAGCCATGGCACCTGGCTGTGGGCGCGAGCCGGAAGCGGTGCTGGAACCTACTCCGGCAGCGGTGCCGTCCGCTGTCCCGGCCTCCAGCGAAAGACCCCAGGTAGACGCCAGGGCCGAGACGAGAGCCTCCTCCTCGTCGAGAAGCTCTGCTGCCCTGTCGCGCATCCGGCGCGGATCAACGAGGACGACTTGCGCACCGGCACCGAGGACATCGCTCACTAGGCGGTCGTCGCCGGCGAGCCACGGTAGCCATGCCTCCATGCCGTCGAAAAGCAACCCTTCCGCCAGCCTCTCCCACTGCGCCTTGCCCCACGGCTGTGCCTCGACGAGCTCGGCCGCCCTGGCCCGCACCTCGGGGGTGGCAAGCAGCTCACGACAGCCGAAGATCTCGACCGACGCCACATCCGACACCGAGCGTTGGTCGCCGGGGTCGAACTCGGCCAGGCGGTCCACTTCGTCCCCCCACAGGTCGATGCGCACGGGCAGGTCGGCGGTGGAGGGAAACACGTCGATGATCCCGCCACGCACGGCAACCTCACCTCGATGCTCGACCTGGTACTCCCGCCTGTACCCCATGGCGACCAGGCGACCCAGGAGCTGCTCCGAGTCGACCTGCTCTCCAGCTGTGACCCGCAGGGGAACGACGGCCGGTTCGACCGGCCCCAGGCGTTGGAGCAGTGCCCGCACGGGGGCCACCACCACTCTGGGCACGCAATCATCAGCTTCGTGACCTCCACCGATGCCGAGGTGCCAGAGGACCCTGAGACGGGCCCCCACCGCGTGAACATCTGGGCTCACTCTCTCGAAGGGAAGGGTGTCCCACGCCGGGAACAGCTCGACATCCCCCGGTTCCATGAAGGCTTCGACGTCGTGGGCAATCCGGCTTGCATCTGGCGCAGTTGCAGTGACCACCAGCAGCGGAGAGCGCGACGCGAGATGGCACAGGCCAGCCACCACGAACGCCGATGCTGCGTCCGGGACCGCCAGCGTCGCATTTGCGACCCCAACCACCTCGAGCATCGCCGGCTCGTGGCGCAACACCGGGGGGAGGGAGCGCAGGCTCACCGATCCAGGGTACCGGGATGGCAGCACCGGTCATTCAATACGGCGGGCACTCTCAGGTCGCCTCCGCGTTGAAACGATTCATCGCCGCGGCCACGCCCTCCGTGCATACGATCTCCACGGCGTCAGCGGCCACGGCCAGTGCTGTCTGGAGCATCGCTGCCTCGGCCTTTCCAGGGCGCCGCAGGACGTAATCGGCACCCGACATGGACCCAGGTGGCTTGCCTATGCCTATGCGTACCCGGCAGTAGCCCGAGTCGTGGATGTGGGCGTGGATGGACTTGAGACCGTTGTGGCCTGCCGTTCCCCCACCGGACTTGACCTTTACGCGACCCACGGGGAGGTCGAGCTCGTCATGCACCACCACCAGGCGGGAAGCATTTGTCAATCCAGACCGGCGAGCGAGAGCTGCAACCGCGACCCCTGAATCGTTCATGAACGTGCTCGGCACCGCCACGAGCACCACGCGCCCTTCGATCCTGATGCGGGCCACGCTGGCACGACTCCCGCGCTCAGATCGCAGCCGCTCGCCGAAACGCTCGACGAGGAGCGCCACCGCATCCGCACCGGCGTTGTGGCGGCTACGAGCAAACTCCACCCCTGGATTACCAAGGCCTACGACCAGGCAATCAACAGCAACACCCTCCCGTGGCGCACCGAATGGGCTGCGCAGCGCCTAGTGCCCCTCGCCCGACGAGGCGCCGGCAGCTCCCGCGGCGCCTCCTAAGGACTCGGATGCCTCACCACCGGCCTCGCCCTCACCCTCACGCACCACTCGTGGCGGCTGGCCGATCGCCACCAGGACATCGGGCTCGGCTTCGGCGGTTACGCCGGCCGGCAGGGGGATATCACCGACTCGCAGGCTGTCGCCAACGCCAAGCGTGCTCACATCGACCTCGATCTGGTGAGGCAGGTCGGCCGGCTTGGCACTTACCGTAAGGCTAAAGAGCTGCTGGTCGAGCAAGCCGTCTGCACGGTGCAGCTCCACTGGTTCCCCCACCAGTGAAACGGGTATCTCGGCTGTGATCGGGCGATCACGATCGACAACCTGGAAGTCGACGTGTATCACGGTGCCCCGCACGGGATGGTGCTGCAACTCACGGGCCATGGCGACAAACGACTGACCACCCACACGCAGCGACAGCAGCGCGTTCAGACCGGCATCCGTGCTGAGGGCTTCGCGAAGGTCACGCCCGGACACGCTTACCGGAAGCGGGTCGACACCTCCGCCATACACCACCCCCGGTATCCTCCCTGCTGCCCGCAGGCGCCGGGTCGGCCTGCTTCCCGTCGGCCGGTCGGCCTCGGCAAGCAATGTGATGTCAGCCATGACGAAGCTCCTAAACGATTCTCGATGGTCCGGCAAATGCCGGACCACAGATGATACAGGCCGCTGGGAGGCGGGTGAAAACCAGCCCTGTCACGCGAGGTTGTCGCCTCCGAATATCTCCGATACCGAGGTGTCCTCGAAAACTGCGTCGATGGCATCCGCGATGATTCCCGCAACCGACAAGATCTCCAGCTTGGCTATGCGCCTCTCGGGCGGTATCGGTAGGGTGTTGGTCACCACCACGCGCGAGAGGGCTGACTTCTCGAGCCGCTCGAGCGCCGGATCCGACAGCACGCCATGAGTAGCCATAGCCCAGACCTCGGAAGCCCCGCGGTCGGCCAGCAGCTCGGCAGCCGCGCATATCGTGCCCGCGGTATCGATCATGTCGTCTATGAGGACGCAACGGCGGCCCTCGACGTCGCCTACCACATGGCGTATCTCCACCTGGTTCATGGTTCCCCGAGGACGGCGCTTGTGCACGAGGGCAAGATCGGCTCCGAGGTTCTGACTGTAGCGCTCCGCCACCTTCACGCGGCCCGCATCGGGAGCCACCACGACGAGATCGTCCGTCCCTTGCCGGCGGAGCTCCTCCACCAGCACGGGCATGGCGGTCAGGTGATCGAACGGCACGTCGAAGAACCCCTGGATCTGCCCTGAATGGAGGTCGACGCTCACCACCCTGTCGGCTCCGGCGGCCTGCAGCATGTCGGCCACCAGCTTGGCGGTGATCGGCTCCCGCCCGGTGGACTTGCGATCCTGGCGCGAGTAGCCGTAGTAGGGGCATACGGCGGTGATGCGCTTTGCCGAGGCACGCTTCGCGGCGTCGATCATCACGAGCTGCTCCATCAGCGCATCGTTGACCGGACCTGCATGAGTCTGGATTATGAAGACGTCACAGCCCCTCACGGAGCTGTCGTAGCGACAGTGGACCTCACCATTGGCGAACTCGCGGAGGTTCGCCTCACCCAAGCGCACGCCCAGATGGGCTGCGATCTCCTCTGCCAACGTCGTGTGCGAGCGCCCCGAGACAAGCTCGAGCCTACGTCGGGAAACGAGCTCCATAGCGGGAGGCTACCGCGCTCAGGGCCCCCGGCGGGCAAAGGCCTCGACGATCTCCCCTGAGCCGACGCTCGACCCGGGCCCGAGCACCACGTAGGGGCCGACCGTCGCGTCCGAGCCGATGTCGGCGCGGTCGGCCATCGTGTACCTGACCGACGCCCGCTCTCCGACGGTCGTGTCTACCAGGCGGCACTCGGGGCCGACCTCGGCGCCCGCCCGCACGACACACTCCCCCTGGAGCAGCACGCCCGGCAGCAGCACGACATCGGGCTCCAGGACCGTCGAGGCGTCCACGTAGGTACGCTCCGGATCCCACATCGTGACCCCACGGCGCATCCAACGCTCGTTGATCCTGTCACGCAGCTCGGCCTCTGCGATCGCCAACTGGGCCCGGTCGTTCACCCCGGCGGCCTCCATCGGATCAGCCACGACAAGGGACTCGACCCTGTAACCCACGTCGTGGAGGACCGCGTAGATACCGGTGAGCGAGTGCTCTCCAGTCAAACCGAGAGGACGTAACCTCCGCAGCGCCGGAGCCAGCACTCCATGGCGGAAACAGTGGATCGTGGTGGCCACCTCGTCGATGTCACGTTCGGGACCGCCCACCTCGGCATCCTCGACCACTCTCACCACGCTGCCGTCGCGCTCGGAGCGCACCACCCGGTCGTATCCCGACGGGTCATCCAGGCGCGCTGTCAGTATCGTGGCTGCCGCTTCGCTCTCGCGATGATGCCTCACCAGCGCTGCCAAGGTGGCCGGCCTCATGAGCGGCGTATCACCGGGCAAGACGACCACATCGCCTTCGGCGTCCGCCAGGTACTCGGGCAGGCCGGTCAACCCGACTCCGAGCGCGTCTGCCGTTCCACGCTGACTCGGCTGCTCGACGAACTCGATGCCGACCCCGGCCGGCGCATGGTCTACCAGCGTCTTGGTGACCCACTCGCCACGGTGGCCGACCACCACCACGACCTTGCTGACGGGTAGGCCGGCCAGGGCATCGAGCACATGGAGGATCATCGGCCGCCCGCATAGGCGATGAAGGGGCTTGGGCCGCGAGGAGCGCATCCTGGCACCCTCGCCTGCGGCAAGCACGACGGCGCATAGCGGACGATCGACCATCGCGCTTAGTCTGTCACCCGATGCGCCACAGGTCAGGGACACCCGGCACACAGGGCACACAGGGCATCGATCAGGCCTCGGAACCCTACCGCTCCAACCGGGCTGCGATGCTCGAAGCGCTGCATGAGCTCGACTCCGAGCTGGCACTGGCGCGCGCCGGCGGAGGCGAGAGGTATGTCGAGCGTCACAGAGGGCGCGGCAAGTTGCTCGCGCGTGAGCGCATAGAGCTCCTGGTGGACCGGGACTCCCCGTTCCTCGAGCTGTCGCCGCTTGCAGCGTGGGGAACCGAGTACACCGTCGGCGCAAGCCTTGTCACAGGCATCGGCGTGGTCCGTGGAGTGGAGTGCATGATCTCTGCCAATGACCCGACGGTCCGGGGAGGGGCATCCAATCCCTACACCATGCGCAAGTCCGCCCGAGCAGCCGACATCGCCATGGAAAACCGCTTGCCGTCGGTCAACCTCGTCGAGTCCGGCGGTGCGGATCTTCCCACCCAGTCCGAGATCTTCATTCCCGGAGGCCGAGGATTCCGTGATCTCACCCAGCGCTCGGCCGCGGCGATACCGACCGTCTCGCTCGTATTCGGCAACTCGACTGCTGGCGGTGCGTACATACCGGGTATGAGCGACTACGTGGTGATGATCGAGCATCGCTCCAAGGTGTTCCTGGGCGGCCCTCCATTGGTGAAGATGGCCACTGGCGAAGAGTCGGACGACGAGGAGCTCGGTGGCGCATCCATGCATGCACGGGTGTCAGGATTGGCAGACTACCTGGCGACCGATGAGATCGATGCCATCCGGATAGGGCGTGACATCATCGGGCGCCTCAACTGGCGCAAGGCAGGACCGGGGCCGTCAATGCCCGCTGACGAGCCCATCTACGACCCTGACGAGCTGCTCGGCATCGCCTCGACGGACCTCCGTGTGCCCTTCGATCCTCGCGACGTGCTCGACAGGGTAGTAGACGGCTCACGATTCGACGAATTCAAGCCGCTTTACGGTACAAGCCTAGTAACCGGATGGGCATCCATACATGGTTATCCGATCGGCATCCTGGCAAACCATCGCGGTGTTCTGTTCAGTGAGGAGAGCCAGAAGGCCACCCAGTTCATCCAGCTCGCCAACCAGATAGACGTGCCTTTGCTCTTCCTCCAGAACACCACCGGCTACATGGTGGGAAAGCGCTATGAGCAGGGAGGGATAATCAAGGACGGCTCGAAGATGATCAATGCCGTCACTAACTCATCCGTGCCTCACCTCACGGTGAATATCGGCGCCTCTTATGGCGCCGGCAACTACGGCATGTGCGGGAGGGCATATAACCCCCGTTTCCTCTTCGCATGGCCGAACGCCAGGTCTGCCGTAATGGGGCCAGCCCAGCTTGCCGGAGTCCTGTCTATCGTGGCACGCCAGAGTGCCGAGGCTCGTGGGCTGCCTTTCGACGAGGAGGCCGACGCAGCAATGCGTGCTGCGGTCGAAGCGCAGATCGAGGCGGAGTCGAGGCCCCTGTTCCTCACCTCGCGGGTATACGACGATGGTGTCATAGATCCCCGTGACACACGAACCGTGCTCGGGATGTGCCTGTCAGTTATCCACAACACGCCCATCCGCGGCACGCGCGGGTACGGCGTGTTCCGTATGTGAAGCAGAGGTTGGAGCGCCGATGATCCAGAAGCTGCTGGTTGCCAATCGCGGCGAGATAGCACGACGCGTCATGCGCAGCGCTCATTCAATGGGCATCTCGTGCGTGGCGATCTGCTCGGACGCCGATGTGCACGCGCCCCACGTGATGGAAGCCGACGAGGTGGTCCGCCTTCCTGGATCCACCCCGCTGGAGACCTACCTGCATGTGGACGCGATCGTTGCGGCAGGCTTGGCCGCCGGTGCTGACGCAGTCCATCCCGGCTACGGCTTCCTCTCCGAGAACGCTGGGTTCGCTCAGGCATGCACCGATGCCGGTATGACATTCGTCGGCCCGCCCTCAGAGGTGATCGAGGCCATGGGCTCGAAGCTCGCTGCCAAGGCCATGATGGCTGCTGCTGGGGTACCGGTTCTGCCAACCGTCGAGGTTCCTGCGGCAGTGATAGAGGCCATGAGCAATCCAGGCAGCGGACATGCCCGCGACAGCGCCACTCCCACCACTGGACTGGCAACCGTCATGGCCGACCTCGAACGCACCGAGCTCGACTGGCCTGTGCTGGTGAAAGCCTCTGCCGGCGGCGGGGGGCGCGGCATGCGCGTCGTCAACTCGCCGGAAGCCCTTGCCGATGCCCTCGCGGGTGCATCCAGGGAGGCTGCTGCTGCATTCGGTGACGGGACGGTCTTCATCGAGCCCTACGCCGAGCGCCCTCGGCACATAGAGGTCCAGATCCTGGGAGACAACTACGGCAACGTGGTGCATCTGTTCGAACGGGAGTGCTCCATCCAGAGAAGGCACCAGAAGATCGTCGAGGAATGCCCCTCGCCCGCTCTCGACACAGCCATGCGCGCCGATCTGGGCGAGATCGCCCTGACCGCAGCGCGGGCAATCGGCTATGTGGGGGCGGGAACAGTGGAGTTCCTGATGATGCCAGGCGGGCGCTTCGCATTCCTCGAGGTGAACACCCGGCTGCAGGTCGAGCACCCCGTTACGGAAGCCGTTACCGGGCTGGACCTGGTCCGCCTTCAGCTACTCATCGCGCAAGGCGACCACCTGCCCGAGGAAGCCCGGCATCCGACGATGAATGGGCACGCTATAGAAGTTCGGCTGTACGCCGAAGACCCCTCACTCGGCTGGCGACCGTCGGCAGGGCGGATAGAGCGCTTCGACATCCCGGGCCTGCCCTTCGCCGTTCCAAGCCCGGGGAGCCCTGGCATCCGCGTCGACAGCGGGGTCGAGAACCAGTCGGTCGTGAGTCCCCATTACGATCCGATGCTCGCCAAGGTCATTGCCCACGCCCCCACTCGCGCCGAGGCCGCCAGGCTCCTGTCGCACGGGTTGGAGCGGGCTCGCCTGCACGGAGTCACGACCAACCGCGATCTCCTGGTTAGGATCCTGCGCCATCCCGAGTTCCTGGCCGGACAGATCGACACAGGGTTCCTTGTCCGCCACGACCCCAGCTCTCCCGGCGACCCTGCCACTGGTTCGGACAGCATCGGCAGCCCCCTTGCCTCGCGGAGAACCGAGCTTCTCCACGCTGTCGCAGCCGCCATGGCCACCCAGGCCGAGCGGCGCCAGGAAGCATGCGTGCTGGCTGGCCTGCCTTCAGGATGGCGGAACAATCCCTCCCAGCTCCAAACATGCGTCTACGACGCACGCGGAGGCCGGATCGAGGTTGGATACCGTTTCGACCGCACCGGGCGATGTGCCGAGTTGGCAATCGACGGCACGACGCTCGCCGACATCGAGGTGATCGAGGCATCACCATCGTCGGTGGTGATCCGCTCTGGTGGCCTCCAGCAGGTTCTGTGGACACACACAGTCGGTTCCAGCATCTGGGTTGACGGCCCAGGAGGCTCCTCACACTTCGACGAAGTCGAGCGCTTCGCCTTGCCCGGCTCGTCGGCCTCCGCCGGATCACTGCTGGCTCCCCTGCCGGGGACCGTGGTCCGGGTAACCGCAGAGGTCGGCCACACCGTGGAGTCCGGGGCGGTTCTGCTGGCCATCGAGGCAATGAAGATGGAGCATGAGGTGCGCTCGCCGTCCGCGGGCAAGGTGACAGCCATCCACGTGTCCCCTGGCGACCAAGTCGAGGCCGGCAGGGTGCTCGCTGTGATCGAGGATCTGGGGGGTTCCTAGAGATGCATGAGCCATTGCGCATAGCCAACTGCTCCGGCTTTTACGGCGACCGGCTCGACGCAGCACGCGAGATGGTCGAAGGCGGACCAATCGACGTGCTCACAGGGGACTACCTGGCTGAGCTGACGATGCTCATCCTATGGAAGGCAGCCGCCCGCGATCCGACGCGCGGCTACGCCAACACCTTCTACCGCCAGATGGAGCAGGTGCTCGGCACCTGTATCGACCGGGGTATCAAGGTAGTCGCCAACGCAGGTGGTCTGAATCCCGGTGGGCTGGCGGCGCGCCTCCGGGAGCTGGCCGCTCGAATCGGCGTGGAGGCGAAGATCGCCCATGTGGAAGGCGACAACATCCTCGGGATCATCCCGTCGCTGCAGTCGTCCGGAGAGGATCTAGCCCACCTCGACACCGGTGTTCCCCTGGCGCAGGCGGGCAGCAGTCCTGTAAGCGCCAATGCCTACTTGGGAGGCTTCGGCATTGCCGAGGCACTATCAGGGGGAGCCGATGTGGTCGTGACAGGGCGCGTAACCGATGCTGCGGTAGTGGTCGGACCTGCAGCCTGGCACTATGGCTGGTCGCGCACCGATTGGGACCGGCTTGCAGGTGCGGTCGTCGCTGGCCACGTGATCGAATGTGGAGCACAGGCAACCGGCGGCAATTACTCGTTCTTCGAAGAGATACCGGGCCTGGAGCATCCCGGATTCCCCATTGCCGAGGTCCACCCCGATGGCTCGGCCGTCATCACTAAGCATCCAGGCACCGGCGGGGAGGTATCGATAGGCACGGTCACCGCACAGCTGCTCTACGAGATAGCAGGCCCTCTGTACGCCAACCCCGACGTGGTAGCCGACTTCTCGACTATCTGCATCGAGGACGACGGCACAGATCGGGTGAGGCTGTCAGGGATCCGCGGCATTCCGGCTCCGGACCGCGTCAAGGTCTCGATCAACCTGCTCGGGGGCTACCGCAACACGATGACCTTCGTGCTGACCGGCCTCGACATCGAGGCAAAGGCCGACCTGCTGTTGCGCAGTCTGGAACACGATCTAGGTGGGCGCGAGCGCTTCGACGCATTCGATGCCCGGCTGTCGAGGACCGACCGGCCCGATGCCCCGACCAATGACCAGGCCACCGCCCAGCTCCGCGTCACGGTAAAGGATGCCGACCAAGCCAAGGTCGGCAGGGCATTCTCGAATGCGGCCACCGAGCTCGCACTGGCAAGCTATCCCGGGTTCTTCTTCACCGCTCCCCCCGGAGATGCGACGGCCTACGGGGTATTCTGGCCTGCCCTTGTCCCACCCGACGCAGTCGACCAGGTAGTCGTCCATCACGATGGCCATATGGTGCAGGTTCCAGTGTCCCCTCCACTCACGATGCCGTTCACCGGCAGTATCGCCGGGCCTCCCCCCTCACCACCCGTAGCAGGCGTTGCACCAGATGAGCCGGCACCAGCCGATCTAGGCCCGACCAGGCTCCTTCCTCTGGGCACGATCATAGGCGCCCGCTCTGGCGACAAGGGCGGCAATGCCAACGTGGGCCTCTGGGCAAGAAGCGACCGCGGCTATCGCTGGTTGGCCGGCGAGCTGACGCTCCAGCGCTTCCGCGAGCTGCTGCCGGAGGCCGACGGCCTGGAAGTCCAGCGCTACGAGCTGGCCAACCTCCGTGCTTTGAACTTCGTGGTCAAAGGATTGCTCGGCGAAGGGGTCGCATCGTCTACCAGATGGGATCCGCAGGCGAAGGGGCTTGGTGAGTACCTGCGATCACGCCTGGTGGAACTGCCCGAGTCCCTTCTGGCAGACTCACCTGGCTGGCCTGCGCCGCCCGCATAGGGTCCCCATTGGGGCATCCAGGCCTGCGCCTGTAAGCGCATAGACCGAGACGACCGCGAAGAGGAGCTCACGTGGACTTCACCGAGACCGAGGAACAGGCAATGCTGCGCGGGGCAGTAGCCTCGATAGTCGCAAAGTATGGCCACACCTACTACGCAGAGCGTGCTCGTAGCGGAGGCAAGACCGACGAGCTGTGGAACGAGCTGGGCAGAGCGGGCTATCTGGGGGTGAACGTTCCCGAAGCCTACGGCGGCGGGGGCATGGGCATATCGGAGCTCGCCATAGTGGCCGAGGAGTTGGCCACCGGCGGCTGCCCGCTGGTGCTCCTCATCGTCTCGCCGGCAATCTGCGCCACGATCATCTCCCGCTTCGGCACCACCGGCCAGCAGGCGCAGTGGCTACCGCGGTTTGCCACGGGAGACCTGAAGATGGCCTTCGCCATCACCGAGCCAGACGCGGGCTCCAACTCCCACAACATCGCCACCACAGCCAGGCGTGACGGTGACATCTACCGGCTGTCGGGAACCAAGTACTACATATCCGGCTGTGACGAGGCAGAAGCGGTGCTCGTGGTCACACGGACCTCGACCGACGATGCCACTGGCCGTTCGCATCTGTCGCTGCTGGTAGTCGACCTCGACTCCCCAGGAATCGACAAGACCCTGATCCCAGTCGAGATGGTAGCCCCGGAGAAGCAGTTCACCCTGTTCTTCGACAACGTCGAAGTACCTGCCGAGCGCCTGATCGGCACTGAGGGCGACGGTCTGAGACAGGTATTCTTCGGACTCAACCCCGAACGCATCATCACTGCTGCAACTGCAACCGGCATAGGCCGCTATGCTCTCGATCGAGCATCTGGCTATGCTCGGGACCGCTCGGTCTGGGGCACGCCGATCGGATGCCACCAAGGCATCGCCCACCCGCTCGCAAAGGCAAAGATCGAGGTGGAGCTGGCCAGGCTCATGTGCCAGAAGGCTGCGTGGGCCTACGACGCAGGAGGCAGCTCCGGCCTTGATGCGGGCGAGGCAGCCAACATGGCCAAGTACGCAGCGGCCGAAGCCACCCTCGGCGCCCTCGACCAGGCAATACAGACTCACGGAGGCAACGGGATGTCATCCGAGTATGGGCTGGCCGACCTCTGGGGAATGGCCCGGTTGATGCGGATCGCTCCGGTCAGCCGCGAGATGATCCTCAACTTCGTCGCGCAGCACTCCCTCGGACTGCCTAGATCCTACTGAGCGCCTGGCCAGATACTACTGAACGCCTGGCCAGGGCCAGTCTCGGGACAGGGCGACCCGGTTGCCATGAGCGATCACGGCGTGTCACCGAGGTACCCGAGCCTCTCGAGCAAAGCGCCGGCCTCGGATAGAACGGCTGGAAGGTCATCCCCGGAGAGGTCACGCCTGTAGCGCCCGACAGATCCGGCGGTCACCTCTGCCAGCCCTGCGTCAACCTGCTCTGGAGCCACCCCGAGATGGCGCGCTATGCGTGCGGCTGCGATCCGGGGATCTCCGCACATGCGCTCGTAGCGGAGGGTCGCAAGGAGACCCGTCTCTCTCGCTTCGAGGCCCGCCTCCACGTAGCGCCTCCACGCCCATGCAGCGCGGCGAGCATGGGGCACACGAGCGAACTCTGCCCGCCGGGAGCGTTCGGTCCAAAATCGGGCTCCTCCGCCTAGATGCCACCCAGCCTCGTCAACGCCCACCGCCGAGGACGCCAGCCAGCCCTGTTCCATCAAAGAGCAGACGACATCCCTCCCGTCACGTACGAGGTGGACGGCACGTACGCGATCGCCCACATACGGCAATGCCCTCAGGACGAACACGACCTCCGGAGCGTGAATGACCGGACGAGCGTCGGGAGCTCCACGCCTCTCGAGCTCTGCAGTGACGACATGCCTGACCTCCATCGCGGCGAGACGGGCCGGGCGATGGCGCATAGCCGCGATCCTCGATTTGAGAGCCGGAACCTCGCCGAGATCCACGAACCCGTCCACACCGCCTACCACTCCGCCGAGAAAAGTGGTACCCGAACGCGGGCTGCCCACCACAAACACAGCTCCGTCCACCCCACGACACAACCGGTCCCCACGGCCTGCAGCCACGGCCACACTGGCCGCTCTGGCACTCGACATGGAAGCTCTCCTTGGCATTGGCAGACAACCGTTTGATTCTCGCGCACCTGAACCCACCCAGGGTGGACATCCCAGCTGGTGTGCAGGACTAAGGGGCGGCTTTGCAC
>JAJZJN010000071.1:12596-12941 GCA_021851165.1 Actinomycetes bacterium
CTCGTCAACTGGGGAATTTCAGTGATCGAGTCTGGGGAGAAAACGGTGATCGTTACCACTAAGGGGCGGCTTTGCACTGCGTGCCTTTAGGATGCACTCGTCCGGCTATGTCGCAACGAGGAGGTAGCAGCCACAGTGCCCGACAGAGCACGGGAAGATCCCACAGGAGAGCTGGCACCTGGTGGGTGGTCCGGTGCCACGATGACCGGCGGTGCCACAATATGGCTCACGGGCGTCCCCGCTGCCGGCAAGTCGACCATTGCGGCGGCTGCCTGCGAGGCGCTCGCCACCAGGGGAGCCAGGCCAGTCCACGTCGACGGTGACGACTTGCGCCGGGGACTCAAT
>JAJZJN010000072.1 GCA_021851165.1 Actinomycetes bacterium
AGCCCTGAGCTGGTCGTCGAGGCAGCACTGAGCCAGGCAGGGGTAATGCGCGCCGACTCGCGCGGTCAGATGCTCGACCTGGCGGAGGTTCTCGCCAGCCAACCGATTCCCAACGGTAGACGGGTGGCGATAGTAGGCAACGCCGGGGGTCCGGGGATACTGACCGCGGATGCCTGCGAGGCGGCAGGGCTCGAGGTTCCAGAGCTCGGGGAACACACGCAGCAGCTCCTGCGCGAGGCAGTTCCAGCTGGGGCTGCGGTGTCCAACCCTGTCGACCTTCTGGCATCCGCACGCGCCGAGGACTACGAGCATGCCCTCCAGGTGGTGCTCGCCGACCCAGGGGTCGACAGCGCCATCGTCGTCTTCGCTCCGCCTCTGGTAACCAGGGCAGAGGACGTGGCAAGGGCAGTTGCACGCGCCGCCGGCCAGGATGGAATAGATCAGCCCAAACCCGTTCTGGCGGCGTTCCTCGCTACCCCTGAGGCTGTAGCCGCTCTATCAGGAGGTAAGCGCCCTATACCATGCTTCGCCTACCCCGAGGCGTCCGCTATCGCCCTTGGTAAGATAGCCGGCCACGGAGCCTGGCGGGGCATCCCTGACGATCCTCTCGAACGCCCCGAGGACATCGACCTTTCCGCCGCCAGAGATCTCGTCGCCAAAGTCCTCGCCGATTCACCCGAAGGCCGCTGGCTGGACCCCATGGAGGGTGTCGAGCTACTGGAGCATTACCGAATCGCCGTGGCCAAGCTCACGCTGGTGGACGGAGTCGACGCCGCCTGTGTCGCCGCGTCGGACCTCGGGTACCCAGTCGCCCTTAAGGCCTTCTCCCCAGGGCTAGTCCACAAAAGCGATTCGGGGGGCGTGCGACTGGGTCTCCCCGACGAGAACCGCCTCCGGGAAGCCTGGGGGCAGATGGCCCACGACCTGGGATCGTCCATGACCCAAGGTGTCATACAGGCTATGGCGCCACCCGGCGTGGAGACCATAGCGGGCATCATCGAGGATCAGGTGTTCGGCCCGCTTGTTCTCTTCGGCCTTGGCGGCACTGCGGTGGAGATCCTGGGGGACCATCGCGTCCATCTCGCTCCACTCACCACCAGGGATGCGTCGGCAATGATCCACGACCTTGCAGGATTCCCGCTGCTGAACGGTTATCGGGGCGCTCCTGCGGTAGACCTCGGCGCCCTCGAAAGCACCGTCGTCCGTCTGGGATGGCTCGCCGACGACCTCCCACAGGTCGCCGAGGCCGACTTGAACCCAGTTGTCGCCACCCCTGGAGGCGCCCTTGCCCTGGACGTCAAGATACGTGTCGCGCCGCTCACCTCCGAGCACAGGCGCTGGGTCCGGCGCCTCGCCTAGCCCGAAGTTACTCCCCCTGAGCTAGCTTCCCCGGGCCCCACCAGGGGAAACGGGCAGGTTTGGGGGATTGTTCTGGCTACGAGAGCCGCAGAGGCACCTGAGCACCGAGAAGCTCGAACACCTGGCGCTGGATCGAGGTAGGGGTGGCAAGCATCTCGAAGCTATTCGTCGTTGCAGTGGTCACCTTCATGGTGTTGCGGGTGAGGGTGGCGAGATGGTCCAAGAGCTCTCGGAACCCGCGTACTTGCTCGCCCGCTGCGTTGCGCTTTCTGGCCGCCTTCTTGGCGGCGGTCTTCGAGCGCGTGGCAGGTGCCACCGGGTTGTCCCGGACCGGTGGGGTCTCATCGGTAAAAGTGAGAGGTGCGAGTGCTTCTCGCAGGTGCCAGACGAGGTAGGCGGCCAGCATGCAGATGAACACGTGGGCGCGGACCCTGGCCTCCAGACGGTGGTGGATGGGACGGAGATCGATGTCGTCGATCTTGATGTGGCGAAAGTCCCGCTCTACGTGGGAGAGGTCCTTGTAGGCGCTCACCACCCCCGAGGCGTCGAGCTGGTCGCGGATGAGCGTGGTGCGCAGCACGTAGATCCCGTCCAAGGCGGCCTCTTGGTCGATCGAGGATTGTTTTCTCGTGACAGCGAGGGTGGTGTCGGTCACGGTCACCTCGAAGTGCTTGGCCATCTTGTACTTGTTGATCACCTTGCCCACCTTGATCCCGATCTTGTCTGCACCGACCAGACGTCCCTCATCGACGGCTTGGATGATCGGGGCGAGGGCTGCTTCGGTCGCGGCAAGCAGCTCGTTTCGCTTTCTCCGTCGCTCTTCGGCCAAGAGAGGATTCCGACACGCTATGAGACGCTCTCCTGGGTAGTCGGGGTGGGTGAGCTCCGCCAGGTCCGCCTCATCGAACAAGCAGAGCTGGAGCGGGCCGTCGTCTTTCACCAGGGCTGCGATCTGTGGGGCCCGCAGGCACGTCAACCAACCGAGGTCCCCTGCCTCACGGAGTGCTTTGATACGAGCAGAGGTGATCATGCCGCGATCTCCCACCATGGTGAGGTGATCGAGACCGAAGCGGGTGCGGATGGCGTCAACAATCGAGATGAACGCCGTCGGATCCCCGGTGTTGCCAGAGAAAACCTCGATCGCCACGGGGCGCCCGTCCTTGTCGGTCAAAAGGCCGTACTCGATCTGGGCCACACCACGCTTCTTGTCACGTGAATACCCCCGGGCCGCCAGCTCGTTCTTGGTCCCTTCGACCCACGACGATGACAGGTCGAAGTACGCGAGGTGAGAGGGGTTGGCCACTTTCCCCAAGTGCCTCTTCGCGAGTGTGGTCTCGATCACCCCCTGGCGCTCGACCAGCCAGTCCATCGCCGCGTAGACCTCGTCGGTTCCCACGTCTTCTAATCCCAGGTCGCTCACGAGCGTCGTGTCACCCCACCACTTGGTGGTGGCGAGCTTGGGACGCGGATGGACCACTCGGGCCAAGATCAGCGCGTAGGCGATGTCACGCTGTTTGCACGCTGGACCCAACAGATCACGAAGCCCCAAGGTCTTGGCCATGGTGGCCACCGCTGCCAGGTGGCCGTGGGGAAGCGCACGGGTGAGCTCGAACCCTTCGCCGGCCACGACAAGGGTCTTGCCGGCTAGTCCTGCACGGATGGCATCGATGAGCTCATCTGGGAGGTGGGAGAGGTTGGCCAGGGTCTCGTTGCGGACCTTGGTGCCTTCGCGCACCGAGCGACGCAGAAGGTGGGTCTCGTAGTTCCGCTCGGTGCCGTCCTTGCCGACATAGTGGCGACGGGTCGTTGCCACATGCATCGCACCACCACGCCTGGGCATATGGGCATTCTATCGTTCCTATGGCCGATTGTCAAGCCTCTTAGTGTCTACATTATCGAGCCAAAACAGTCCGTCGTGCCTGCTGAGGATGCCTGTCTACGGGGAACGGGGACGTAACTTCGGGCTAGCGCACGCACCCTGCTCCTTCGGCGAACCTGCGAAGTCCGGCTTGCAAGGCGCGATCCCCCAGCTCCCCTCGCGGCGTACCATCGGAAACGGTGAGATCGCGACACGGCAGCCGTGCGTGGACCAGGTGGATGCTTCGGGGAGCGCTCGTGGTAGTGGTCGCCCTCGTTGCAGGCGCTGCACTCCGCGTGATCGATGGAGAGCACTCCGCGTCGGCCGCCGGGTCGTCCTACGAAAGCCCGGCCGGAGCCAGGGCCCTCACGGTCGCTCAGGTCGCTCCGGCGTCCTCCGCTCAGGCTGCCCCTCCACGTGGGCCGTTCGAGGTGCGCTTCTCCGCTCCCCTCGCGCCCGGGACCACCATGCCGACGATCACCCCCTCCGTGCCGGGCACATGGCATCGACATGGGACAGACTTGAGCTTCGTACCCGACTACCCGCTTCTTCCACTCAGCCAGTTCACGATGACCATCCCGGGCGGAGCAGGTGGCTTCGGGGATCTCCAGTCGGCGTCTGGCGGCTCGCTCCCGCAATCTGTGCAGCTTACCTGGACCATCGAGAATGGGTCAGTGCTGCGAATCCAGCAACTGCTGGCCAAATGGGGGTACCTGCCGCTCACCTTCACGCCTGCCAAGGCTTTGCCCAACGTCACAGGAGCCAGGCTCGAGAGCCTCTACCACCCCCAGCCCGGAACGTTCGCGTGGCGATACCCCGACACGCCGTCCGTCGTCCGCTCGGCATGGAAGGAAGGCGTGGCCAACCATATGACCAGGGGAGCCATCGTCGCCTTCGAGCGGACCCATGAGCTTCCTGCCTACACGAGCATCCGGGCACCGCTGTGGCCGGCGCTCGTCGCCGCGGAAGGCGTCGGCACCACGGATCCTCAGGGCTACACCGCCGCCATTGCATCCAAGGTAATGCCCGAGACCCTGACCATCTGGCACAACGGCCAGATTGTCTTCCACAGCCTTGCCAACACAGGCATTGCCCAATCGCCGACTCCGGACGGCGACTTCTTCGTCTATCTGCGGCACCGCTCGCAGACGATGCGCGGTCATAACCCAGACGGCCAGTACTACGTCGACCACGGTGTCAAGTGGATCAACTATTTCGATGGCAACGATGCCATCCATGGATTCGTACGGGCCAACTACGGCTTTCCACAGAGCGTCGGCTGCGTGGAGCTGCCGGTGCCCGAGGCGGCGATAGCCTGGGGCCTACTGCACTACGGAACCCTCGTTGTCGTGACCACCCAACCGGCTCCGGTAGCCTGACCTAACCGACCTGGCATACAGCCTCCGCGCGTCTCACCGCACCCGCACCAGCAGACCGACCCGACCGCACCCATATCTGATGATCGCTGGAACATCTCTCACCATCGAGATAGGCAACCGCGCCCTGCTGCGCGAGGCATCGTTCGTGGTCGGAGCCGGGGAGAAGGTCGGACTCGTCGGACCCAACGGAGCGGGCAAGTCGTCGTTCATCTCGGTAGTCATCGGAGAACCTTCGCCGGATGTGCGCTCCTCAGGCACGGTCCGAGTGCAGGGCACCTTCGGCTACCTTCCCCAGGTTCCTGCACCCAACGGGCTCGGGCTGGATCCGAGCGCATACTCCCATGTCCTGTCATCACGCGGCCTCGACGTCCTCGACGACGCCCTGGACCGCGCCCGCGCTGCCATGGAGAAGGAGCCGACTGAGGAGAACATCCAGCACTTCGCCGACATAGAGGAGAAGTTCCAGCAGAGCGGAGGTTACGAGGCCGAGGCGGTCATGGCTCGGCTGGCCGACGGCCTAGGTCTGCGCCAGAACCTGCTCATGAACGACATCGAGAGCCTATCGGGCGGCCAGCGGCGAAGGGTGGACCTCGTCCGGGTCCTCTTCGGACAGCCCGAGATCATGATCCTCGACGAGCCGACGAACCATCTCGACCTCCCTGCGAAGAGATGGCTCATGAGTGAGCTCGAGAGGTTCACCGGCGCCATACTCGTCGTGAGCCACGATCTGGAGCTTCTCGACACCTCCATCACGAAGGTCCTCCACCTATCGCAGGGAAGGCTCCGGGAGTACAAGGGCAACTATTCGAGCTACCGGGCCCAGTTCGCTGCGGACCAGGAACGCTCCGAACGATCGTCTGCCCTGGAGGAACGAGAGATACGGCGACTCGCCACGCTCGCGGACTCGATGCGCGGCAGCACGGTGCGCCGCGCGCGAACCGCCAAGTCGATCGACCGGCGTGTAGCGAGACTCGAGAGCACGAGGACAGAGGTGCGCAGGACCGAGCGGACGAGCACGTTCCGCCTGCCCGACCCCCCCCGTTCAGGAGAGACACCCCTCGCCGCCGAAGCCGTGTCGGTGGCATACGGGTCATCGACTGTGATCAGCTCCGTAGGCTTCAGCGCCAGGCGTGGCGACCGGATCATCGTCCTCGGGCGCAACGGCGCCGGTAAATCCAGCCTGCTGCGCTGCCTGGCGGGGGCGCAAGAGCCGAGCACCGGAACTGTGGCCATCGGAGTCAACACATCTGTGGGGTATTTTGCCCAGGATCACGACCAGGTCGACTCGAACGTCACCGCCTTGGACAACATCAGCTCGGCGATCCTACGCACCGAAACCCAGCGACGGGCACTGCTCGGATCGTTCGGCCTGCCCGGCAAGGCGGCATCCCAGCTCCCGAGCACACTGTCGGGTGGCGAACGGGCCAAGCTGGGCTTGGCGATGCTGGCCGCAGGCCAGGCGAACCTGCTGATCCTCGACGAGCCGACCAACAACCTCGATCCGTCGTCGATCGCAGCCGTCGGCCGGATGCTCAGCCGATGGACTGGCACGATCGTGGTCGTGAGCCACGAGAGGGCGTTCATCGAAGCCCTGCAACCCACCCACTTCATCGGCCTGCCAGAAGAGCGCTTCTCGCACTGGCGAGAGGAAATGCTCGACCAAGTCGAGCTCAGGTGAGCCTGAGGCGCCACCGGCTGGAGCATGCAGCTGCTCCGGCAAGAGCCCTCGCTCAGTCGAGCCGATCCAAGGGGACGCCGCAGCTCACGCCCACACCCTCCATGGCCTCCTCGAGGGGGACGTCGAGGGCGCTCGCCACCGTGGTCGTATAGCGCATCAGAGCAACAGATGCCACGATTTCGACAATCTCGGCATCCGTCCAGCCATGCTCACGCAGCTTGCCGACCATCTCGTCGGTGACACCGGCCGGTCGCCTGCCTACGACACGGGCGAAGTCCACCGCGGCGTTCTCCTTCGCGTCCAGGCGAGGAGACGGCTTGCCCTCTATCAGGTCCACACACTCCTGGCGGCTCCACTTCTTGCCCATGAGGGCAATCATGTGGGCAGCGGTGCAGTACTCGCATTCCACCTCATAGGCGGTGACGGCGAAGAACACACGCTTCAGCTCCTCACGGATCGTGCCTTCCATCGCCGTAGCGAGGCTCAGGGTCCACAGGGCGTCCGTTGTCTCGGGAAGGTAGTTCAGGGCTCTCTGAAGTCCCGGGACCATCCTGTAGTAGGCCTTCACCCTTTCGAACACCTCGTGCTGGCGGCCATCGACCTGCTGCGGATCGATCAGCTCGACTCTTGCCATCGTCGTTCCTCCTGTGCTCTTGTGGTAAAGATGCCGTATCAGCTCTCGATCGGCAGGCTCAGCTCTCGATCGGCAGGCTCAGCTCTCGATCGGCAGGCGCGGGTCCGCCCCCCATTCCATCCACGAAGCGTCGTAGAGCGCCGCGTTCTCATGTCCCATGACGTAGAGGACGAACAGGTCGAACGAGCCGAACACGCCACCCCCGCAGTAGGTGATCACCCTCGTGTCGAGCTCCAAACCAACATGATCCCAGACCCTCGACAGCTCATGCGGTGGGAGGATGGTCTGCGACACGGCTTCGAGGTTCGCCGGAGCAGGCACGTTCCTAGCTGTAGGTATGTGACCGGCCCTGTGTGTGGGGTAGAGCCGAGCCTGACCGTTGAAGAACGCCTCGGGCAACGCATCGACAATGCACGTACCGGACTCGCCGATCGCGCAGCGGACGTCGGCTGCCTCCACGCGAAGCTCACTTCTGATCCGTCCATGGAAGGCTCCCGGGGCGGCAACAGGCTCCACGACACCTCCCTCGACAGGAAGACCCTGCGCGAGCCATCTGGTCAGCCCCCCATCGAGCAACTTGACCGCGTCGTGGCCGTAGTAGCGCAGCGCCCACCACAGCCGTGCCGCCCATGTACCACCAGCGTCGTCATACGCCACGACGGTGGTGTCGTCGGCTATTCCGAGACGGGCCACGAGGTCTTCGAAGTCGGCAAGCCCGACCACCCGGGTCGGGACCTCGTGGTCCGACAGGTCCGCCATCACGTCGACGAAGACCGCCCCGGGGATATGGCCTTCACGATATGCGTCACGGCCAGTCACAGCCGCAAGGTTGCCGTCCGCACCGATGCGTACGCCGTAGCGAGCATCGACAATACGGATCGAAGGATCATCCAGATGCTCATAGAGCCACTCGACAGTGGCCATGGCTTCAGGATGCGCGTAATCCCCCCTCATTGGCTTAGCCCTACCGTCCCCTCCATTGCCCTGCTTCGCTCCATGTCCACCATATGCCCGCCCGATGCTCACGGCCACGGCCATGAGCTACCGGCCAGACGACCCTGCTTAGGCACTCACGGCACCGCTACCGGTGGGGCCGGTGACTCCTTCGAGGTGCTGCTCACCATGGTAGTGCCAGAATGATCGAGACGAGTCGGCCACCAGTTCCACTTCCCCAGCAGTGCCACGGTAGAAGGTACGAGGATGGTCCTGACGAGGAACGTATCCATCAGTATCCCGATGGCCAGGCCGAAGCCGATGTCCTGGATCTGGCTTCCTGCCGATCCACCTCCTCCGGAAAAACCGAGCACAGCGAAGCTCCCAGCCAGCACCAACCCAGCCGACGTAACCGTCGGACCCGTCATGCCAACAGCCTTCGTGACCGCATCGCGAAGCGGCATTGCAGATGCCTCCTCGCGGATCCGCGTCATCACCAGGATGTTGTAGTCCTCCCCGAGAGCCAGGAGGAATATGAACATCAAGAACGGCAGCAGGAAGGTGACCCCTCCGGAGCCGCCAAGGTCTATGAACAGCACGACGGCCAAACCCAGGGCCGCCAGGTACGAGATGACGACGCTCGCGATCAGGTACAGCGGCGCCACGAGGCTTCGGAGGACCAGGGCGAGCAGGAGGGCTATGGCGAGCGCCGCCAGGGGAATGATGTGCAGCACGTCATGGTTGGATGTCGAGCTGACGTCGGCAAGCGCCGGCGCCTCCCCAGCCGCACCGTTCGCCACAGCGCCCGAGGCTTCGGCCGCCCGCGCCAGGGCCGCTCTGACCGCTGGTACCGCGTCCATCGCAGCAGTCGATTGCGGTGGGCCAGCCTCGAGGCTCGCCTCGAACTGAACCGTGTGTCCTCCTGGGCTCACCAGCTCTGCTGTCGCGCGGTAGGCATAGTATTCGGCCGGGGTGATCCCCACAGCGGCCAGGCCGGCGGGCGGCAACGTGGGCATGGCCCTCGCGGGGCCCAGCAGCTGGTGCAGGTGCGCCAGCTCAGCAGGCGCCAGATGAACGCCTAGAGGGTCAAGCGGCCCTATGAGCGAGTGGAACTGACCGCTCGCCCGAAGGGAGCTCTCGGCGGCGGTGAGCACCGTGGGGTTCGACCAGATCGAGGTCCGGTACCTGAGGATAAGGTTGGTGGGATTAGAGCTGGAGCGTGGGAAGTACTTGGCCATGGCAGCATTGCCCGCTGCCGCATCGCTGCCGGCCGGAGCACTCACCGCGCCACCGAAACCTGCAGCGTGGTAGCCACTTACCGCTCCAGCCATTGCCCCGAATGCCAGGACCCCGACGAGCAGTGCAAGCGCCGGGCGATGTACGACACGTGCTGCGATCCTTCCCCACAGCCCCTGACGGGCCGGGCCCTTGTGAGCCCTGGACGGCCAGAACACCGCCCGACCGAGTATCGCCAGCAACGCGGGTAGCAGCGTGAGACCCGCCAGCAGCATTACAGCGATGCCTATCGCCAGGGGGATCCCGAGGTCGTGGTAGATGCCGAAGGTGGCGAACAGCAGGCTGAGCAGGGCTAGTATCACCGTCCCGGCCGAAGCGCTTATGGACTCCCCGACGCGCGTGAGCGCCCGCACGACTGCTTCCTTCGGGGGAAGCCCCCCGCTCAGCTCCTCACGAACGCGGAACACGAGGAACAATCCGTAGTCGGTGCCTGCGCCGAGTATCAAGACGATGAGCAGGACCTGGGTCACCTCGGATATCTGGAGCCCGCGCGAACCGAGCGCTCCGATGAAGCTGCCCGACATGGCAAGGACCAGTGCTGCAGGGAACAGCGTGACGAACGGGGCAAGCAGTGAGCGGTAGACGAGGAACAGCAGCACGATGATGAACAGGATCGACAACGACTGCACCCGCGAGCCAGTCTTCTTCGACTGGGTCTGATTGGCCACATTGGTCGCGACAGCCCCCGCAAGGCGTAGCTGGAGGCCCGGCGGTGCCCCCACGGAGGCAAAAGTGGCCTGAAGCCGATCCACCAGCACCTTCGCATGGTTCACGCTTGTCGGGGCGACCTTGGCGCCCACGTCCACCTCGGCCGCGTGCCCGTCAGGGGCAACCCCGAGCAGGTGCACGGCAACCACGCCGGGAATACGGTGCACTGCTGCGACCTCACGGGCTATGGCTGCTTGGTCTGCCGGGCCCAGGGGACCCGCTGCGCTGTAGGCGACTATCACCACCTGGCTCACCCCTGAGCTCACTCCGAGAGGCGCCGCCAGGTCCATCGCCCTCACGCTCGGTGAGTTGGCAGGGAGGAACGCGCTGTTGTCGTTGTTTACCTGGCTGGCGAGCGACGGCAGCAGCTTGACCGATGCCACGGTCCCCACCAGCCAGATTACGAGAACCAACCATCTGAACCTGACCACCAGACGGCCGAGGCGGGTGAAGGCGGCGTTCATCGGATTGTCATCTCCTCGGATTCTTCACAGGCGGTGGATCTTGCGGCCAAGAGGCCGCAAGAGAGTTCTTCGGCAAGGACCGAGAGACCTTCGACGAGTGCCTTGGTGCTCTTCGCACCCAGGCGCTCTATGGCGCGCCGCAACGGCTTCAGCCGGGTCTCGAGGAACTCCGACGCATCGGCCTGGTGGGCCTTTGCTATCGACACCAGGGTCCTTCGATGATCCGACTCGTCCTCCCGACGATCGACCAGCCCGGCCTCAGCGAGCTGGCCTACGAGCAGGCTGGCCGTCGTCAAGGCCACACCGAGGCGCTCGGCTAGGACGGACACGCTCATAGGGCCATCCACGAGCAGGCGAACGAGAACCGCGACGTGACGCGGAGCCAGGGACCGCGTCAACGCCAGGTCACGCTGGACCCCGCCTGGCAAGGGCGTCCTCCTCAAGGAATGGGCGACCTCGACCAGCGACACGAGCAGCACCTCTGCAGCACCAGCCCTGCCTATCGGGTCATCGTCGCTCCTGGGCAACATGGTTTGGAAGATAACACTATTTTGACCATGCACCCAGGCACCCCACCTCCGTCCTCCGGAACCATCCACCCAGGCAGTTACTAAAGGAGCCGTGTCGATGAGCCGATACCAAGCGGGTACACCTCGCAAGTGGGCTACGAGCCCCAACGACACGGAGGTCGGCGTTGACAGACAAGCCCCTGATGGTGCTCGAAGGGCACCCGGTGCTCGAGTACCAGCCGGCCATCGACATAGCAACGGGCAGGCTGCTCGGCTTCGAGGCATTGGTACGCTGGGACCACCCCACCAAGGGGCACATACCGCCCAAGGTCCTGATCCCGTGGGCGGAAGCAAACGACGACATCGTCTCGCTCAACGCGTGGGTGATCGCAGAGGCATGCAATACCGCGCAGAGATGGCCCTCCGGAATACAGATGGCGGTCAACTGCTCGATAGCCCAGCTCCGCCAAGGAGAGGCATCCAAGGCCGTTGCCACGGCGCTCGAGACATCGGGGCTGAACCCTGACCGGCTGAGCATCGAGGTGACTGAGCACGCCATCGCAGACGACGACGCGGCCGCAGAGCTCCGCTCCCTGGTTGCCCTGGGAGTTCATCTCGCAGTCGACGACGTCGGGACCAGCTGGTCCTCACTACAGCCACTGCGCCGCTTTGCCGTTGAAACCGTCAAGATAGACGAGGCGTTCGTCGCAAACCTCGAAGCCGAGGAGGGAATGAACCGTGCAATCGTGGAGGCTGTGATCCACGTCAGCCACTCACTGGCCATGAGCACCGTCGCCGAGGGCGTGGAGACCGCTCAGCAGGTCGCCACGCTACGGGAGTTCGGCGCGGACGTGGCCCAGGGGTTCTTCTTCTCGCCTCCACTCGCCAACGAGGAGGCCGACGAGCTTGCCAAGCGAGACCCACGCCCCGTGTTCACGCTGGAACCCGGCCCTGATCGCCTGAGCCCGGTCGAAGCCGGGTTGCAGGCCAAGCCCCTGAGCATCGTTGCTCCCGTCGGGCGAGCACCTTCCAAGACGCCACAGGCGGGCAGCAGCCCGGAAGTGCAGGATGAAGCGTCTGGCGCAACACCCAAACCGGCACGACCCAGGCAGCATGCGGGGAAGCCCGCGCACCTCAGCCCGAAGCCCACGGACACCGCCGGAGCACCCGATGAGTCCTCGCAAGCAGGCTGATCACCGCCGTGCCAGCCGTCCGGACATGAGCCGCTGTGCCCTCCACGCCGGGCATCGCAGCACAGTGCTCGGCGTGCTGTTATTTTACGCCACGTGAAGCTCGCCGTTCCCAGAGAAGCTCGCCCCGGCGAGAAACGCGTCGCGATAGTCCCCGAAGCAGTAGCCAGGTTGCTTCCTGCGGGATGGGAGGTCTCGGTCGAAGCCGGTGCCGGACTCCAGGCCCACTTCCCCGACGAAGCCTACGTTGCCAAGGGGGCGACGGTCACAGACGACATCTCCGCCCTGTTCAGAGATGCTGACGCCGTGGCCAGGGTCCAGGCCCCGACTCCCGAGGAGATCGGGCAGCACCCCGAGGGGTCTGTTCTCGTGAGCTTCCTCCAGCCCGCCGCCCAGCTGGATGTGGTCGCAGCCCTGGCAGGTCGCCGTATCACCTCGTTCAGCCTCGACCTGCTCCCGCGTATCAGCCGCGCCCAGGCCATGGACGCCCTCTCCTCACAGGCAACGGTGTCGGGCTATAGGGCGATGCTGGCAGCCGCCAACTACCTTCCCAAGTTCTTCCCGATGTTCATGATGGCCGCCGGCACCGTTCCACCTGCCAAGGTCCTCGTCCTCGGGGCCGGAGTGGCAGGGCTCCAGGCGATCGCCACGGCCAGAAGGCTCGGCGCACAGGTACGCGCTTACGACGTGAGGGCCGCTGCGAGAGAAGAGGTCGAATCATTGGGGGCTTCGTTCGTAGAGCTGGCCCTGGAGTCCCAGGAGGGATCGGG
>JAJZJN010000001.1 GCA_021851165.1 Actinomycetes bacterium
CGACTGACCCCGGTCGACCAGCAACGTGCCCCACGTGCCTCGTCGTCCGTCACGCGCTCTACCAGCAGAGTTGCCACGGAGCTGGAGATAACGGAGGGTCCGATGCAATTCGAGCCGGCGACATTCGCCGCCTACGGAATAGTCGGGCCGGGGGGCGCATATCCGCCCGATCCCTACAACCCGATCGATGCCGTCTACAGCGCCGCGCGGTTGCTGTGTGAAGATGGGGGAGCTGGCGACGCCGCTGATCTCCGTGCCGCCGTCTACGACTACAACCATTCAGACGCCTACGTGCACGATGTCATCCAGCTCGCCTCGGCCATCGGCTCGATGCCCTGAGTCAGCGTTACTTCCTCACCGCAGTGCCACCTGCCCAGGTACTATCGGTGTAGGCAGGGCACTCTCCCCCATCATCCAACGGTCGACTCCAGCGGCAGCCGAGCGGCCCTCGGCGATGGCCCATACGATGAGGCTCTGACCCCTGGCCATGTCTCCGCATGCAAAGACGCCAGGCCTGCTGGTCTCCCATCCAGGCCCTACCGCGACGTTCCCTCGGGCATCGAGGTCCAAGCCCAGCTCGGCCACGAGGCCGCGCCTCTCAGGCCCAAGGAATCCCATGGCCAGAAGAACCAGGTCACACGGTAGCTCGAAGTCACTGCCCGGAATCTTGTCGAAGCTCGCCCGACCATTGGTCACCTCCTGGCTCACCTGGTAGCCACGCAACGCGCGCACTGCGCCAGCACCATCGTCGACCAGCTCGGATGCCGTGACTGAGTAGAGCCTCTCGCCACCTTCCTCATGGGAGGACGACGTCCTCAAGATCAAGGGCCATGTAGGCCAGGGATTGTCCGGGGAACGCCATTCGGGTGGTCGGGGCATGATCTCCAGCTGGTGAACAGACACCGCCCCCTGGCGGTGTGCTGTCCCAAGACAGTCCGAGCCGGTGTCACCACCCCCTATGATCACTACCCGCTTTCCAGCCGCGGACACGGGCGAGCGAGCGAGCGTGCCTTCACTGACGAGATTGGAGGGCTTCAGGTACTCCATCGCGAAATGGACTCCCGCCAGGTCCCTGCCAGGCACATCGAGGTCCCGCGGCACCGTGGAGCCAATGGCCAATACCACGGCGTCGTACTGCGAGATCAGCTCCTCTGCTGTGAGCGCCTGTGACCATCGGCCTGGCTCGGGACTCACCGGGATGGTACCGGCGGCAACTTGCCCGCCATCGGCTGGAACGGCATGATCGGTGCCTACCGGGGCACCGACCGATATCCCGCATCGAAATTCGACCCCTTCAGCCCGCAGCTGTGCCAAGCGCCTGTCAAGCACTCGCTTCTCCATTTTGAACTCCGGGATCCCGTAGCGCAGCAACCCTCCTGGACGCTCTGCTCGCTCGAACACCACGACGCCGTGTCCCGCGCGCACCAGCTGCTGAGCACACGCCAGTCCCGACGGCCCTGAACCGACCACCGCAACCGTCCTACCCGTATGCTCCGATGGTGCAGGGAGCTGGGGCTTCACCCAACCCTCCGAGAATGCACGCTCCGCTATCTCGTACTCGATGTGCTCGATGGTGACAGGCTCCGAGTTGATTCCGAGCACGCAGGAACCCTCACAGGGGGCTGGGCACAGCCTGCCCGTGAAGTCGGGAAAATTATTGGTAGCGTGCAGCCGCTCCGCAGCGTCATGCCAGTCTCCTCGCCAGACCAGATCGTTCCACTCGGGTATCAGGTTCCCGAGGGGGCACCCCTCATGACAGAAGGGGATCCCGCAATCCATGCAGCGAGCACCCTGAGCTCGGATCTCGTCTTCGGACAGCTCCTCGTAGACCTCACGGTAGTCCCGGACGCGTAGTGCTACCGGCCGGCGATCGGGAAGCCTCCGTTGAAACTCGAGGAAGCCGGTTACCTTGCCCATCACACAACCTTCCCGTCACTCACCCGTGTGAGACCGCCATGACGGCTTCCTCCACGGAGGTCCCTCTCTCCAGCGCCTCTGCCGTAGCCGCTAGAACCCTGCGATAGTCACGCGGCATGACCTTGACCATGTCCCCAGCAGCCGATCCCCAATTATCGATCAGCCGCGTAGCCACGGCCGATCCGGTCTCGTCGCGATGCCGCTCCAGAATGGTCTCGAGCCAGCGCAGATCCTCTTCGTCCAGCGGTTCCAGGTCAACCATGCCGAAGTTGACCTGGTCGGCAAAACGCCGGTGTGGATCATGAACATACGCGATCCCGCCGGACATGCCCGCTCCGAAGTTGCGCCCCGTAGGGCCGAGCACGACGACCCTTCCGCCGGTCATGTACTCGCATCCATGGTCGCCCACCCCCTCCACCACGGCCACGGCGCCCGAATTGCGAACGCAGAAGCGCTCGCCCACCTGCCCACGGATCAGGACCTCGCCCGAGGTGGCCCCGTAGAGGACCACATTGCCTGCTATAACCTGCTCCTCGGCTGCAAAACGAGCTTCCTCGGGCGGACGGAGAACCACCCGGCCACCCGACAGTCCCTTTGCCAGATAATCGTTCGCGTCGCCCCACAGCCGGAGCGTCACCCCTCTTGGCACAAAAGCTCCGAAGCTCTGCCCAGCAGAGCCGGTAAATGTAAGGTCGATAGTCCCCTCGGGCAATCCCGCGCCGCCATGGCGCCGGGTGATCTCATAGCCAAGCAGGGTGCCCACGGTCCTGTCGACATTGGTTATATCCAGCGCGAGCGCGACCTTCTCCCCGCGTTCGATCGCAGGAAGGCACGCGTCGATGAACTGCCGGTCCAGAGCCTTGTCGAGACCGTGGTCCTGAGAGCGTGTGCAGTGGCGTGCCGGCACTGGTGCCTCGGAGCCGCCGAGGAGCCCCGCGCCAGCGGCAGCCGTACCGTCGATCCCCGCACCGTTCGAAGACGGGGCAGGCTTCTCCAGCACGGCCGACAGGTCCAATCCCCTCGCCTTGAAGTGGTCCACAGCGCTGATCGAGTCGAGAAGATCCACCCGCCCCACTGCCTCCTCGATCGAGCGCAGGCCCAGGCTCGCCAGATGCTCTCGCACCTCCTCGGCTATGAACTCGAAGAAGTTCTGGACGAACTCTGGCTGTCCGGTGAACCGCTTGCGAAGCTCGGGATTCTGGGTCGCGATCCCCACCGGGCAGGTATCAAGGTGACAGACCCTCATCATCACGCAACCCGACACCACGAGCGGCGCGCTTGCGAAACCGAACTCCTCTGCTCCGAGCAAGGCTGCAACCACAACGTCGCGCCCAGTCTTCATCTGGCCGTCAACCTGGACGACGATCCGGTCGCGGAGCCCGTTTCTGACCAGGGTCTGCTGCGTCTCGGCCAGGCCGAGCTCCCATGGTATCCCTGCATGCTTGAGCGAGGTCAGTGGGCTTGCTCCGGTTCCCCCATCATGGCCCGATATGAGCACCACATCGGATTTCGCCTTCGCCACACCTGCCGCCACGGTCCCCACCCCGACCTCTGCAACCAGTTTCACATGGACTCTGGCAAGTGGGTTCGCCGACTTCAGATCGTGTATGAGCTGGGCTATGTCCTCTATGGAATAGATGTCATGATGCGGAGGGGGTGAGATGAGCCCCACGCCGGGCGTGGAGAACCGGGTCCGCGCTATCCACGGGTAGACCTTGTGGCCGGGAAGCTGGCCCCCCTCGCCAGGCTTGGCCCCCTGGGCAATCTTGATCTGGAGATCATCGGCGTTTACGAGGTACTCGCTTGTCACCCCGAAACGGCCGGAGGCCACCTGCTTCACAGCGCTGCGACGGGAATCCCCGTTCGCGTCGACCACGTACCGCTCTGGATCCTCGCCTCCCTCGCCCGTATTGGACTTGCCTCCTAGACGGTTCATGGCCACGGCCAGGGTCTCGTGTGCCTCTGCCGAGATGGACCCGTATGACATCGCCCCTGTCGCGAAGCGCTTAACGATGGACGAGACCGGCTCGACCTCGTCCAATGCAACAGGCTCGAGTGCAAGGGGGTCGCCCGAGGCGGCGGTTCTCAAGCGCAGCAGGCCGCGGAGAGTGGCGAGCTTCTCGGACTGGTCGTCAACCAGGCGGGTGTACTCCTTGAATACGTCATAGCGCTTGGCACGTGCCGCATGCTGGAGTTTGAACACGGTGCGAGGGTTGAACAGATGATGCTCACCCTCGCGGCGCCATTGGTACTCGCCCCCGGTCTCCAACTCCCGGTGAGCACGCTCGGTCGGGCGTCTCAGATGCGCTGCGGAATGGCGCTCGCACACTTCAGCGGCAAGAGCATCGAGGCCAGCACCGCCTATCCTGCTCGTCGTGCCGGTGAAATACTCGTCGACGACGTCGCGAGCCAGACCAACGGCCTCGAAAACCTGGGCTCCAGTATAGGAGGCAACCGTCGAGATCCCCATTTTCGACATGACCTTGACCACACCTTTGCATGCTGCCTTGATATAGCTGGCTCGGGCTTGGCGAGGGGTAACGCCGTCGAGCATGCCACTGGCTATCATGTCATCGATCGTCTCGAAGGCGAGGTAGGGATTTACCGCCGACGCCCCATAGCCGACGAGCAGCGCCATATGGTGGACCTCGCGGGCGTCCCCGCTCTCGACTACGAGCCCCACCCGGCTGCGTGTCTTCTCGCGCACCAGGTGGTGATGCACCGCAGATGTGGCGAGCAACGACGGGATGGGCGCGAGTTCCGCGTCGGAGTTGCGATCCGACAGGATGATCACGTTCGCACCTGCCGCTACAGCCTCGCTCACGCGCCGGCGGACCGACTCGATCGCCTCGCGCAGCGCATCCCCGCCACCGCCGACCGGGAACAGCCCGTCGATGGCAAACGCCTTGAACCCCGGTGTCTCGCCGTGCTCGTTCACGTAGAGCAGCTTGGCAAGGTCGTCGTTGTCGATCACCGGATATGGCAGGACGATCTGGCGCGCAGACCCGGGAGTCGGGTCGAGCAGGTTCCCCTCTGGACCCACCTTGGACAGGCTGGCAGTTACCAGCTCTTCGCGTATCGCGTCGAGGGGGGGGTTGGTAACCTGGGCAAAGAGCTGGGTGAAGTAGTCGTACAGCAACCGAGGCTTGTCCGACAGCACAGCCAGCGCGGCATCGTTTCCCATTGACCCGATCGGCTCCATGGCCGCCTTTGCCATCGGGGTGAGGATGATACGGAGCTCCTCGTTGGTGTAGCCGAAGAGACGCTGGTGCCTCACCACCGAAGCGTGCTGCGGAGTCAGCATCGCACGTGGAGGCAGGTCATCGAGACCGACCTGCTGCTCGTCAAGCCACTCACCATAGGGATGCTCGCCCGCCAGGGCCGACTTGATCTCGGCATCGTCCACGATGCATCCGCGCGCGGTGTCCACCAGGAACATCCTCCCGGGCTGCAGGCGACCCTTGCGGACCACCTTGGCCGGATCGCACTGGAGAACCCCCACCTCAGACGACAGCACCATGAGGCCGTCGCTCGTGACCCAGTAGCGCACCGGGCGCAGGCCGTTACGGTCGAGCACCGCTCCTGCCAGGGTGCCGTCGGTGAACACCACCGCTGCCGGGCCATCCCAAGGCTCCATGAGCGATGCGTGATACCTGTAGAACGCCCGGCGGGCGGGATCCATCTGGGTATGGTTCTCCCATGCCTCGGGGATCATCATCAGCACAGCGTGAGGCAAAGACCGACCACCCAGATGCAGCAGCTCGAGGACCTCGTCGAACGAGGCGGAATCGCTTCCCTGCGGATCGCAGATAGGGAACAGGCGGTTCATGTCTCCCGGGATGAGGTCGCTTGCAAGCAGGGACTCGCGTGTGCGCATCCAGTTCCGGTTGCCCTTCAACGTATTGATCTCACCGTTGTGGGCCATGTAGCGATACGGATGCGCAAGCGGCCAGGAAGGGAATGTGTTGGTGGAGAAGCGCGAGTGGACCAGAGCGAGGCTGCTCACCATCCGCTCGTCGGCAAGATCTGCGTAGAAACCAGCCAACTGGTGAGCTGTCAGCATCCCCTTGTACACGATCGTCCGGGCCGACAGCGAGACCGGGTAGACGCCGTCCACCTCGTGCTCGATGCGCTTGCGTAGGCAGAAGGCGCGGCGCTCGAGGGCCATGATCTCCTGCTCGGAGGGATCCGTCGTACCTGTCCAGGCCGACTCCACCACGAACACCTGGGAGAACCCGGGCATCGAAGCGCGCGCCGAATCGCCAAGCAGCGAGTCGTCCACGTCGAGCTCGCGCCAGCCGAGGATCGCAAGGGCCTCCTCCGCTGCAATCTGCTCTATAGCCACACGCGCCTTGGCTGCGTCGTCGGCCCCCTGAGGCATGAACATAATACCCGTCGCATAGCGGCCCAGCCCGGGCAGGTCGAAGCCGACCGTCTCGGCAAGCAGCCGATGGGGCACCTGGGTGAGCAGCCCGGCACCATCGCCGGTAGCGTCCTCCGCACCAGATGCTCCCCGATGAGCGAGATGCTCCAGAGCCGTCAGTGCTTGTCCTACCAGGAGATGGCTTCGCCTGCCCTCCAGATCCGCTACGAGCGCTATGCCGCACGCATCGTGCTCGAAGGCCGGGTCGTACAGCCCTTGCCCGCTCGGTGCTCCAGGCGCGCTCTTGGCTGTCTGGGTGGGTATCGTCCGGTCGTAGGGGTTATCGGCGTGGGAAAGTGTCGTCACAGGGGTCGCTCCGTCGGTTGAAGCACGCGGATGTCGGCTCGGTAAGGCCGCCCGGGACGACGCTGGCCCTGCTGCGGTAGCCCTAGAATACATGTTGTGACAATGCCCCGGACACCGTGCGGTCGATGAGCGCGCGCGGCGGCGCGCCGGACAAGCCGGCCGCGGGCTATGACGTGGTCGTGATCGGCGGCGGGGCGATCGGTTTGGCCTGTGCCTGGAAGGCCGCCGCCAAGGGGCTATCGGTGGCGCTCGTCGAGCCGGAACCCGGACGGGGATCATCCTGGGCGGCTGCCGGCATGCTAGCGCCCGTGACCGAGGCGTACTTCGGCGAGGAGGCCTTGCTCGCGCTCAACCTCGCCTCCGCTCGCCGGTGGCCTTCTTTTGCCGAGGAGGTGGAGGCCGACAGTGGTGCATCGGTAGGTATGCGCACATGCGGAGCTCTCGTCGTCGCGGGCGACGACGGCGATCGCGCATGGGCCCAGAACCTCTACTCGTTCCAGCACGATCTCGGTCTCGACGTGGAGTGGCTCACCGGGAGCAGGGCTCGGAAGCTCGAGCCCAACCTCGCCCCTGGCATACGCGGCGCCCTATGGGCCCCGGGCGATCACCAGGTCCACACCCGTAGGTTCATAGAGGCCCTCATGAAAGCAGCAGTGGCCAGAGGGGTGACGACATACGATCAGTCCGCTGATTCGATTCTCACTGACGGCTCTCGGAGCAATCCGGTGGCGTACACCACGCGAACCAAGGATTCGACTGGTCGACTGGCTGAACTCGATATCCAGGAGGCAGGAAGAGTCCGGGGGGTCACCCTCACCGGAGGAGTGACGCTCGCTACGGACCGGGTGGTGCTGGCCGCTGGGACCTGGTCCGCATCCATCGGCGGACTGCCGGCAGGAGCGGTGCCTCCGGTGCGCCCGATCAAGGGGCAGATCCTGAGATTGAAGGGTGACCCCGCCAGGCCGCTCATGTCGCGCACGGTGCGTGGAATGGTGCGAGGCTCCTTCGTCTATCTAGTGCCCCGCGAGGATGGGACCGTGGTTCTGGGCGCAACCTCAGAAGACAAGGGATTCGATACCACTGTCACCACCGGAGCCGTTTACCAGCTTCTTCGCGATTCCCAACGACTGATGCCCGCTACAAGTGAGCTCGAGCTCATAGAGGCACGCTCCGGGCTGCGACCTGCTTCGCCCGACAACGCGCCCCTGGTCGGCCCCAGCCACCTGGCGGGGCTGGTCCTTGCCACTGGGCACTACCGCCACGGCATACTGCTCACGCCTCTGACCGCTGACGCGATATCGGCATACCTCACCGAAGGTGAGGTGCCGGGCGAGGTGGCGCCTTTCACCCCGTTGCGCTTCGAACCAGATGCAAACCGCCACGTCGACCCGATCCTGCCGGGGGCTGGCACATCCCTGCCGGGGGCTGGCCGACCGTGACAGACGTGGTGGTGACGGTGAACGGCGAGAAGAGGCCGGTGCCATCGGGCACGACAGTGGCCGACATGGTAGCGATCACAGCCCCGTCTCGCGGTGGATCGGACCGGGGCATCGCCGTGGCGGTCAACCGTGAGGTAATACCCCGCGGGACATGGGGCTCGGTACGACTGACAGGAGGCGAGACAGTGGAGATCGTGACTGCTGTGGCGGGTGGATGCTGAGATGACCACGGCTGCCGCTTCGGACGACCAGGGGCTGGTCATAGCCGGCAAGTCGCTGGGCACACGGCTGATCCTCGGAACCGGAGGGGTGCAGAGCCTAGAGGTACTCGATTCGATCGTTGATGCCTCGGGAGCCACGATCGCCACCGTGGCCATCCGGAGGGTGGATCCCTCGGCACGCGGCTCCCTGCTCGACGTCCTGCACGACCGGGGCGTGTCCGTTCTGCCTAACACGGCAGGATGTTTCACCGCCGCAGAGGCTGTGATGACCGCCCAGCTCGCCAGGGAGGCATTCGCAACCGACTGGGTCAAGCTGGAGGTCATAGGCGACGAGGACACGCTCCTGCCGGACCCGGTGGAGCTGCTCGATGCTGCAGAGCAACTCTGTGACGCGGGGTTCGTCGTGCTGCCCTACACCACTGACGACCCAGTTCTCGCACGTCGTCTAGAGCAGACTGGATGCGCTGCTGTGATGCCGCTGGGGGCGCCGATAGGCAGTGGACTCGGTATACGCAATCCACACAACATCGAGCTGGTAGCAGAGGCCGTATCCGTGCCTGTGATCCTGGACGCGGGCATAGGGACTGCATCTGACGCAGCGCTGGCCATAGAGCTGGGTTGCGACGGGGTGCTCGTGGCTTCTGCAATAACGCGCTCGCGCCACCCCGAGCGAATGGCAGCCGCCATGAGGCGAGCCGTGGAGTCCGGATATCTGGCACGCAGCTCGGGGCGCATCCCCCGCCGGTGGCATGCCCAGGCATCGAGCCCGGCCGAGGGCATGCCGAGCTTCACGGCCTGACGGCTAGCGACCTGCCTCGATGCTCGAGACTCGGGCACCAACGGGCCGGCAGCTGTAGGAATACAACACGTTGCCCCCCTGTTATTAATAATGAGGCGTTGAGGAGGAGGATTTGGCGATGATGCAATGGGGCGCGTTCTGGCCGCTGCTGATGCTCATTCCGGTGATGATCCTGGTGGGACTTGTCTTCATGGCAACAGTGATGCGTTCCAGCGGATCAGGGCGGTCCTGCGGTCCCATGGGATGGCGTGTCATGCACGACCGGTCTACCGATAGTTTGCCCGATTCGTTCGACGTCGCTCAGGCTCGCCCTGACCCTCTCGAGGTTCTCCGGGAACGTTACGCAACCGGCGAAATAGATCACGATGAGTTCGACAAGCGCCTGGAGGGTCTGGTCTCCTCGGAGCCTCCGGCCTCGACCCATGCTGCGGGACGCGCTCGTCATTGAGTATCCATGGTGAAGGTTTGCTACGCGATGTCATCGGCGATGCGCATCGGCGAGCGCGGCGCGCCCGACACCGTGGTAAAGCCACGCTGACATCTATATAGTCGAGCCAAGCGTGGATCCACCGGTAGCGCTCAGCATTGCCGGTTCCGATTCCGGCGCCGGAGCCGGCATCCAAGCCGACCTGAAGACGTTCGCAGCGCTGGGCGTGTTCGGGACGTGCGCTATCACCGCGCTCACCGCCCAGAACACAGCCGCGGTCCTTGGAGTGGCTCGAACCGCTACGGACTTCGTGGAACTGCAGATCCAGGCGGTGCTGGCTGATTTCAGGGTAGCGGCAGTGAAGACCGGCATGCTCGCTACGACGGAGACAATTGCCATGGTCGCTCGAAAGGCAGCAGCCGGGGAACTGCCCAACCTCGTGGTGGACCCGGTGCTCGTGTCTTCCAGCGGGACTCCCCTGCTCGACTCCGCGGGGGTAAATGCCTATCGCGAGCTGCTCCTGCCCAACGCCTTCGTGGCTACACCCAATCTGTACGAGGCCGCCCTTCTCACAGGCAGGTCAGCCGGCAGCATCACGGACATGAGGACCATGCGGCAGGCGGCAGAGGACCTTGCCTCACTCGGCATCGCGACCGTCGTGGTAAAAGGCGGTCATCTAGGCGGCTCCGAGGCTCCGGACATCGTCCTGTGCCGAGGAGAGCTGGCCATCCTCGATGCGCGGCGAACGGCGACGGCCAACGATCACGGCACTGGATGCAGCCTTTCCTCTGCAATAGCAGCTCGCTTGGCATGGGGCGATGACCCGCTGGAGGCCGCTAGGAAAGCCAAATCCTACGTTACGCGTGCAATCCGAGGCGCCAGCGGCTGGAGGCTCGGAGCCGGGCATGGCCCCCTCGACCACTTCGGCTGGAATCCCGACCAGGCGCCGTAGCAGCTGTGAGCCTAGCATGGGTCGATGACTTCCGAGGCTGCGAGCGACCATGACCCCGCGGAGCCCCACGGGCCAAGCCAGGATGCCCCGGCCGGCAGGGGACGCACGGAACGTGCACGCCAGGCCATTTCTGCACGAGCACATGATCGGCAGGTTGCTGCCGCCATCAAGGGTCTCGATAGGCGGGAGCGTGCGCTCGGATTGGTTGCCGCAGGAATGGTGGCTGCCCTGTGGCTGCTGCTTACGGTCCCTACGCTTCTCAATCCCCCGAAGCACCTGAAGAAGGGGCAACTGGATGCGACCCAGATCGGCATCTACCTGCTGGTAGGCCTGGCACTGGCGGCGCTGGTGGCTGTTGCGACCCTGCTGCGTCGCCGGGCTCTGCTCGGCTTTGCCGTATTGTTCGCCGGCGCGTCGTTCGGGGGGCTGTTCCTCCTGGCACTGCCCTTCTGGGCCTTCGGAGCATGGCTCCTCTGGAGAGCATTCATCACACAACGGGCGGCTGGTGCACCGGCACATGCGGGTGGTGCCCCCGGCGGCATCCAGCGGAGTCCGGGCCGCGGGGGGCTTCTCGGCGGCATGTTCTCCCGTCGGAGGAACCCGGATGACACTGCCTACCCTCACTCTGCGAGTCCTACCCGTGTCGGCGCCAAGTCGGCATCGAGACGCGAGAGGTCCACTGCCACGTCCGACCGCCAGCCGCCGACGCCGTCCAAGCGCTATACCCCTCCCAAGCCTCCCGCCAGAGCCACGCCCAAGCCTACGCCCAGACGTTCCAGGATGGGCAAGGCCGGGCAGCCGGATTCATAGGACCACAAGCGAGGCTGCTTAGGACAACTGCGCTCTCATGGCCCCGGCAGCAGCGCCGAGCGGAGCAGGCCGAGGATCTCGGCCCGCCGGCGCACGAGGGAACGGGCTGTGGGCTCCTCGCCCAACGCCTTCAGGACATCGACCTCGGTCACCATCCCAATCACCGTCGAGTAGATCGCCAGCAGCAGCAGACGTGGCTCGTAGTGTCGCATGTGCCCTTCGTCCATTTCAGCGATGAGAAAATCCGACGCCCTGACCACCAGCGGGTCGAGGGCGCCGATGAACCTTGCAGCCGCGGGCGGGCCGAGCCTGCTCACTTCCCGTACCAGCCCCAGGAGCTCTGGCCGGCTCGCCGCAAGACGGAACACCGATCTGACGACGGCCTCCACGCGGAGCCAACCGTCGCCCGCGCCATCCAATGCTTCCTCCAGCACACCGGCCAGGTCGACCGCGGCCTGGTCGATCACTGCCTCTAGCAGCACCTCCTTTGACGGAAACCAGTACAAGATGCTCTGCTTGCGCATACCCAGTAAATCCGCAAGGGCGTCGAGCGAGGTACCGTCATAGCCTCTGGAGCCAAATGATCCCATAGCGGCGTCGAGGATGCGCGCGCGGGTATCACCCCTCCCCTTCGGATTCCCCGAAGCGAGGCCTTTAGCGTTGCTGCCACCTGTAGACGGCTGTGAACGCGGGATGGTCGACATACTCACCTACCATATGGTAGACAATCGAGGTGCCAGGCGACACAATGCCTCCCGACCGCAGTCCCGGATCGGACACGGCTCGACCGGCGACGGAGCACCTGCTGCCGTCCGTCGCGGGTGCGCTGGCAGGAACCCGCATATTCGTTACGGGTGCCACCGGTTTCCTCGGAACTGCCCTGGTGGAACGACTGCTGCGCGCGGTACCGGAGTGCAAGGTCGTAGTCCTCGTGCGACCGACACGGCGCGCTTCGGCCATAGAGAGGACGCGGCGCGAGATACTCCGCAACGATTGCTTCGATCGCCTCCGCATCGAGCTTGGCGAGACGTTCGATGACCACATGGCCGAACGCCTGACTGCCGTCGCGGGTGATGTCTCCACCGATGGCCTTGGCCTTGACGAGGAAGGGCTACGGATCCTCGCCTCTTGCGACACAGTCGTCCACTCTGCTGCTGCGGTGGCATTCGATGTGCCCCTGGACTCCGCTGTAGAGGTCAACCTGCTCGGTCCGTCCCGTGTGGCAGCCGCCATCGAGTCAGTGGCAGGAATGCGGCAGGCTGCCTATCCCGACGCCAGAGCAACGCATCTGATATCAGTCTCCACCGCCTACGTGGCTGGAACCCATCAGGGCGAAGCCACAGAAACCCTGGCAACCGATGCGATGAGCTCCAGGGCACGCTCTCGGACCCACACGACGGTCACCACCGAGGTAGATATTGCAGCCGAGGTCGCCGCTGCACGGCGCTTGCGATCGCAGCTCGAAAGCTCCTCCCGTTCACCGGAGAACCTCGTCGGTTTCACCAAGGGCGCACGGCGCGAGCTGGGGTCCGCCGGTACCCACCTGCTGGCGGAGCGCGCTGAGAAGCTACGAGCCGACTGGGTTCGCTCCAAGCTGGTCGAAGCCGGAAGGGCCAGGGCACTGGCACTCGGCTGGCCCGACGCGTATGCCTTCACCAAAGCTCTCGGTGAGAGGGAGCTGATAACCAAGCACGCAGAGCGCCTTGCCAGAGCCGGTCGTGGACCGGCTGTCGACACGCTCCCCCAAGCGGGCATCCCCATCACCATCGTCCGTCCATCCATCATCGAGTCAGCCTTGGCAGAGCCGAGACCCGGATGGATTCGCGGCTTTCGCATGGCCGAGCCGATCATCATCTCGTATGCCCGTGGCCTGCTGAAGGAGTTTCCCGGCGTCCCCGAGGGAGTGGTCGACGTGATCCCGGTCGACCTCGTGGTCGCTGCGATCATCATCGCTGCTGCCGCAGGGCCCGACCCGTCGGGTCCTGCCGTCTACCACGTCGCCTCAGGGGTGAGAAATCCCCTGCTTTACGGCCAGCTGGTCGACCTGGTCCAATCCTGGTTCACGGAACACCCGTTGTACGATCCCGATGGCCAACCGATAGAGGTGCCGGCATGGTCCTTCCCCGGACGGGGACGGGTCCAGCGCCAGCTACACAGGACAGCCAAGGGTCTCGGCTTCGTAGAGCGTGTCATAGGCTCGCTCCCCGTACGCGGCCACCAGGCAGACCTTGCGTCGCGCGTCGAGGAACGCAGGGTGCTAGCCGAGCGTGCCCTCGGCTACGTAGAGCTCTATGGCGCCTACACCGAGACCGAGGCACGTTTCAGGGTGGACAGGCTCCTCGAGCTCGCGTCGAGATTGACCGCCGCCGACCGTAAGTCCTTTTGCTGCGACCCAGCAGTGGTGGACTGGCCACACTACGTTCACCACATCCACCTTCCCTCAGTGGTCGATCACGCCCGGGTCCGCACCACCTCTGCGCGCACGGCAAGATCGACGCGCCAGGAGCGCTCTACGCGTGCGATCCTCGCAGACCAGCGGCACCTCGCGGCGTTCGATCTCGAGAACACCCTCATATCGTCGAATGTGGTCGACTCCTATGCCTGGCTCGCCAGCCGTCACCTATCGACACTCGACCGGATCCTGCTGACCGGACATCTGCTACGCGAGACGCCCGGACTTCTTGCCCTGGACAGGCGGGACCGGGGGGACTTCCTCCGAAGCTTCTACCGCCGCTACGAGGGAGCTCCTCTCGATCTCCTCCGAGCAGATGCCCGGGAGATGTTCGACCAGCTCCTATTGGTCAAGTCCTTCCCAGCGGGTATCGCCCGAGTCAGGGCACACCGCGCACTTGGCCACCGCACGGTCCTGATCACAGGCGCTCTCGACTTCGTCGTGGAGCCCCTGCGGCCACTGTTCGACGAGGTCGTCTGCGCTCGCCTCGGCGTGGAGAACGGCCGCCTCACCGGGCGGCTCGAGGAGCTCCCTCCGACCGGCGAGGCGCGCGCGCTACTCCTGGCGGCCTACGCGGACGCAGAAGGCCTCGACCTCGCCGAAGCTGTTGCCTACGCGGACTCGGCCTCGGACCTCCCCATGCTCGAGGCCGTAGGTTTTCCGGTTGCCGTCAACCCAGAAGCGAGGCTCGCGACTATCGCCAGACGCCGGGGCTGGCATATCGAGCACTGGGCAAGGTCACCTGGTGACGCCAGCCCCGTGCTTCCAATGGCTCCGCAGGACCGCGCTGCTCGTCGCTCCCCCGGATCTGGGCGCCCGCGGGCCAACGCCCCATGGGGACCGCTATGAAGGGTCTCCTGTTCGAGCGGAATCTCCCCCGTTTCGCTGCCGCACGGGTCGTATCGGCCATCGCAGGCTCTGGGCGTGGAAGCGCAGTCGGCCCGCTGCGCCTCGTCGACATGCCATCCCCGGAGCTTCCCGGGCCCGGGTGGTACCACGTCCGTCCCATCCTCGCAGGGATCTGCGGCTCGGACCTGGCTACCCTCGACGGACGGGCCTCCCGGTACTTCGAAGACTTCGTCAGCTTCCCGTTCGTCCCTGGACACGAGGTGGTGGGCCTGGTAGAGGGCGGCGACGCTGCTCTGCCCAGCGGAACGCGTGTCGTCTTGGAGCCGGTGCTCGGCTGCATTGCGAGAGACATCCATCCTCCCTGCAATGCCTGTGCCGAGGGGCATACCGGCAATTGCGAGCGCGTCGCATTCGGGCACCTGGCTCCTGGGCTCCAGATCGGCTACTGCGCCGACACCGGAGGTGGATGGTCGAAGGGCGGGCTGGTTGCTCATGCGAGCCAACTTCACCGGGTTCCCGATTCCCTCGACGACGACAGTGCCGTCATGGTGGAGCCCACCGCTTGCGCTGTGCACGCAGCACTTCGGGCGCTCGAGCCATGGGAAAGCACCGGCGCTTCGCAAAACAGCGGTGAGGCGTCGCCACCCATGGTCGCAGTGGTCGGATCAGGGACCCTCGGTCTTACAACGATCGCGGCATTGCGCCACTTCGGAGGTCAGGTCGTCGTATTGGCAGGCGCCAAGTACTCGCATCAGAAGGAGATGGCAATCGCGCTGGGAGCAGACGTGGCTGTCTCCCCGGGCGAGCTCGCGCGCGAGGTCAGGCGGAGAAGCCGCTCGCTCGTCGCCTCTGGGCATTCCACCAGTGGCGCCGACGTCGTGGTGGACTGCGTGGGAACTGGAGAGTCGATCAGCGAGTCGCTCGCCATGGTCCGCCCCAGAGGGCGCGTGGTCCTGGTGGGTATGCCGTCCAAGGTTGACATCGACCTTGCCTCTCTTTGGCATCGGGAGGTTGGCCTCGTAGGAGCGTACGCCTACGGCACGGAGCAGCTGTCCGGCCGTACTCGCTCGACATTCGACCTCGCGATCGAGCTGGCTGGTGCAGCAGGCATAGGGAGGCTGGTCTCGGCTCACTATCCCCTGGAACGTTTCGAGGAAGCGGTGGCCCACGCCGGGGCTGCCGGTAGGCGCGGTGCTGCGAAGATCGTCTTCGACTTGCGGGCACCGATCGTGAAAGGACCGACCAATGAGCCCTAGGCCCGGATTCGTCCTGGACGTCGACCGATCAAGCCCGCCCACGCTGTTCTGGCATGGTGAGGGATACCGCCTCGAGAAGCTTCCACCCGGCCGGAGCCGCGTCGTGTATGGCCCGGAGCCCCTCCGGTCGCTCGACGACCCTGTAACAGCCATACGCGACGCTCTGTGCAACCCTCTTGGTGAGAGCGAGCCGTTGCCGGCTCTGCTCCGCCCAGGCATGCGTCTAACGATCGCATTCGACGACGTCTCGCTGCCCCTTCCTCCTATGCGAAGCCCCGACGTGCGCCAGCTGGTGATCGAGCAGGTTCTCGACATGGCGGCCGCGGCCGGCGTCGACGATGTGGTCCTGGTGGCAGCCCTGGCGTTGCACAGGAGAATGACCGACGCGGAATTGCGCCATGCCCTCGGCAATAGGATCTTCGACGCGTTCGCCCCTCACGGCCTGCTCACCCAGCACGATGCCGAGGACCCGTCCAACCTGGTCTACCTAGGCCGTACCGACCAGGGGGAAGATGTCGAGCTCAACCGCCGAGCAGCTACCTCGGACCTCCTCGTGTACGTGAACATCAACCTCGTCGCCATGGACGGTGGTCACAAGAGCGTCGCCACAGGTCTGGCCAGCTACCGGAGCATCCGCCATCACCACAATGCCCGGACCATGCAGCAGAGCCGCTCGTTCATGGACCAGCACCACTCGGAGCTCCACTCGTCCAACTGGCGCATGGGCCGCCTGATCGCTTCGAATGGAGTGAAGGTGTTCCAAGTAGAGACCACCTTGAACACCGACACGTTCCCCGAGCAATTCAGGTTCCTCCAGCGCCGCGAGTGGGAGTGGACGATCAGGGACAGAGCAGCCTTCCTGGCGAGCTCAACAGCTCTCGGCCGCACTCCGGACAAGCTTCGGCGCTCGATCTTCCAGTCCATCAAGTCTCCCCATGCCATGACCTCCGTCCAGGCCGGGGAGGTGGAGGCCGTCCATGCACGCACCACCCAGAGCGTCTACGCCCAGCAGCTCGTGAGCGTGTCAGGCCAGACCGACATCCTGACAATGGGTCTCCCTTACATCTCGCCGTACAACGTCGACTCGATCATGAACCCCATACTCGTGGCGTGTCTCGGTCTCGGCTACTTCTTCAACCTGTACCGCGGCAAGCCGCTCGTACGCGAGGGCGGGGTGGTAATAATGAGCCACCCCACGCCTTGGGCGTTCCATCCCGGACACCATCCAAGCTACATCGATTTCTTCGAGAACGTGCTCGCCGAGACCACCGATCCACTCCAGATCGGCAAGTTCGAGGAGGCGTATGCCACCGACCCGTGGTACGTGCATCTCTACCGCACAGGTCATGCCTACCATGGCGTCCATCCGTTCTATATGTGGTATTGGTGCGCGCATGCCCTCGAGCACCTCGGCGGGGTGATAGTCGTGGGAGGCGACCGGGCCGCGGTGCGCAGGCTCGGCTTCAAACCCGCCTCCACGCTCGACGATGCTCTGGAGATGGCCGAGGACGTCGTAGGTCGCAGCCCATCGATCACCCATGTGCACAACCCACCGCTCCTCATGGCGGACGTGACATGAGCACTCGAAGCGGGGTTCCCGACGGCATTGGCCGCCTCGCCAATGTGACGGGCCTTCACCCAAGCGAGCTGGCAGGACGCCTGGGCCGTATCTTTGCCCGAGACTTTCCATGGTCGGCGCCTGCATGGCCGGTGGGCCTCGAGCGCCCTGCCCCCGACCGGCGGCTCGGAGTGGACTACGACACCTCATGGGCACGCGCCTACCCAGCACGCCTCGCAAGAGCGGTGATGACCGACAACCTGACCAGGCCGCTCATGCATGCTCTAGCCACACCCACAGTGCGCGGCGAAGAGGTGCTCGATCAATGTGTATCGCCCACGATATTCGTGGCAAACCACTCCAGCCATATCGACACCGGCTTGCTCGTCTCCATCCTGCCTGCCCGCCTGCGACACCGGACAGTGGTAGCCGCTGCAGCCGACCACTTCTTCGACAGGCGCTGGAAGGCTCATCTCTGGGCATTCGCCCTCGGGGCTGTTCCCATAGAGCGCCACCGCGTGAACCGGAGATCTGCCGCACTCGCCACAGACCTCGTGGACGACGGATGGAACCTCATCATCTTCCCCGAGGGGGGCCGGACTCGAGATGGGTGGCTACAGCCTTTCCGGGGTGGTGCTGCATATGTGGCTGCCCACACCGGCAGGCCTGTCGTGCCAGCCTATATTTCCGGCACGCGCGAGATACTGGCCAAGGGGTCGAGCCGCTTGCGGCGCAATCCAGTGACCGTGACCTTCGGCCGTCCGCTGTGGGTGGAACCCGGCGAGGGTTCACGACACTTCGAGCGCCGGATCGAAGAGGCTGTCGCCTCGCTGGCAGACGAGGCGGCTTCAGACTTCTTCTCGGCGAGAAGGCGCGCTTACAGCGCAAAGACTCCGAGCCAGCGCGGGCCGGATGCCTCTCCATGGAGGCGGGCCTGGGCCCTCGCACCACGGGTGCCGGCCCAGCCAGGTGGAAACAACCATGCCTATCCGCCAGGCATGCCACACACGAATCTCAACACGCCCCGCTGATCCTCCCACCAGCTCCGCTCGTGGACATCCTGGGCGGTGTCACCGGCGCCAGCCAAGACGAGACATCAGCCGGGTCCGGCGGGCAAGCACGGCAGCGAAGCGCTCGGACCGCAACGCTGTCTCCTCACTGTCGCGCAGTGGGGGAAGGGCATCGCCTGTCGCCATCTGGAGAAGAGCATCGGCAAGTGAGGGATTACGTGCCAGTACCGGGCCGTGCAGATAGGTTCCTATCACCTTGCCCACCCAAGCTCCGTCGGCCGGCACACCTCGGCCCTCGATCGGAGCCGGTCGATCCAGGCCACGCCCCACACCAGGACGAGGCGCTCGGGACTGCAGTGACGTTCCGTTGCCCACGCCGACCAGCACACGGCCGAGTGGCTCTACGCCCGCTCCAAGCGTGGTCACCCCGGCATGATTCTCGAAACCGGTCATCCGCTCGATCAGCGAGCTATGCCACAGCTCCGTTGCCGTCGAGCCCACCATGGTGTGCGCCACTCCTGATAAGCCGATTCCAGCCTGCTCACCAGCAGTGGCGCTCCATTCCGAGCGCCAGGGGTCGGAGACCACCTCGCCGACGGCCCTCCGACCTCCTCCCCTGACCGTCGTCACATCCACGATGCCCAAGCCGGAGCGCACCTGGCCGCCGAGACCAGGAAAGGAGGTGCCAATGATCTGGAATCCCGCGCACACGGCCAGCAGCACCGCGCCCCGTGAATGAGCCCGAGCAAGAGAGCCTTCGGCTGCAAGGATCTCAGTCGCCTCGACCTGTGGAGCGTCCTCGCCTCCACCGATGCAGTAGATGTCGCCGGTTTCGGGCAGAGGGTCGGTCGAGAAGGCTTCCACCATCTCCACGGCATATCCCCTCCTGCGGGCCCTCTCGGCGAGCACGAGCGCATTCCCGCCGTCTCCATAGGTGCCGAGAAGATCCGGATGCACCACCACCACCCGCAGAGCGGACCCGACAGGTCCCGAGCGCGTTGCTGCCGGCATGACACGCACGTCCGTCAGTCCATCTGCGCTCGTCCCCCGAGGCGGAAATGGCCGAGCAATCCCCATCACCCCTGTAGCTCCCATCACCCCTTTCGCTCCGGTGAGGAAGCCCGGCTGACCGGATCGGTGTCGGTGCACCCTCGAGAGCTTCTGCCGGAGATCTTGGAATGCGGTGTAGTTACCGATGTACTCCACCTGCGACGTCCCGAGCCACGTTGCCGCCGTTCCAAGCGCTTCGAGCTGCTCCGGCACGACTACGTGCTCCACAGCGCCGTATAGCAGGCGCACACCCAGGTCACGGCAGCGCTCGCCCGTCGCCACCACCTTGCGCCCGCGGAGCTGCTCGAAGGGAACGTCCCACAGCCACGAGGGATCATGCCCGTCTGCCACCCTGGCGTTTATCCCGATCACTACGGCTGGCGCATCCCCTTCGATCATGTCGAGCAGCTCGGTCCAACCAGCCGGGTTCTTGGCCAGGAGCATCCTCACCGCAGCCGATCCATAGGGCACGACCGCGTACCTGCCCTCGACCTCGGCCACAGGTGCCATCGCATCCAAGGCCGACCGGAGATCGATGCCGAGCGCTGCCGCGCCTACCGCTGCCATGGATGCATTCGCCCGGTTGAACCGCCCTGGTATTCCAAGCACTATCGGCAACCGCTCGCCGGCCCTCGTCAACAGGTCCGACCCGTCTACCTCGAAATTCGGCTCTGGACGCGCGAAGCCACAGTCGCACGCCCAGCCCTTCCCGTCGAATGAGCCCCTCCCGTCGAATGAAACCCTCCCCCCACACGCCGGGCAGCCCGCCGCGTCCATCCTCCACAGCTCACCGGCAGCTACCCATACGACATTGGCGCTACCGGCAGCTGCCCATACCACGAGCGGATCGTCGGCGTTGGCGACCACCACAGCACCCGCTGCACGCGCCAGCGCCTCTCGCCAGCGCGTGGCCAGCATCCGAACCTCGCTGACGCGATCGAGCTGATCCCTTGACAGGTTGAGCAGCACGATTACCTTCGGTGCCGTCGCAGTCATGACCAGGCCCAGATACGCCTCGTCCACCTCGAGGACGGCCGGGGCACCCAGTGGAGCCTCGGCTAGCGCCGAGACCAGGCCCTGAGGCAGGTTGGCCCCTGATCCGGAAGTTGCAACGACCCCTCCGGGCGCCAAGCGCGCTACAGCCGCTGCAAAGAGCCTCGTCGTGGTGGTCTTGCCATTTGTCCCGCTCACGAGAGCCACCTGGCGGCCTCGGGCCAGCTCGGTGAGGAGGGATGGATCCAAAGCAAGACCAACATGCCCCCCTATGACGGATCCGCCCCCGAGGCCAAGCCGCCGTGAGGCTGCGCCAACAGCCCTGGTGGCCGCGGCAGCCACGGATGCCCTCTTCGCGTGTGTGCGGGGGGGGCTCACGACCCCGGCCGGTGACCAGGCGGGTAGGTACGGGCCAGATCCTCGGCAGAAGGGTCTCGGAGAGCCTCGGCGGGCACCAGCCGCTCGATCGCATCGAGCAGGCGCCGGGTCGCCGCCCGTGGATCGCTGCTGCCACCAGGGAGAGCCATCGGCATGCCTACCCGCACCACGACCTCCGGAGGATGTGTGATGTTACATACTGCAGGCACCCGCGCCGAGCGAGGCCACACCTTCTCGGTGCCCCAGATGCCGATCGGCACGACCGGGGCCCCCGACATCGCCGCCAGCCGCGCAGCCCCGGTGCGCCCCTTCAGCCTCGGGTCGAAGAACTCCTCTCCCCGCGGGATGGTGCCCTGTGGCAGGATCACGACGACCTCGCCGGCGCCGAGAGCCCTGGCAGCCTCGCGCAGCGGCCTGTCCGAGCCACTTCCACGATCAACCGGTATCCCACCGAGAGCCCGCGCTATAGGGCCGATAATCACGGCATCCAGCATCTCCCTCTTGGCAAGGAAGCGAACCGGCCGCCCGATACGAGCTGCAAGCACGCCGAGCGCCGCAACGTCGAAATAGCTCCGATGGTTCGCTGCAAGGATCACCGCGCCGGTAGCAGGTATGTTCTTCTCCCCTGTCACGTTGAAGCGTGCGTAGGGGAAAGCTGCCGGACGCACCAGCGGCCGCAGCAGGTGGTATGGCTCCAAGCCGGCCACGGTCGGCACGCCCTCCGGATGGTTCCAGTGCTCGACCGGCCAGCGCCGCAGGGCCGCAAACACCCTCAGGCGCGGATCCGGGTTGACTGCATGGGGGAACCCAACCGCGTTCATGAGCGGCAGGTCGAACACGCTGTCGGAGTAAGCATGGCTACGAGCAAGGTCGATCCCCTCTGCCCCGCAGAAGCTACGCACCGCCCTCAGCTTGCCGGACGACCAGACGAAGTCGCCTTCTATGCCCCCCGTCAGCACACCATCACTGCGTGCGTATCTCGTTGCCACGAGATCGTCGAAACCGAGCAGCTCCACAAGAGGCCAGATGAGATCAGCCGGGGTCGTGGTGGCGAGCACCAGCCTTGCTCCCTCTGCCCGGTGCTCTTCGAGCACGCCCATCGCGTAGGGCTGGATCATCCGAGCCAGGACAGGCGCTGCACGCTCACCAGCCCTGCGGAACGCGTCCAGAGGCCAGCCCCTGGTGAAGCTCGCGGCCAGCCTCACCAGGGCCATGAACGGCAAGGTCTCGCCCAGCCGGTCGTAGGCGGCATAGGCGAGCCTGTCACCCGGCATCCTCATGCGCGAGCTCATGAGCCCCTCTGCCACCATGGCTTCGGACAACACCGGTCCGCTCGCTCCCGTGAGGAGGGTCCGGTCGAGATCTACGAATACGGCTCTCGTAGTGTCCACGCACCGCACGTTACCGGATGGCCGAGCCGCCCCCGGCGGCTGTGGACCCGGAGGCAACCAGGCCCCGGACGCGACGAAGGGACCGGAGGGGGGGTATCCGGTCCCTTCGCACCGACTCACCAGGAAGAGGAGGGGGGGTTCCGTGCTCCCTGTGGTCTGATGTATCTATTGTGCACGGATGAACGTGGATCAGTCAAACAGGTATTACAGATATGTACTATCATTATAAACGATGGAGCTGCGACATCTCCAGGCCCTGGTGGGCGTAGCCGAGAACGGCTCGTTTTCCGCTGCCGCAGACGCCATCGGGACCGTCCAGTCGAACATCTCGGCTCATGTGGCGCGCCTCGAAGCCGAGCTGAAGGTCAAGCTGGTCGACCGCGGATCAGGTCACCTGACCCCTGAAGGCGAGGTAGTGGTAGCACGTGCCTACAGAGTGTTCGCAGAGCTTGACTCGCTCGGAGCCGACCTGGGTGCATTGCGTGCCGAAGTGTCCGGAACAGTTAGGATCGGCATGATCGGCACCACGGCCCGCTGGCTCGTGCCACGCCTACTTGCCGCGGCTCTGGCCCTTCACCCGAAGCTCAGGGTAGTGGTCTCCGAGGGCACTACAACTGGGCTCGAGCCTCTCCTTGGTGCGGGGAGGCTAGACGCCGCAATCGTGACCCTACCCGTGGCAGGGCGTGAACTCAACTTCGAGCCGCTGTTCGACGAGGAGATCGTCCTCGTCGTTCCGGAGCGCAACGATCCCACACTTGGCATGAGCCGGGTAGGCTTGCCATTCCTGGCGGGCCTGGACCTTATCCTTCCCGCTCCTGGCACTCCCTTTCGCGCCGAGATCGACTCTGCAGTCAAGCCTTCCGGTGTGCGCCTGCACCCGCTAGCCGAGCTGGACGGGGTCAGACTGATAGCGTCGCTTGCCTTCGAGGGCTACGGCCCCGCTCTCCTGCCCGCTACAGCAGTGCCTGGCCACCTGCGACCCCGCTTCCGCCTCGTGGCGGTAGACGGGCTCCCACGCCGTCAGGTGGGTCTGGTGGTACGCAGCCGAGGTCTCCCGTCAGCCGCAACCCGTGCGGCGCTCACGACGCTACGCGATGTTCTTTCCGATAGCACCAAGCTCCCCGAGGGCATCCATCCCCCGACCGTTCCGAGCTCCGACCGGATGGACGGCTCGGTACGCGCCATCGGCGCCCCGAACGGCTGAAGCATGAAGCAGCAGGCTGCGGAGCCCTACGACCGCCTCAAGACCTCATGCGTCAACTATGTGGGACCGTATTGCGGCTTCGAGATCACTTGTCAGCTCGCCTATATCGTGCTCTTCCCTCCCGTGGTCGGAGACACGCTCTAGAAGCTCCTCTTCGCTGCATGCCTCGAAGACATGCCGGCAGCCCGGTATGACATCACCACAGCAGAACTGCTTCACGCCCACCGCCTCGATCGGATCATCCAGCCGGGCAATCCCTACCCACTCCGACCTGCCGCGCCGTCCGGGCGAGGCCCACCATGGCCTCCACCAGTCGTTCGACTCGTATGTACCCGGCGACCGCGCCCGCTGCGTCGACGCACAACAGCGGCTCCCAGCGGTCATCGCCACTACGAGCCAGCGCCCTCTCCGCCACGTCGCATACAGCCTCGGTCGCCTTCACACGCATGGGCTTGGCCGTTCCATGCGCAGGTGCTGGTTCCCATGGGAGATCCTCCACGAGTGGGGCGATGGTCCCTGCCCCGGAAGCAATCGCCTTCGCCCTGGAACGGACCCGCTCCTTTGCCGCAGGGTCGACCCCGGGCGGGTTGGCCGAGGGCCTCGCAAGGAGGTATCCCTGGGCAAGTGGCACGCCGATCCGCACCAGTGCATCTAGCTCCCCGTTGCGCTCGACACCCTCGGCAAGCAGCCAGGCATCGAGCCTACCCGAGACCGCACCCAGCATCTCGAGCAGCGCCAGCTTCACCTCGTCGTGGTCTATGTCGCTCACGAGACTGCGGTCCGCCTTGACGAAGTCCGGCTTGATAAGGCTCAGCCACTGCAGGCCGGCATATCCGGTACCGGCGTCGTCAACCGCGATTAGGCCACCTTTGTCACGCAGAGAATCGAGCTGGAGGCCGAGCGCCGCGTAGTCAGGGATCACACTGTGCTCGGTAAGCTCGATCACCACGCCCTCGAGCGAGCCCGCGCCCAGAAGAGCTTCGCTCACCTCATCGGACCCGATGAGCCCTGGTGTCACGTTCAGTGCCAGGAATGCCCCGCGTGGCAGCTCGCCCCGGCGCGCGAGGGCGTTATGGATCGCCTGGGCTTCGAGCTGCGGACCGAACCCCAGGTGGCCTGCTGCCGCGAACCACACATCCGGTGTCGCGTCGGGCGGGCCGGAGAAACGAGCGAGCGCCTCGAAGCCGACCGCCTCACCCGTGCGCAGATCCACCACAGGCTGGAGGTGCAGCGCTGGTCCACCCGTAGCCACGACACGCTGCAGGGCATCCTCCCACTGACCTATGGAGGCTGGACCACCTGACACATCCGGGACCTCTCCAAGCACATCGTGTATGACGTGGGGCTGATCACCATCCACCACCCCGGACCAGCGGAGCCCGCCTCGCCTGTCGTAACTCGCCTCTGGCGTGTCCAATGGCTCACCCTTTCCCGAGCACCCCAGCCCATCACTCGTATCGGCGCGACCTCACCCATCGCTTTAGCCCGCAATGGACAATCGCCACCCAACTGCTTAACTGCCCAGCTCACGACCACGACGCATCTGTGGGCCGCTGCCCGGCTCGGCACGATCGCCGTAGCCCGATCGCCGTAGCCCGATCGCCGTAGCCCGATCGGTTGCCTCCCGCCGCATAGGCACCACGCTGGTGCGACAGCCGAGCCAGCGCGCCCTCATTGCGAGGGCGGCCGCGCCTCGCGCCACATGAGCCAGAGCGTGGGTCCTTCACGGGGAAGATGCAGCTCGCTCATCACCTCGAATCCGTGCCTGCGGTAAAACGGCACGTTGCGCTCCTTCGATGATTCCAGGTAGGCGGGCATTCCCTCCTCGTCACAGCGCGACAGCACCCTGCGCAGGAGTGCAGAGCCCACTCCCTGACCCTGCCGTTGTGGCTCCGTGCCCAGAGTGGCGAGGTACCAGTGCTCCTCCGACGGACGGAGGGCTTCCATCCTCGCGATCATGCTCACGGCCCTCAACATGCGCCGTCCGGCTAGGTAAGGCAGGACCGGCAACATCTGCACCAGATCCCTCGGTGTTGGGCGCGCTTTAGACGGAGGTGCCCACAACGCCGCACCGGCAAGGTCCTCGGTTGTCCACACTTCGCCCGCCGGAAGGTACCCGTGGGCAAGCTGGATACCGAAGAACCTCCTCAATGCCCGCTCCCGCGTACGGGAGTGGGTGAACAGGTACACAGCCACCGGGTCATCCTCGAACGCTCGCGCCAGCACCGAGGCCAGCGGACGAGCATCTTCAAGACCCGCTCGCCGAACCTGAATCGGGGCAGGAGGCCGCCGGCTCGCCGGCGGCATCGCTCGTTGCATCACCGCTGGAGATGGAGGAAGTCGCCGCGCATGATCTCGACCATGCGGACCGCCCGCTGCAGGGCATCCAACCTATAGACGAGCCTCTTGCCACCGAAGTGCGCCACGTAGAGCCGCTCGAGATCGCCGGCCAGCTCGACGCCGGCGCCGGCGGGATCATCGAGAAAGCGACCCGTGATGTATCGCGTGATCTCGGCACGCTCTGCCGGAGTGGCACGGCTGGCCAGCGCGTCACGACACCCGCTCGACACCATGAGCCTCCATCGCTGCGGGTGCGGCAGAGTGTCAGGGAGGACGCCAACTTCATCAGCCAGGTCCCTGCCCCAGACGAAGCCCCCCGTGTGGATCGCGAGATCGCCTGCCCTGATGCGCTCCGTGGCTGCCGGATCGCTCAGGATCTCGATTGTCTCGTCCATGCCGTCCAGGCTGCGCTCGGTCAGGAGAACCACAGCGATACCGTCGACATCGGCCCCTACCCGCTTCTCACTGTGGACCACTCGGCGCGCCACTTCGACGAAGGGAAGCTGGGTCTCTGCTGGCGCCAGTATGCGATCGGTCACTCTGGCGATGGTAGCCGTGAGCGGCTCGACAGCCAATGTGGGCTTCGCTCAGAAGTTCTATCCTCTCGGTCGAGGCTTGGTCGCGGCTCAGTTGAGCGTAGGGTCCGGTGGGTAGTTGGCCAGCATCGACAGTTCGCCGCCCTGCCTGCGGAGCACGTCGGACCACAATGACCCCGGATCCTCACAGAAGATGTCCGCGGGGATTGCCCCGAGCACGATCCATCCCCCCGCTTCGAGCTCCCCCTCGAGCTGGCCCGGGCCCCAGCCGGCATATCCTGCAAAGAGCCTTGCCCCGTCAATGGCGACGTCCTGGCTGCCGGGGGGCAGTGACAGGTCGACCGTATCGGCACCAAGCGCAGCCCGCCATCCACCGGCAGCTGGCCCTTCCCCTCCTCGAGCCGCTCCTCGGGCTGGGCCGGCAGCCAGGCGCCCGATGCCTATCATCGCGTTCGGCGCGACGGGTCCGCCCGAGAACACCAGCGCCGGCGGCGTCCTTCTTGCCTCGGATGCCCAGCTGCCTATGATCTCCGCAACTTCCACCTCCGTCGGGCGGTTCAAGATGACACCCAGAGCACCCTCCGGGCCGTGGTCCAAGACGAGAAGGACAGTCCTGTCGAAGTTGGGATCGACGAGAGCCGGCGCTGCAACCAACAGGTCACCAGCAAGCGATCTGCCATCCCCGTCGGGCTCCTCTCCCCATGCCGGAGCTATGTCACCTGTCGATCCTGCCATCCACCGATCATGGCGCGAACCCGGGCTATCGGTCACAACGGCTCCCCCGCAGGCCCCCCGGCCTCATCGCCACCCGCAGGCCCCCCGGCCTCATCGCCACCCGCAGGCCCCCCGGCCGCGGCATCCCCGCGGGGTCCCCCGCCCGTAGGGTCAGGACTAGAGAACAGCAGTGGAGCATCCCTCAAGTGCCTGGGTGGCTCCGTCCCGGTGGTGCCCCCGACAAACGCAGCCACTGTTCTACGCATAACGCCGCGAGCCATCCACACCAGGAATGCCGCCATGGGCAGGTTGCCGAACACCGCCGTTACGATCGTTACCACCTCGCCGCGCGTTCCGAAGGACGTGTTGACATCGAACCACGCATCGCAGACGAGCATGGTCGCCGCCACTATGGCGGAGCCTGCCAGGATCTGACGCTTGGTCCACACCGCCCAGGCGTTGAACGCGAGCACAGCCATCAGGGCCGCATCGAAGCCCACCCATGCAACGTTCCAGTTGTGACTCCTGAAATGGCCCGGTAGCGTCACCGCGAGGTAACCAGTCCATGGCACCATGCCTATGACCACGACGAATACACCCAGGGCCACCCACCTGCTCATCCGGGTCAGATCCTCATCATTGGCGTGGACGCCGGTCTCCTTCGCCGAATCCATGGGCCTAGATTAGGCTCATGGATCCAGTTGCCGATGGCGTCTCGGCACCCCTAAGCGACTCTGAAGATACCCGAGCCACCACGATCGAGGGGCTCACTACTGCCCAGGCGCGCGAGCGCCTCGCACACGACGGGCCCAATTCCATTCCGGAGAAGCACCCGAACCAGATGCTTCTCCTGGCATCGAAGTTCTGGGGTCCCATTCCGTGGCTGCTCGAGGCGGCAATCGTGATGGAACTGGTCCTCGGCAACACGGCTGCCGCTGTGGTCATCGCCATACTCGTCATCCTCGATGCCGGCCTCGCTTTCAACGAGGAGGGCGGCGCCCAGAATGCGCTCGCCCTGCTGCGTCAGCGCCTCACCGTGGAAGCGCGAGTGCTGCGTGACGGCACCTGGTCGGTGCTCCCGGCAGCCGAACTGGTGAGAGGCGACGTGATACACATGCGCCAGGGCGACTTGATCCCCGCGGACGTGACCCTGGTGGACGGCACCTGTTCGGTCGACCAATCGGCGCTCACCGGTGAGTCGGCCGCTATCAAGCTTGCCCCCGGTAGCCAGGGATATTCGGGATCGATAGTCGTGCGTGGCGAAGCCAGTGGCACGGTCACCGCCACTGGTATCTCGACCTTCTTCGGGCGTACCGCCGAACTCGTCAGCACGGCCCATGCCCCTGGGCACTTGGAGCGCCTCATCTTCGGATTCGTCCGGGACCTGTTGGTAGTCGATGCAGCCCTAGTGGTCATGGTCCTGGCAGATGGCGCCGCCCGCGGGATGTCGTGGGGATCGTTGTTGCCCTTTGCCGTGATCCTGGTAGTGGCTGCAGTACCTATAGCCCTTCCCACCACGTTCACCTTGGCAAGCGCCCTGGGTTCCAAGGAACTGGCCCGCCGTGGGGTGCTAGTGACCCGGCTCGCGGCGATCGAGGAGGCCGCGAGTGTCGAGGTCCTCTGCACGGACAAGACGGGCACCATCACAGAGAACCGCCTTGCCGTATCCGACCTCCATGCCTACCCCCCCTTCGACGACAGCCAGCTCCTAGCTGTCGCGGCCGCGGCGAGCGACGCCGCTACGCAGGATCCCCTCGACATCGCAGTCATCACGGCTGCTGGCGCTGGGAGCGACACCACTCTCGGCACCCGGGTGAGCTTCGTGCCGTTCGATCCGGCCACGAAGCGCTGCGAAGCCCGTTTCGACACGCCAGAAGGCCCCGTGGTCGTGACGAAGGGCGCACCCCAGGTCATCGCCGCTCTTGCCGGCGTGGACCCGGATCGGATTGCCGACGACATCGACACCCTGGCATCCACAGGTGCCCGAGTGCTTGGCGTAGCACGTGGAGCCGATCCGTCGTCGCTGACCCTGATGGGGCTCGTCGGCCTCGCTGATCCACCACGCGCCGACTCGGCAATGCTCATAGCGCACCTCAAGTCTCTGGGCGTCCGGGTGGCGATGGTAACCGGCGACAGTCTCGCTACTGCCAAGGCCATAGCCGCCAAGGTCGGCCTGGGCGACCGCGCCTGCAAGTCCGATGTCCTGCGCGCCGCCACAGGCGATCCCACCCCGGATGCGGCTACCTCGGAAGCTGCTGCAGACGCCCCGGGCCGCAACCCGGATCTACCCGGCGACCAGCCACCGCATAGAGACGCCGGCGGATCTACAGGGATGGAGGGCCTGCTATGCGACGTCTACGCAGAGGTCCTCCCCGAGGACAAGCTGAGGCTGGTCGAGAAGCTGCAGAACAGCGGCATAGCGGTGGCGATGACCGGGGATGGCGTGAACGATGCCCCTGCCCTGCGCAAGGCGGAGGTAGGAGTAGCCGTTGCCAGCGCGACAGACGTGGCCAAGGCAGCGGCAAGCATGGTGCTCACCGACCCTGGCCTGGACAATCTCGTAGCCGGCATCGAGGTGAGCCGCCGCATCCACGAGCGCCTGCTCACCTACACCCTGAACAAGATCGTGAAGACACTTCAGGTCTCGCTCTTCCTGAGCATCGGGCTGCTCGTCACGGGGAAGTTCGTCACCACTCCGGTGCTCGTGGTGCTGCTGCTGCTAGCCAACAACTTCGCCACGATGTCTCTGGCCACCGATCGCGTCTCAACGCCCCCGCGCCCCGAACGCTGGTCGGTAAGGGCACTCATGATCGCATCTCTGGGGCTCTCGATACCCCTGGTACTTTTCTCGTTCGGGATCTGGTATGCAGGGTCGCTCGGTCTCGGACTTGGCACCGGTGCTCTGCAGACACTCACTTTCGTGTGGCTGGTCACCTCTGCGCAGGCAACCATCTACTCAGTACGCGAGCGCCGCCACTTCTGGAGCTCCAGGCCGAGCGGGTGGCTGGCTGCAAGCTCGGCGCTCGACATACTCGTCGTCGCGATCCTCGCGTGGAGAGGCTGGCTCATGGTTGCCATCGGCCCGCTGGCGCTGGGAATCGGGATAGGGAGCGCGGTCGCCTTCCTCCTGGTAGCCGATGCGCTCAAGACGTTCCTGTTCAGGATTGCCCAGCTGCAGAGCTGAGCTCGCGCACCACCACCACCGGGCAGTGTGCATGGGACGCGCACTGCTGGCTGACCGAACCGAGCAATAAGCCCTTGAAACCGCCACGGCCACGTGACCCGACGACTAGCAGGCCTGCATCCTTCGACAGCTCGACCAACACCGATGCAGCACTGCCCTCGAGAGCCGTGGTGTACACCTCCGTACCAGGTGCGGCAGCCCTCGCTTCGGCAGCGGCCTGGTCGACAAGGCTCCGAGCCTGCTCCGCGAGCTCTATGGCCGGGTCCGGCGATACGGGGGGCATCTCGCCCCAGTCGTACTCCGGGAGGTACCAGGTGCTCACCACCTCCAGATCGACACCGCGATAGCGCACCTCGTCTATGGCCCAGGCCAGCGCAAGGGCGGCTTGTGGGGATCCGTCGATCCCCACTACCACTCGCTGGCGCGAACCATGAGCCGCGGTGGACGATCCTCCCTCGTCCTGCGGGGACGGCGCCGACATATGCATCCTCCTTGGTGGGTTACTTCGATCATGATTCCACACTGCGAGGACCCGGTGGGACCCGTGGCATCACCAGCGGGCTCCTGCAGGGCGCCGGCGGTCCTCCTCTCTCAAGCCCTACAGGCCAGGCGCACGCTCGCGCTCTACCAGCTCGCTCGGGGACAGGCGCTCTATGACATAGGCCCCGATGCGCGGCAGTGCGACTGTAGCCACAGTCGCAGCTGCCGACGCTCCACCGGCCATGGCCCATCCAACGGGCCCAAGGGGGGTGCAGCCAAAGAACTGGCTCACGATCGGGGTCTGAACCACCCCTACGAGGACGAGACCCGACGCGACGGTCGAGCCGAGCACCAAGGGGCTGCGGTACCCCACGACTGCCGTCTGGCCCAGTTGAGTTCCCACCAGGGCAGCCAGTGCGACAGTGCTGGCCCGGCGCTGCCTGCCGGTCAGCCTCGCCATCAACCACGCACTGGTGGCTCCTCCGGCCGTGGCCACTGCCCGAAGGGCCACCTGACGCCCGAGGGCAGTCCCGAGCGATGCGTCGGGACCTTCGTGAATGAGCGACTCTGCGTCGCGTCCCGCGGGGGGCTGGAGCGCGATCGTGATGGCAGGAAGCATGTCGGTCAGCAGGTTCACGAGGAGGAACTGCCGGGGGCCGAGGGCAGCGGTGCCCGATATCACCGCTGTGGCCACACTGAAGCCGACCTCGCCGAGATTGCCACCGACGAGGATCGCGAGTGCGTCGCGCACCGAAGCCCACATGGCTCTGCCTTCTACTATGGCATCGACGATCGTCTCTATGCGATCGTCAGTCACCACGAGGTCCGCTGCCTCCCTAGCCGCAGGGGAGCCCCTACCGCCAAGGGCGATTCCGGCGTTTGCCAGCCTGATTGCCGCTGCGTCGTTGGCGCCGTCCCCCGTCATGGCAACGACCCTCCCTGCGCTCTGCAGGGATGCGACGATCCGAACCTTGTGAGCGGGGGTGACCCTCGCGAACACCGAGACACCGTGGATCGCCTCGTCGAGCTCCTCGGCGCTCATCGCATCGAGCTCCAGGCCGGTCAAGATCCGCCTGGAACCGAAGATCCCGAGCTCGCTTGCCACCGCCGCCGCTGTGCTCGGATGATCTCCGGTTATCATGACCACATCGACGCCGGCCCGACGGATCTCCGCCACCGCAGCGGCCGCCGTCGGCCGAACGTGGTCCGCCATTCCGAGGAAGCCGAGCAGCTCAAGATCGGACACCCTCTGCTCGCCGAGCTCGCCGCCCCCGGAGGCGCCTCTCTGGGCCACCGCGAGCACGCGCAGGCCCCTGCTGGCCATCCGCTCGACCTCGGCGTCCAATCTCCTCCGAACCCTCGCTGTGATAGGCACGGTTCCGTCGGGCGACGCCCATGTGGCGCAGCGCGGCAAGATAACTTCGGGTGCCCCCTTCGCTGCTATGACCGTGCGGGCCCCGGCCCTTCCCACCACTGCATGAAATCCTCTGCTCGGCTCGAAGGCCAGCTCGTCGATGAGCTCCCAGCTCTCCTCATCCAGGCCAGCCCCGATACCAGCCTGGATCGCTCCTTGCACTACAGCCCTGTCGGTGGCGTGCGGCAGGATCTCCTCGCCATCAGCCACCGGGCTTGCCCGCAGAGCTGCAGCGAGCACCTGCCGTCCCGCAGGGGCGGGTGCCTCGATCGGGTAATCCGTTGAGCCGTCGGAAACTCGTATCAACGCGATCTCACCGGCTGTGAGAGTGCCGGTCTTGTCGAAGCACAGAACGTCGACACGACCCAGAGCCTCGATCGTATGGGGGTTCCTCACCAACGCTCCGCGCTCGGACAACCGGCGTGCCGCAGCAAGCTGCGCAGCACTGGCAAGCAGCGGAAGCCCTTCTGGAACCGCCGCCACCATCAGGCTCACGCCCGAGCCGACCGCACGACGAAGAGGAACACCGCGCAACAGGCCAAGTCCGGTGACTACGGCGCCACTGGCCACCGTCGCCGGCACCGTGAGGGTGCTCAAACGGGCGAGGCGTGCTTCGACGCCGCTGCGAGGTGCCTCGGGCGCCTCGGCCAGCCCGCGCCTGGACTCCGTGGCGTCCCCGGTAGCAACAACCACGCCAAGAGCGCTCCCGGCAACCACGGTCGTCCCCTCGTAGAGCATGCACGACCGATCGGCCACGGCCATGCCCGGAGTGGCCATCGCGTGCTTGAGCACCGGCAGTGACTCGCCAGTGAGCGCCGACTCGTCGACCTCGCACGAGGATGCCTCGAGGATACGGCAGTCAGCGGGAACCTGATCCCCACTACCCAACTCAACCACGTCCCCACGCACCAGCCCATCGTGGCCGATCTCTACGGTCTTACCAGAACGGAGAACTCCCACAGATCCTGCGCTTGCCGTCGCCAGCCGAGCTATCGACACCTCGGCACGCATACGCTGAACCGCGCCTATCGCAGCGTTCGCCCCCGCGACACCGGCCACCAGCACCGCATCCGTCACCGAGCCCACGGCAGCCGAGAGGCCGGCGCCGACCCCGAGCAGTGGGGTGAGAGGATTCGACAGCTCTTCGACCAGGGCCCTCGCTGCCTTCGCTGCCAGGGGCCGCGGAGGCAACCGGGGCGTCTCGCGGCGGCGAGCCTCGGCAGTGTCGAGGCCGTCCCGGGAGCTCCTGAGGGCCGCGATGACCGCCTCTGGGCTCATGGCGTGCCAAGGCGGTGGAGTATCCGGTATCGGCACCCGCCGCCGCGCCACGATGGAAGCCGAGTAAACCGAGCTCGCCTGAGCAGCCAATGCGGCAACGTTGACCGGCAGAGCAGCCCGCCTTCCTGCTGTGCTCGGAAGCCCAACCAGGGCCCATACCCCGCCGATACCCGATCCTGCCAGGGACAGCATCGCCGCTCGGCGACTGACTTGACGGGCGGCCCTGGCCGCCTCTACGACGAGGAAGGCGGGCTCCAGGTCCTTCCCGGCAAGCAGATGCGCGCCCCAGGGGGGATCGTGGGCAAGGCCGGTGAGGCCGAAGCCGCAGTCTGCCGCTCGCAGTGCCCCCCGTGCCTCGCCGCCGGAAACGAGCAGAACCACATGCCCGGCAGATTGCAGCGATCGCACCGACTGCCTCAGGCGCCTGCCCGCCGCCACCACTCCCTTCGCCCCCAACTGCTCCCCGACCGCTCCGCGGGTACCGGCAACGAGCAGATCGAACCCGGCGCGCCTGATGCTGTCCCCCAGTGCCGTCGCAAGGGGCACCAGCTCGGCCTCCAGAGCAGCCAAGCCGACAAGGCGCTTGGAGGTCGCCAAGCCAAGCACGCCCGAGCCCCGGCGTGCCAGCGTCCGAACCCTCCCAAGGGTGCCACGCGGCATCTCGATGCCCATGGCCTCCAGATCTCCCAGGGGAGCCAGCATCCATCTTCCGCTGCGAACCTTGCCCATGGGCTTGTCCGCATCGAACATCGAGTCGAGGCGGCTGGCCACCTCCAGTGGATCCCCACCCCCGATGGCCTCGAAGTGCCCTAGCCGTCTCCGCCCCGTCGTCAGCACCGCTGCGTCGAGCACGACGGTGTCGACCCTGTCGAGCCTGAGCAGCGCAGTGCGATCCATCACAAGCACGCCACGCCCCGACAACGCTCTACCCAGTTCGGCTGAAAAGGCTTCCCTCCCGAGACGCGCTGCCTTGGGCACGCCGGCCACGAATGCGTTACCCGCCTTGCGCGGGCTGCGGGTCGCGGCAAGCGCCACGCCGAAGGCACCGAAGGTCGCCAATGACGCCCTGTCGGTGTAGCGCTCCACAGGGCCTGGCGGCAAGCTCGCCGGGCGGGGCTCCCGGCTGATCGGATCAATCGATCCGGTGTGACGCCCGCACAGCTCGGGCTCACGCTTGGACCAGAGGACCTGGTACGACCGTAGCTCGCCTATCCGGTTGGCTCTATGGGCCATGTCGACTGCCAGGCCCAGAGGTCCCTGTGAAAGGGCCTGTGTCAACGCGTTTGCAAGACCAAGGCCCAGATCGGTCGCGGCATGGCCGATGTGGGCATCGAGCAACCGCCGTACCCTTGGTTCGCTCTCAGCCAACGCCACCAGGGACGCTATCTCGCTCGGGAGCGGTGTCGCCCCAAGGATCTGACCGAACACGCTCACACCGAGACCGGCTACGTCTGCCCCCAACGCGATCGCATTGCGCCGCAACGGCTCGATGTCCCCCGGGTGCTCCGGCCGGTCGTGGGAGAAACGCTCCTGATGAAGCCCATGGGCCTCCTCGACGCCCTCGACGACCTCCACCAGGTCATCGAGATCCGCGCTACCTGGATCAAAGGCGACCACCACCCGGCCTGTGACCGCGTTCACCTCCGCCCACTGAACGCCTTCGACTCTCGACAGGGCGCCTTCAACATGCCTCGTGAACGCGTCAAGCCCCTGCCTGCGCGCTGCGCGCACCTCTATATGGGCACGGCCATTGCCAACCCATGACCGGCGGTGCCGCCGGCCACTGAAGATCCCGTCGAGCAACCTGGCGAGCTCCGTGTATCCCGGAATACCGGTCACCATGAACTGCTGGGGGCGCAACCAGCTGCCAGCGGGATCACCCTCCGGCAGTTTGCCCGCTCGCCGCCTTGGCGTCACGACGGCCTGTCCGATGACGGGCGACCACCACACCGGCACCGATGAGGGCAGCTGCAGGAAGCTCAACAGCGCCTGCGATCACAGTGGCCGCCAGCGCCCCCACAAAGGCCAGACCGACAACCGGCTCGGGCACACGCGCATGGACAAGCGGCAGCACATAGCCAGAGCACTGTGATGCTGCACCGCCGCCAGGAGTTTCACCATCACCCTTCACTGTCCTGTTAGCCACCATCTATTACGGATGCCTCCGATCATGAAGTCAGCACCCGAAGGGACTCCGCGCGCCGCATTCACACATGCTAATGGCACGCGGCCTAGCCTGCTGCTCATGGAACCTGCACGTTCGGGGTCAGGGACTGGCCCAGAGCGCGGGACTGGCCCAGAGCCCGGGACTGGCCCAGAGCCCGGGACTGGCCCAGAGCCCGTGGCTCTGTCGACAATCGCTCTCGCGTTCGGTCAGATAGGGCTCACGGCGTACGGGATGGCCGTAATGGCCAAGCTCAAGTCGACCGTGCTCGGACGGCGCTGGCTGACAGCCGAGCAGATGAACGAGGGACTGGCCTTGGTCCAGATCTACCCGGGACCGATCATGATCGATTTCACCGCGTACGTCGGCTACCGCCTGCGAGGCGTCCGCGGAGCTATAGCCGCCACCCTGGGCTTTGTCACTCCGTCCTTCATCCTCATGGTGGCGCTGAGCGCCCTGTACTTTGCCGGGGCGAGCCTCGGGTGGGTGCGCGAGATGGTTCTGGGCCTCGACGCAATCGTGGTCGGCGTGGTCATGCACGTCACGCTGGACTTCGCGAAGCAGTACCTTGCGAGCACGTCGGCGGCAGCAGTGGCGATCCTGGCGTTCACTGCTGACATCTACGGTGTGAGCCCCGTGCTTGTCATCGTCGGCGCGCTCATGGCCGGGGCATTGTGGATGGCCCCGCGGGCACCAGCCGTCGATCCCACCCGCTCTCCGAGCCGTTCCGATCCCACCCGCTCTCCGAGCCGTTCCGATCCCACCGGCTCCCCGAGCCGAGCGCCAGGGCAGGCAGGGCAGGCACGACGGTGGCTCGCCATAGGCGCCCTCACCTCAGTGGTGATAGCCACAGCCATCGTGTTGGTCCTCGCCGAGCCGCGGCGGTTGGCAACGATGGGGACCGGTCTTCTCGAGATCGGCGCTGTCGCATTCGGCAACGGGCTTACCATACTGCCACTCATAACGAACCTGGCCGTCGTCTCCCATCACTGGCTCACCCCAGGCGAGCTGAGCGCGGGGATCGCATTCGGCCAGGTGACACCAGGTCCCTTCCTCATAACGGCAGCCTTCATCGGCTACAAGCTCGCTGGCATTCCCGGAGCCGCTCTGGCCACCTTTGCGATCTTCTCGCCCTCGTTCGCCATGACGCTCGGCTTTACGGAGGTATCCGGTCCCCTCCAGAGATGGCGGCCCGTGCGCGGGGCGCTCGCCGGTGTGATGGCCGCGTTCGTCGGGCTCCTCAGCGCGATCATTCTCCAGCTCGGGCATCCCGTCATAGCCAGCCGTGCATCGACGGCTCTAGCAGGTGCAGCCCTGGTAGCAGCCCGAGCCTTCAAGCTCGACATGATCTGGGTGTTCGCGGGAGGTCTGGCCATCTGGGCTGCCGCATGGCAGCTGGGACTTCTCGGCCATTAGCCGGATCCAACATCCATCGACCTCACGCGCGTGCGATGCTTGGCCCATGTGGCTGGACCATGCCGGATCGGAGATCCTCGAACGTCCCGAGTGCCTGCGCCTACTGGCCCTCGGCGCCAAACACCAGTTGGTGGGCCGGGTAGGTTTCGTCGTGCCCCATCCCGACGGATCCACCCACGCTCCGATCATCCTGCCGGTCAACTTCGCCCAGGTCGAGGGAGAGCTCGTGGTGCGCTCGGGTGAAGGCCTGAAGAGCAGCGCCACGGACGGTGCCCTGGTGGCATTCGAGGTCGACAGCGCGGATCACGTCGAGCAGGTTGCATGGAGCGTCCTGGTCCGCGGGCTCGGGACAGTGTGGCATCCGGACCGGATGGCTCCCGAGGACCTCGGACGCCTGCCTCATCCACTCGTCCCTAGAGCAGGTGACCGCCTACTTCACATCCGCGCCGACCTCGTGACCGGCCGCCGCTTCGCGCTCCATGGCGCGGCAACGGAGCCAGAGCACTAGGGTGGGCGAACCGACTGACGCCGGCTCGATGCCCGATTCCACCGCTGCTACGACGCGCGCGGACGGGTCGTCGTCACCATGGGTAATCGTGGTATCAGACGGGCCGCGATCAAGACGCAGGGTCGAGGAGAGTTGGCTATGCCTTGCGGACGGCCACTTCGGCACGCGCGGCAGCCTTGAGGAGGACGGCCCCGATGCTGCTCCTGCCGTCGTGGCCGCATCGGTCTACGAGCGCCATGCCGACGGGACGATATCTCTTCTCCAAGGGCCGGGGTGGACAACGCTACCCTTACCAGCCGGATCACCCAGCGGCAGCCGGGAGCTCGACATGAGCACCGGTATCCTCTCCAGAACGCTCCCGTACGGTAGCGCGGGCTGGCTGAGAACGATCCGTCTCTCAAGCCTCGCGCGCCCTGGCACGATGATCCTGTTGGCAGACCTGCCCCCAGGCTATGAGCCCACCGGCGAGGTCGAAGTGCATGCCTGCGCCTCGACCCTCGGCGGAGGGATAGCCCTCGCGATCTCCGACTATGTCGAGGCGCTACCACCAGGGCTGCTGCCACCCATGCCAGGCGCCCCTGCGTCTTCCCAGCAGTGCTCCCGCCAGTCCGTCGTGCGCATCGCGTGCTACGACGCTGCCTCATCACGCAGGCCCTCTGTCACTCGGGCCCGTCGCCGCCTTGCGGCCGCACGGGCGCTCGGCCCGTATGCCCTCGTGGCGGAGCATACGACAGCCTGGGCGTCGCGTTGGGAGGACGCGAACGTCGAGATAACCGGAGACGAAGAGCTCTCGCGAGCTGTTCGGTTCTCCCTGTTCCACCTCATGGCATCTGTCGCCAGCCGGGGCGAGGCACCAGTCGGTGCCCGCGGCCTGAGTGGGCTCGCCTATGCAGGCCATGTGTTTTGGGATGCCGACGTGTTCGTGCTGCCGTTCCTCGCTGCCACGCATCCGCCCTCTGCACGCGCGATGCTCGAGTACCGCATCAGGCGCCTACCTCAGGCGCGGGATGCCGCCATCGGCAGTGGCCGTCGAGGGGCACGCTTCCCATGGGAGTCCGCGCACGACGGGACGGACGTGACGCCGCGGTCGGGAATCGACGAGCACGGGACGGTAGTTCCGATATTGACCGGGGATCTCGAGGAGCACATCGTCGCCGACGTCGCATGGGCAGCCTGGCAGCTTGCATCATGGTCGGGATCCTGGCGGTTCCTCGACGGTCCGGGCGGCCCTCTCGTGGTCGACACGGCGCGCTACTGGGCAAGCAGGGCTCGCCTCGATGCCGACGGCCGTGCCCACATAGACCATGTGATCGGGCCCGACGAGTACCACGAGGGTGTGGATGACGATGCCTTTACCAATCTGATGGCGGCATGGAATCTCCGCCGAGGAGCCGAGCTGCTGGAGCGCACCGGGGGCTCAGCCGAGCATGCCGAGGCTGCCCGCTTCAAAGAGCTCGCCGGGGCGATGGTGGACGGCTACAGTCAGGACAGCGGGATCTACGAGCAGTTCACCGGCTACGCCAAGCTCGAGGCCATCATGGCCACCGACCTGGGGACGCCACCTGTAGCTGCCGACTTGGTCCTCGGACGCGAGCGGCTGGAGCAATCCCAGATCATCAAGCAGGCCGACGTGCTCATGGCGCACCACATGATCCCTGCAAGCATGAGAGCTGGCTCGCTCGCGGCCAACCTCGATTACTACCTTCCTCGCACTGCGCATGGCAGCTCGCTGTCGCCATCGGTTCATTCGAGCCTCCTGGCCAGATGCGGGCGCCTTGACGAAGCCGTCTCGCTGCTGCAGCTCGCGTGCGACATCGACCTCACAGACCTGACAGGCAGTACCGCCGGTGGCCTCCACATGGCCAACATGGGCGGGATATGGCAGGCATTGGTCATCGGCTTCGCCGGTATCCAGCCCGAGCGACCCGACGAGAACACACTTCGGATCGATCCTCACATCCCGGAGCAGTGGGGGGAGCTCAGGATGCGCATTCGCTGGCACAACCGCCGGCTGTCGCTGCGGTGCTCCGCGGATTCCCTATACGTCGGATGCGACCGGGCAGTACCGGTCCAAGTGGCCGGTCGCCATCGTATTGTCGTCCAGCCTCCAGGAAGGTGGTTCAGATGAGTGATGCCCCCGCCGACCGGGATCGGAACGGACCGGACGATCACACAACCCCCGAGAGCGAGAACAGCGCTCAGCTACCGGCAGGTGACCTGACAGTTGCCTCGTGGGGCAACGCCAGCCTGACCCGGTGGCAACCGGCCATCGATGCCGTCGCACAGATGCTGGGCTTGAACCCCGTTACCGGTCCATGCTTCGACGCACCAACGGGGTCCAGGAACGGCGAGGGTGACACCATGCTAGGCCTTGCCGCGTCGCTTCCAGGCCCGGTGCTCGTTCTTCCCCCCCGGGGAGCGGGCAACGCTAGCGCGGTCCAGGGATCTACACAGGCCACGCCCGGCAGCACGCTATCCCGGGTGCTCGTGCCCGTCGACGGCACAGAGCCGGTCATAGAACGCGTCCGGCATTTCCTAGGTCACCTGGGCAAGTCCCTTGAGGGAGTCGTGCTCCTGCACGTCTTGTCGGAGTCCACCCGGCCACGGTTGTGGGAGGGGGCCGGGTACAACGCCGAGGCATGGCTGGAAGAGCTGAGCCGCCGGCATGGCGTGGGAGTCGGATCCATAGAGGTGCGCACCGGGGAACCTGCTGACGTCATCGAGGAGCGGTCACATGATGCCGACCTCATTGCCTTGGCATGGCAGGGCGACATCACCTCAGGCAAAGCAGCCTTGGCAAGGGCCCTGATCGAGCGGGTCGACGTGCCGGTCCTGCTCCTGCCCTTCGCCCCTATCGGCGAGTCCGGCACGCTGCCTGGCAGCTGAGCCGGCTCAGGCCCGCTCAATCCTCCTCGCCGTGGACCACCACTACCGGGCAGTGCGCGTGGTGGACGCACTGAGAGCTCACCGAACCGAGCAGAAGACCGACGAACCCGCCCCTGCCGCGGCTTCCGACCACGAGCATCTCGGCACCCTTGGAACGCTCGATAAGCACTGGCGCCGCCGGCCCTTCGACCACCGTCTCGGTAATGGTGAGGCCTGAGCCTTCCACCTCCGACAGAGCATCGGCGAGCTCGGCCTTCACGTCTGTCTCCATCTGGACTGCCGCGTCGCCTATTCCTTCCCCGGCTGGAAGCATCGCGAAGTCGACAGGAACCTGCCAGGCAGCCACCGCATCCAACGACGCGTGCCGGTAGCCCGCCTCCTCCACTGCCCAGGCGAGCGCCTGCCTCGATGTAGGCGAGCCATCGACGCCGACCACGATCCTTCCACCTCCGCGGAGCGCCGCGCCTGGCTCCTCGCTCCGCCCGCCTGCTGGCTCAGGGGCCGCTGAACCTGCCTCGTTGCCATAGCTGCCATCCACCATGAACGCATCTCCCTCGGTCGCCAATGAATACAGGATGCCAGGTTCGCGCGGAAGCTGTTGGCCGTGCCGGTTGTCGAAAATGGAGCGGTGGCACCACGGGCTTCTTGCACACGCCGGCCCGGCGGGCTACTAGCGTGGGTAGGTATGGATAACTGCGACACGCCGGCAGCCAGCTGGGCGACCAGGAGCCCGGTGCGCGTCGCTCGCGGCGTTGATCATCCGGCGGTGGCTCCTCGGTGACCAGGCAGGCCCTTCCGCCTCCCGATGGAGCCAAGCCACAGGGCACTGCGCCGCCACCCCCGCCCGGGTGGCGCCATTGGCTACTCCCGATCGCCTTCGGTATCACCCTCCTGTTATGGATAGTGCTGCCGACATTGCACACCACCCCGCCGGTCAACCTCACCTATTCGCAGTTCCTCCACGATGTCTCCGCGCACGAGGTGCGCAGCGTCACCATCGCGTCAAACGGCACCGCTACGGGCAAGCTCGCCAAGGGGCGCTCCTACACCACCGTCATCCCAGTCGAGTTGGCCAGATCCTCCCTCCTCACGGAGCTCCAGGCGGCGAAGGTGTCAATAGACGCCAGCGTGGCAGGGCCGTCGTTCGGTTCCGAGGTGATCACCTGGCTGATCCTTCTGGGTCCGTTCGTGATAATCATCTGGTTCTGGGTCCGCCTGTCCCGACAAGGGGGCGGCGGCGCTCTCGGCGGGGCTCTGAGCGTCGGGCGATCGAAGGCCAAGGTGTTCGATGCCGAGAGGCCCTCCACGACCTTCGCAGACGTGGCTGGATACGAGGGAGCAAAGGCAGAGATAGCCGAGGTGGTCGACTTCCTTCGCAACCCGGAGCGCTACAGGCGCGCCGGGGCAGTGGCGCCGCGCGGAGTGCTGATGGTCGGACCCCCCGGCACCGGCAAGACCCTGCTGGCCCGCGCAGTGGCAGGCGAGGCGGCGGTGCCGTTCTTCTCGGTTGCGGGATCCAGCTTCGTCGAGATGTACGTCGGCGTGGGAGCAGCGCGCGTCCGCGATCTGTTCACCGAAGCGGCAAAGCGGGCTCCGGCCATAGTGTTCGTCGACGAGGTCGATGCCATAGGTCAGCGGCGCTCGGGCCAAGGGGCCATGGTATCCAACGACGAGCGCGAGCAGACGCTGAACCAGCTGCTATCGGAGATGGACGGGTTCGACCCAGCCGAGGGCATCGTCGTCCTGGCAGCTACGAACCGCCCGGAGATCCTCGACCCCGCCCTGCTGCGCCCCGGTCGCTTCGATCGCCAGGTGATCATCCCACTGCCCACGCTAGGTGAGCGCCGAGCCATACTGGCAGTTCATTGCAAGGGAAAGACTCTTGGCCCCGACGTGGACCTGGACGTGGTCGCACGGGGAACCCCGGGCTTCTCAGGGGCAGATCTGGCCAACCTCGCCAACGAGGCAGCGATAGTCGCCGTTCGAAACAACAGGCATATCCTCGCCGCATCCGACTTCGACCAGGCACGCGACCGCATCCTCCTCGGCAGGCGCGAGGGCTCGAACGTGCTGCTTCCCGAGGAGAAGCACGCTGTCGCCATACACGAGTCAGGACACGCCATCGTGGCTGCATTGTGCCCTAACGCAGATCCTGTGGCGAAGGTCACGATCCTGCCTGCCGGCCAGGCGCTCGGCGTGACCGAGCAGCTCCCGCTGGTCGAGCGGCACTTGTACTCCGAGGACTACCTGAACGACTCGCTTGCGGTACGACTCGGCGGGCGCGCCGCGGAGCTAGTAGAGCTTGGCCAGGGTTCTACCGGCGCGGCAAACGATCTTGCCCAGGCGACCGACCTGGCCACGAAGATGGTACGAGAGTTCGGTCTATCCAAGGCGCTAGGTCCCGTCGGCTACCCGAGCGGCGGGTCGGTTTTCCTGGGGGGCGGTGGGTCCGAGTTCTCGAGTCGGCCTTTTGCGGAAACCACCCAGGCAACCATCGACGCCGAAGTGTCCCGGCTGGTCAAGGATGCCGAGGACCGTGCGGTCAGCCTGCTGAAAGCCCATAGGAGCGCGCTTGGCAAGCTGGTCAAGCTCCTCCTCGAGCAGGAGACCGTGGATGGCTCTGCCGTCTATCATCTGGTCGGCACGAAGCCGTCCGGCTCCCCCCAGCCACCTCGCACCGTGGCGCCGGGATCGTCCCGCGTGCCGGCAAACACCCACGCCGCCAGCGCCAGCCGTGCCTCGAGCACTTCCAACCAAGAACCGAGCGCCCAATCGGCACCCCATGCACCCCATGCACCCCATGCACCCCATGTGGAAGACTCCCAAGTTACAGACTGAGGTCCGCTCATGAGCTTCGCCCACTTAGCCACAATCGAGGAGATGTCCGAGGAGGACTGCCGTTCCCACCTCGCCGCCGGCAGGCTCGGCCGTCTGGCCGTCCAGGCGGGCGACCATCCCGAGATATTCCCCGTGTCATACGTCTTCGACGGGACGAGCATCATATTCCGCACCGAGCCCGGCACCAAGCTCTCGGCTGCTTCTATGGCGAAGGTGGCCTTCGAGATAGACGAGGTCGACAGGACGGCCGGCACGGGTTGGAGCGTCATGGCCAAGGGAACGGCCTTCGACGTGACGGACTCCATCGACCCGGCATCGCAGGCCGCGAGGACTACCCCGATCGACTCCCCTGTCGCAGCCGACGACGCTCATTGGGTGAGGATTTCTCGCCTCGTTCTGTCGGGTCGTCACCTGGAACTGCTTACCCCAGCAGGAAGCGAGTCCCCCTCCGAGCCTGGCTCGACTCCTGCTGGCTGACCACAGACCGGCCGATCGACGACCTAGGGTTACCAATGACTCGAGTCGCCTGCCGGTAATTGCGTCTCATCCACTACGTTCGAGTGGGCCAGTTCGAGTGGGCCACTACGTTCGAGACGGTAGCTGGCTTGTAGCAGGCCAGTGCGTTGGAACCGAGAGGAGCTGCCATGACATCAGCCACCGATCCGCCGAGCTCGTCGGGGAACGGCCCCTTGGATGCAGAGGAGCTGGCGTCTCTCGATCTGTGGTGGCGAGCCGCCAACTACCTCTCCGCCGGGCAGATCTTCCTGGTTGACAATGCGCTTCTCACAGAGAAGCTCCTACCCGACCACATCAAGCCCAGGCTGCTTGGCCACTGGGGCACCACTCCTGGGCTGAACCTCCTTTACGCGCATGCCAGCCGTCTCGTCGCCAAGCGCGACCTCGACGCGATGTTCGTCACGGGACCCGGGCACGGGGGCCCGGCTCTGGTGGCAAGCACCTACATCGAGGGCAGCTATACCGAGCGCTATCCGAGCATTGGCGTCGACGCCGACGGCCTTCACAGGCTGTTCCGCCAGTTCTCGTTCCCCGGTGGGATCCCGAGCCACGTCGCGCCGGAGACCCCAGGCTCGATCAACGAAGGGGGCGAGCTCGGCTATTCCCTGCTGCACGCCTATGGTGCCGCATTCGATAATCCCGATCTGGTCGTCTTCTGCGTAGTCGGCGACGGCGAGGCCGAGACCGGTCCCCTCGCCACCAGCTGGCAGTCGAACAAGGTCCTAGACCCTGCCCGTGACGGGGCCGTTCTCCCGATCTTGCACCTTAACGGCTACAAGATCGCAGCACCCACCCTCCTTGCACGCATCCCCCCCGGCGAGCTGGATGAATTCTTGCGCGGGTGCGGCTACGACCCCCTGGTAGTGGAGGGCAACGAGCCGGAGCCGGTCCACCAGCAGCTGGCTGCCGCCCTCGAATCCGCCCTCGACCGGATCTTCCAGATCCAGCACAACGCCCGCACGCGCGGTGTCGGCTCACGTCCTGCATGGCCGATGGTCGTCTTGCGCACACCCAAGGGGTGGACCGGTCCGAAGGTGGTCGATGGTGAGCCGGTGGAGGGAACCTTCCGGGCCCACCAGGTTCCGCTGCCCCTGGCGCGAACCGACCCCGTCCAGCTCGGCCAGCTCGAAGACTGGATGCGAAGCTACAAGCCCGAAGAGCTCTTCGACGCGCGAGGCGCTCTGCGGCCCGAAGCTCGTGCCCTGGCTCCGAAGGGAGACCGGCGGATGGGGGCCAACCCCCATACCAACGGCGGCAAGCTCCTTCGCGAGCTGACACTCCCCGATCTGGATGCCTACGGCGTGCAAGTCGACTCCGCGGGAAAGCCCGAGGTGGAACCAACGCGGATCCTGGGCACCTGGCTTCGTGACGTGATGTCGGCCAACCCCGACAACTTCCGGGTGTTCGGGCCCGACGAGACCGCCTCGAACAGGCTGACAGCCCTGTTCGAGGTGACCGACCGCACCTGGATGGCCGAGCGGGTCGCAGCCGACGACCATCTCGCCCCCGACGGGCGCGTCATGGAGGTTCTCTCCGAGCACTGCTGCGAAGGCTGGCTCGAGGGCTACCTGCTGAGTGGTCGCCACGGTCTGTTCAACTGCTACGAGGCCTTCATCCACATCGTGGACTCGATGTTCAACCAGCATGCCAAGTGGCTGAAGGTCTGCCACGAGATCCCCTGGCGGGAGCCCATAGCTTCACTCAACTACCTCCTCAGCTCCCACGTCTGGCGTCAGGACCACAACGGCTTCTCCCATCAGGATCCGGGATTCATAGACCATGTCGTCAACAAGAAGGCCTCAGTCGTGCGCGTCTACCTACCGCCAGACGCGAACTGCCTCCTCGCCGTAGGCCGGCACTGCCTCGCAAGCCGCAACCGGGTGAACGTGATAGTGGCAGGCAAGCAGCCGAACCCGACCTGGCTTACGCTCGACGAGGCCATTGCACACTGCGAGCGTGGCGCCGGCATCTGGGAGTTCGCGAGCACGGACAACGGTGGAGATCCCGACGTCGTACTCGCGTGCGCCGGTGACGTCCCCACGCTCGAGACGTTGGCCGCTGCCGAGATACTGCGCAACAGCCTTCCCGAGCTTCGCGTGAGAGTCGTGAACGTCGTCGACCTGATGCGCCTGGAGCCTCCGACTGAGCATCCACACGGCCTGCCGGACCCCGCGTTCGACGACCTGTTCACCACCGACAAGCCTGTCCTGTTCGCCTACCATGGCTACCCCTGGCTCATTCACCGGCTCACCTACCGCCGCACGAATCACGACAACATCCATGTGCGCGGGTACAAGGAGGAGGGCACGACCACCACGCCGTTCGACATGGTCATGCTGAACGACCTCGACCGGTTTCACCTCGTGATGGACGTGATCGATCGAGTCCCAGGCCTTGGCCAACGTGCTGCCGCACTCCGCCAGGAGGTCACAGACCTGCGGACGGAAGCCCGTGCCTACACCCGCGAGTTCGGTGACGACATTCCCGCGGTGAGGGACTGGACATGGACGGGATAGCTCGCGACGCAGTAGTAACCGCCAAGCACGTGTGGTCGCCTGGCTCCGACGCGGATGGCTGAACCGGCAAGTGAACCGAGGCCTGCCGAGGGTTCGGGACCGATCCTCGCCGTGAACGTAGGATCGAGCAGCCTGAAACTCTCCCTCGTCGACAGTGGCTATAGCACCTTGGCCATGCGTGAGATCGACACTTCAGCCACCCGTGGCAGCATTCATGCCCGCGATCTCGCATCCCACCTGAGCGAGCTCGGCCCATTTGCGGCAAGCAGCCACCGCATTGTCCACGGCGGCGAGCGCTTCACCTCACCCGTCATCGTCGACCAACAGGTAATGAGCGACCTCGAGGACTTGGTGGACCTGGCCCCCCTGCACCAACGCCGAGCGCTGGACGTGCTCGCCGCACTCATATCTGCCGTGCCAAATATACCGGCGATCGCGTGCTTCGACACTGCTTTCCATGCCACCATGCCTCCAGGCGCATCGACCTATGCTCTCCCTGCTGCCTGGCGGGTGGGTCTCGGCGTCAGGCGCTACGGCTTTCATGGCTTGTCCTATGCCTACGCGACCATGCGTAGCTCGGAGATGCTGGGGCACTCGCCCGCGGACCTCCGCCTGGTCATAGCGCACCTCGGCTCCGGTGCGTCGCTTGCAGCAGTTGCAGGAGGGCAGTCGGTGGACACCACCATGGGTTTCACGCCGCTGGAGGGGCTCGTCATGGCCACGCGTCCAGGCAACGTCGACCCAGGAGCCTTGACATGGCTCCTACGCAACGGGGTCAGCCCTGCCGACCTGGAGCATGGCCTCGATCACGAATGTGGACTGGCCGGCTTGACCGGCAGCCCGGACATGCGGGGCGTGCTCGCGGCATCCGCCTCCGGCGACCTCGATGCCCGCTTGGGGATCGAGGTCTACATGCACCGGCTCCGGGCGCTGGCAGCGTCCATGGTAGCGGCCATGGGAGGGCTGGATGCGCTTGTCCTCACCGGCGGGGTGGGCGAGAGAAGCCCTTACGTGCGCGAGCACCTGGCCCGCGGCCTCAGGTTTCTCGGCGTGGAAATCGATCCTGCCTTGAACCGTGACGCAACCTCCGGGGACTTCGTGGTGAGTCCTGCCGATGCCGCAGTCGCTGTCGTGGTTGTCGCTGCACGCGAGGACATCGAGCTCGCCCGGGGAGCGTACGAGCTGATCGCGCCAGGGTGACCGCTGGGCCGGCGCTAGCCTCAGGGCCATGACCAGCTCCTCCCCAACCCTGCAGCCGCCCTCGAGTCAAAGGGTGCCCAGCAGCGCTGGCAGGGCGATGATCCGGGTGGAAAACATCAGGAAGTCCTTCGGAGACGTGGTAGCGCTCGACGGCGTGGACCTCGAGGTACCACGCGGCACCGTGCTCGGCCTCCTCGGTCCAAACGGGGCGGGCAAGACAACCCTCGTCAGGATCCTCACCACCCTGCTCACCCCCGACAGCGGGCATGCCGAGGTCGCTGGCTACGACGTTGTGGCGGACGCCAGACGCCTTCGAGCGGCAATCGGGCTGGCGGGCCAGCAGGTCGCCCTTGACGACCATCTAACCGGCAGGGAGAACCTGCAGATGGTGGCCAATCTGTACCACCTCGGGCGCAGGGAGGCTGCCCGGCGAGCAGACGAGCTGCTGACCCGCTTCGACTTGGACTGGGCCGAGGGCAGGACGGCCAAGGCCTACTCCGGAGGGATGCGACGCAGGCTGGACTTGGCTGCGAGCCTGGTAGGCGAGCCCCAGGTGCTCTTCCTCGACGAACCGACAACTGGCCTCGACCCGAAGAGCCGAAATGACCTCTGGGAGGTGATAGAAGGTCTCGTAGCCGAGGGCACCACCCTGCTGCTGACCACCCAGTACCTGGAGGAAGCCGACCGTCTCGCAGATGCGATCGCCGTGGTCGACACCGGCCGTATCGTGGCCTACGGCACGGCGGACGAGCTGAAGGCGCAGATCGGTAACGAGATGCTGGAGGTAACGCTCTCCGAGCGCTCCGAGTTAGGCGCGGCTCGTGCTGTGCTGGCCACCATAGGTGCCGGTGACCCGAAGGTGGACGAGCAGTCCATGCGCATCGGCGTGGCTCTGAGAGGTGGCACGTCCAATCTGGTCGACGCCTTGAGACAGCTCGACCAAGCCGGTGTCCAGGTGGCAGACATGGCAGTCCACCAGCCAACTCTCGACGATGTGTTCCTCACCTTGACGGAGGGCGCCGGGGCACCAGCCTCCGCTCAGCCGGCTGCACCTGCACCTGCACCTGCACCTGCACCTGCACCTGCACCTGCACCTGCACCAGGCCAGGCAGTATCACTCGTTGCACCGAGTGCACCCCCGGCACCCGGACATACCGATCACCACCCTGGGCGCTCGCTAGACGATGCCATCTCCGACTTCCTTGTGATCGGCAAGCGCAATCTCCTGCGCTATATCCGCCTTCCGAACCTGCTCGTGGCCTCGACGATCCAGCCAGTGATGTTCGTCCTGCTGTTCACCTACGTGTTCGGGGGTGTGATGAAGCTGGACCTTCACGGGACATACGTGGATTACCTGATGCCTGGCATATTCACTCAGGCAGTGCTCTTCGGCTCGACCCAGACAGGTATCGGCTTGGCGCAGGATCTCACGACTGGGATGTTCGACCGCTTCCGCTCGCTGCCGATGGCCCGATCTGCAGTTCTAGGCGGACGAACCCTAGCCGACGGAGCGCGGAACCTCATGGTGGTCCTGCTCATGACCGCCATCGGCGCTCTGCTCGGCTTCCGCTTCCACGCCGGCGTACCTGCCGCTATCGCGGGACTGGCGCTCGTAGTCGCATTCGGCCTCTCCTTCTCGTGGATGTCGGCCGTGATAGGCCTGCTGGCCGGCGATGTCGAATCGGCCCAGGCCGCTAGTTTCATCTGGATCCTTCCGCTCACCTTCGCGAGCTCGGCCTTCGTACCGGTGGCTACCATGCCCGGATGGCTCCAGGCGTTTGCCAAGGCAGATCCGGTGTCGCACACTGCCGATGCCCTGCGGAACCTGTTCTCCGGTGGACCGGTGGCCACCCAGCTGTGGGAGAGCATCGCATGGCTGGTCGGCATTCTCGTCGTATCCGTCCCTATAGCCGTGCGGCTGTATCGCCGGGCTACTTGACGCGCCGCTACGCCTGTCTTGGCCTGCAGTGGCGGCTCCCTTCCTAGAATGCGACGAGCCTCGGGCCGCCATCGGCATAACCAAGCTTGGGACTTTCGTCCCTATCACACCGCCTACCCGAGGGAGAAGGCTGTTACCATGAAGTTCTTGATGTCGGAAGGCCAACCATCCCCGGCTTCACACTTCGAGGTGAACTGGCAGAACGCAGCGGGTTCCCGACCCGAGGGCCACTTCGGGACGGTGAGGCCTGCTCTCTCGGGTCCCGAGGTTGGCCAATGGCTGCGAATGCTACTTGCGGACGTATGGTCCGATAGCGCCAACTTGAGCGGCTCGCCTGACTGCGACATCGCCTTCAAAGCACGCGCAGCAGATGGATGGAGCGGTATCGAGCACCTCACGGCGGCAGAGCAGGTCCTGGTTGCCAACGGCAACCGCCTCGAGCTTCTCGTGGACTCCAGAGGTGGCCCACCGCCATTCTTACCGGAGCCCAACTTGATCGAGCCGCCGCAGGTCCCTGCCGAGCTCACCACGGCTTCGGTGCTGGTACACCTCGCCCAGGCCGTAGAGCGCTTCGCTCGGGTCGTCGAAGTCCTGAGACCCCGCGATGGCGATATCACGTGGTTGAACGAGGCGGGAGAGCTCACTCTCTACGACCTCGTCTCGGTCACCACGGGCTCCGTCGAGAGGCATCTAAGCGCCTTCAGGAGCATCACGTACTCCTGCTACCCGACTACCGGTCGGCTCTGCTCCTCCTACCAGCCAGACGATCGCAGGCTGGCAAGCACCGGATTGGCCCGGCACTACAGCACCGATCGCAGCAGGGATCTAGTCGAGCGGATCACGGCACCGTGGAGCGACATCGGATCGGGTGGGCGCAGGAACCGGACGCGTCGCAGGTCATACATGATGCTCGCGTAGGCCTGGTAGGCATACGATAGGCGCAGTGCTCGTAGTCACCTCCACACTCGGCGCCGATGAACATGACACCGGGGCCGACCACCCCGAACGACCTGAGCGGCTTGGTGCTGCACTTGCCGGGATCGACGAAGCAGGCCTTCAGGACGCGTGCTTGACCCTGGAGCCACGCCGGGCTTCCTACGAGGAGCTTGCGCTGGTTCACTCGCATGATTACCTGCTTTACCTGAGAACCGTCTGTGAGGCTGGCGGCGGCTACCTGGATGCCGACACACCCGTGTCCCGGGGATCGTGGGACACCGCCCTGCTTGCCGCAGGCTCAGGACTGGCTGCCATAGACTCCCTCGACAGCGGATCGGGAACTATGGCCTTCGTGGCCGTCCGTCCCCCAGGCCACCACGCGCTCGGAGACACTGCGATGGGATTCTGCCTCCTGAACAACATCTCGATCGCTGCACGCGCTCTGGCAGAACGCGGCGAGAGGGTCGCTATAGTCGACTACGACGTCCACCACGGGAATGGCACCCAGGCCATCTTCTGGAATGATCCCAGGGTGCTTTATACCTCTATCCATCAGTGGCCGCTGTTCCCCGGCACGGGACGCCTGGAGGACACGGGGGGACCGGACGCCCCCGGCACCACACTGAACATCCCGCTGCCACCAGGGACTACCGGGGAAATCGTCCTGCGTGCTCTCGACGAGGTGATAGTGCCTGCCGTGGAGCACTTCGCGCCCACCTGGCTCCTCGTCTCGGCGGGTTTCGATGGTCATCGGGCCGACCCGCTTGCCGACTGGCGGCTGAGTGCTGGCGACTTCGCGGACATAGCCTCGCGCGTGACCGGACTCTCGCCGGCACCCGGAAGGCTCCTTATGTTCCTCGAAGGCGGATATGACCTTGACGCGCTGTGCCGCTCGGTCGGCTCTACGCTCGCTGTGCTCGCCGGAGTGCGCTACAGGCCCGAGCCAGCTACTAGCGGTGGCCCCGGATCAAGCGCTGTGGACGCAGCGAGGAATGCCATGGCAGCGAGTGGAGTCGCCGGATGAGCCAGACATCGAGCCCGGAGTTGCTCCCGGCGGGCGCATACCCTGCCGCGATGGAGGCGGACGTCCTGTTGTCCGACGGCACCACAGCTCATCTGCGACCGATACGCCCGGAAGACGCTCCAAGCCTCATAGCATTCCATGCCAGGCTCTCGGCCCAGAGCATCTACCGCCGCTTCTTCTCAGCGCATCCGCGTCTGAGCAGCTCGGAGGTGGAGCACTTCACGCAGGTGGACTACGTGGACCGCCTGGCGCTGGTCGCCGAAGTCGGCAACCGTCTCGTTGCCGTCGCCCGTTACGATCGCCTCGGCGGACGACCAGAGGCCGAGGTCGCTTTCGTCGTGAGTGACGACTACCAGGGACGTGGCCTCGGTAGCCTGCTCCTCGAGCATCTTGCTGCCGCTGGAGCAGAACGCGGGATCATGTCGTTCACGGCACAGACCCTGGTCGACAACGCCCCCATGCGTGACGTGTTCTCCTCTGCCGGCTTCGCCGAGCAGACGCACCTGGACCACGACGTCGTCGAAGTCCGTCTCGACATCACCCCGACAGAGGAATCAGTGGCTGCTGCCGAGCAGCGGGACCTCCGGGCTGCCGCTGCATCAATCGCCCGTCTCCTCCGGCCCAGCGCGGTCGCTGTCGTGGGAGCGGGACGCGAGCCCGGGGGCATTGGACACGAGATATTCGCGAACCTGCTGGCATCGGGTTTCACCGGCGTGCTGTACCCGGTCAACCACTCCGCTCATGGTGTCGCTGGCGTTCGCTCCTACAGCTCGGTGATGGATGTGCCCGACCCCGTCGATCTCGCCGTCATCTCAGTCCCCGCATCCGACGTGCCTGCTGTCATAGATGACTGCGGCCGTAAGGGCGTCACGTCGGTAGTGGTCGTCTCTGCCGGCTTCGCAGAGACCGGAGCGGAGGGCGCTACCGCCGAGCACGGAATAGCCCATCTGGCGCACCGCCTGGGGATGCGCCTGGTCGGACCAAACTGCCTCGGGGTCGCGAACCTATCCCCTTCCATAGCGCTCAACGCCACTTTTGCCCCAACCCTTCCCCCGTTCGGCACGGTAGGACTTGCATCCCAGTCCGGCGGGATCGGTATTGCCATCTTCGAGCAGGCGGCAGTGAGAGGCCTGGGGTTGTCGAGCTTCGTATCGCTCGGCAACAAGGCCGACGTCAGCGGCAACGACCTGCTCGCCTACTGGAAGGACGATCCGTCGACCCAGGTGATCCTGCTCTACCTGGAGTCGTTCGGTAACCCGCGACGGTTCATCCGCCTGGCTCGGGCCATAGGCCGGCGCAAGCCGATCGTCGTCGTGCGAGGCGGCAGGAGCCCCGCCGGCGTCCGTGGTGCAGGATCACACACAGGAGCCCTCGCCAGCCCTGAGCTGGTGGTCGAGGCAGCACTGAGCCAGGCAGGGGTAATTCGCGCCGACTCGCTCGGTGAGATGCTCGACCTGGCCGAGGTTCTCGCCAGCCAACC
>JAJZJN010000073.1 GCA_021851165.1 Actinomycetes bacterium
TGGCAGGGTATTGGCTGGCACCAACACCGGAATTGGCCCCGACACCATCTGTGTCGGCCCCCCCGGCCCCGGCCTCCTCGTCCTCGGCCTCCTCGTCCCCGGCGTCCGCCTCCTCATCGCCGTCGGACGCTACAGGTGCAGGCGAAGACGTGCCTGTCCGGTAGGGTATCCCTGCTCGTTCGAGGGCCCTGGCTACCGGGATCAGGCGACTGTTCGTGCGGGCGAGCACGGCCAACTGCGACCAGGGGCGCCCCGGGCGGTGCGAGAGGCGCAACCACCGGATCACGGCGTCGGCCTCTGCCTCGGCATCAGGGAACGATTCCACCCGGGGGAGCGTCCCGTCAGGGCGTGTTGATTCCACCTCGGGTGGATTGTCGAGGACGGCCTGAGCGGCACGGAGGATCTGTGGAGAGCACCGGTGGTTCGCGTCCAGGCGTACGACCGTCGTGCCCGGCAGCATGTCGGTTATCCTGCTCAGAACCGTCGGATCCGAGCCGTTCCACGAATATATCGCCTGGTCAGGATCACCAACGAGGAAGATGTCGTCACCGCCTCCGTGGAAGGCCGTGAGGAGTCGCCACTGAGCCGGATTGATGTCCTGGAGCTCATCGACGAAGAGGTGGCGCACCCGCCAGCGCCAGGCGTCCCTAGCAGCCGGGTCATCCAGCAGGATATGTGCACAGCGTGACAGGAGGTCTCCCAGATCCATGACGCCCTTGCGGCGCTTCTCTGCTTCGTACAGGGCGAAGGCGTCGGCGGCGAAGTCGTAGCCCACCACCGGAGAGCGTCGGGTGGCCCGAGCCTGGTCGCCGTAGTCGCCCGGCGATACGAGGCGCGCCTGGGCCCATTGGATCTCCGCTGCCACGGCCGGTATTGCACGTTCCTCCATGCGCATGCCGCGCATGGAGGCCAGCAGGCGATGTGGGGACTCGACGAGAACCGGTATCTGCCTCGCCGTATCGGCATAGTGACGGCGCAGTTCGGCATAGGCGATGGCGTGGAAGGTGCCTGCCGTGATCCCCGAGGGGGTCCCCATGGTAGCCAGACGCCTGCGTAGCTCCCACGCGGCTCTGCGGGTGAATGTGACGACGAGGACGCGTTCGGGGTCAGCCGAGCCGTCGAGCACCCTACGGGCAACGCGCCTAGTCAGCACGCGTGTCTTGCCGGATCCTGCCGGCGCCATTACACACAGGCGCCCCTCTTCGCATACGACTGCATGCCTCTGGGCGCTCGTGAGCCCGTCCAGGAGAGGGAGGGTCTCGATACGTGCCACGGTCCCGACCATAGCGGTGGGAAGCATCACCCGGCGGGATCCAGCATGTAGGTAGGGGCCCCGGGCGAGCCACGCCACCGCCCAGGCCTGTGCTGCCCGCCGGAGCACGCCACCGGCCACGGTGGTTCGCCGAGGGCGGTAGCCTCGCCTGGATGCTGCAGTCGTTCGCGGGCGGAACCATGTTCGGCGAGGTGTGGGGCTCTTTGCCACCGCGAGTGCTTGCCCTTCACGGATGGCGGCGCACCCATGCGGACTTTGTGGGCGTGGTCGGGCCGTCTTCCCCAACCGCTGCTCTGGATGCATTGGCGCTGGACCTTCCGGGGTTCGGTGCCACACCTCCGCCACCAGAGCCGTGGGGATCGTCCTCGTACGCCGACGCTGTCGCCGGAGTCCTCGAGGAGGTTGGCATTGCCTCCGGGACGTCCCCCGTCGTGGTGCTCGGCCACTCTTTCGGGGGCAGGGTTGCGCTGGCCTTGGCTGCGGAGCACCCTGGGATGGTGGCTGGGCTGGTCTTGACAGGTACTCCGCTAGGACCCGCGGACGGGCGTCAGGTGCGCCCTCCTCTGGGTTTCAGGATTGCACGACATATGAACCGAGCAGGGATCCTGGGAGATACGCGGATGGAGAAGGCGCGCAGACGCTACGGATCGGCGGACTACGCGGCTGCACAGGGCGTCATGCGCCAGGTGCTGGTAAACGTCCTTGCCGAGAAGTATGCGAGGTGGCTTTCATCGCTCAGCTGCCCGGTCGAGCTGGTGTGGGGAAGCGACGACACCGAGGCACCTGTCGAAGTTGCCAGGAGGATGATGGCGTTGGTGCCGACGGGGCCGAGTCTCACCGTATGCGAGGGTGCCGGGCACATGACCCCTTTCACAGCTCCAGAGGATCTGCGGGCGGCCGTAGGCCGCCTGCTCGAGGGGAGGACCTGAGCGATGTCGTGGCTGACCATGGCAGCGTGCCTGGTGGCTGCCGGTATGTCGGCTCTGCGGTGGCTGCGCGTTGCCCAGCGCGAGCACTACCTTCCAGATGCGACGAGTAGGTTCGCCATTCGCTGGTGGACCTCTGATCCTGCGAATGCAGGGATTCTCGCGGTTGCATTGCTCGGCTTGGTCCTGGTGGGCAGGTGGCCGGCGGCTGGCCTGCTCACGGCCGTGGCAACCGGGATCGGGCCTGTAGGGCTTGGATTGCGCGGGAGGACCTCTCCTCTCGCGTGGACGAGACGTCTCAGGACTCTGGCGGCGGTAAGCGGCGCCATCGCCGTCGTGATCGTGGCGGGTGCCGCGGCATATTCGCTAGAGGCGATTGCAGCGACTGCCGTGGCGCTTGCCATGCCTGGCATAGTCGATCTGGGCTGCTACCTGACCGGGCCCTTCGAACGACGTGCTGCGAGCCGTTACGTCGACCTGGCGGCGCAGAGGTTGCGGCGAGTGGGGCCCAGAGTCGTAGCGATCACCGGCTCATATGGCAAGACCAGCACCAAGCGCTATATAACGCATCTTGCGGACGGAAGCATGGCGGTGGTGGCGAGTCCGGCCAGCTTCAACAATCGAGCCGGTCTTGCCCGTGCGATCAACGAGCACCTGGCCGACGGGACTGACGTCTTTGTTGCCGAGATGGGGACCTACGGCGTGGGCGAGATAGCCGATTTGTGCAGCTGGATCGTGCCCGACATCGCGGTGATCACCGCGATAGGGCCGGTTCATCTGGAGCGCTTTGGGAGCGAGGATCGCATCGTGGAGGCGAAGTCCGAGATCCTCCGGACGGCCCCGGTGGTCGTGCTCCCGGTCGACGATGATCGCCTGAGGCGCCTGGCGATGCTAGGCGAGGAGGAGGGGAAGCGTGTCATCCGTTGCTCTGTTGGCCGCCCGGCCGAGGCGGATTCACAGACCGAGCCCAATCATCGAGCCGAGACGGATCTACAGACCGAGTCTGACCAGGCGGGTGAGGCTGGTGGGGCGGGCAGGACCGGCATTGCAGGTGTTGCGCCTGACTTGGGTGTTGTGCCGATGGGTGTGCGTGTAGTCGATCGTGGTGGGTTCCTCGACGTGTATGCCGGTGGGCGGCTGCTGACCGGCGATCTGAAGCTAACTGCGCATGCCTTGAACCTGGCGTGCGCCGTCGCAGTCGCCTTGGAGCTAGGCGTGGAGGAAGGCGACATCGCCGGAAGGCTTCCGACCATGCCTGCGGTGACCCACCGGCTGGAGATGGCCGAGAGCAGCAGTGGCTGTGTCGTGATCGACGACACGTACAACTCGAATCCAGCAGGTGCGCGGGCGGCACTCGCCGCACTCGCGGCCTACGGTTCCAGTGAGTCGGGGGGTGCCGACGGGCGGCGAGCGGTGGTAACGCCTGGGATGGTGGAGCTAGGACGCCGCCAGGCAGCGGAGAACGAGAGATTTGCCACTGAGGCAGCGAGGATCGCGACCGACCTGGTGGTGGTGGGCAGAACAAACCGTCGTGCTCTCCTTGCCGGTGCACGCCGGGGTGCCGCTGCCGACGGAGGCACGGCGGGTTGCCGGGTGGTGGTCGTGCCCGATCGCGAGCGAGCAGTGGCATGGGTAAGGGAGAACCTGGGTGCGGGCGACGTGGTTCTGTACGAGAATGACCTTCCGGACCACTACCCTTGATTGCCGTTGACGGCTAGCGGCCGGCAACCAGCCGCTCGTGCACCAGCCGGTCGGCTGCTCAATAACGACGCGTCCGAGGGAGTGCACCTGTCTTGCCAGCAGCGCCGAGCACAATGTCAACATCTGTAAGGCCCTCCGAGGTCAATTCGCCGTCACGGCGCTTGGCGGTCGTGTTCGGGGGACCGTCACCTGAGCACGACGTGAGCATCCTGACAGGCCTTCAGGTGGCTCGCGAGCTGTCTGTGGCTGGTCGGGAGGTCCTGGCGCTTTACTGGTCCAAGGCCGGGGAGTGGTTCAGCGTCGACCCGGCGATGGAAGCCGCCGGGTTCCTGGATGGGGTACCGCGCGGGTCGGAGCACGTTCGCCTGGTCATCGGGGAGCGAGGCGGCTTCGAGGTCCCGGCGGGGCGGCTCGGACGCCCGAAGTCCCTCTCGGTGGACGTGGTGGTCAACTGCTGCCACGGAGGTCCGGGGGAGGACGGCTCCCTGCAAGGTGCGCTGGACCTGGCAGGATTGCCTTACACGGGACCGAGCGTCCAGGGAGCTGCAGTCGGGCAGGACAAGCTCGTTTTCGCGGCGGCAGTCAGCTCGGCAGGCCTGCCGGCATTACCTAGGGCGCTGCTTGCACAGGGCAGGGGCGACCCCGGCTTCGATGGCCCCTATATTGTCAAGCCACGCTTTGGCGGCTCCTCGATAGGCATCGAGGTGGTCGCGGACATCGAGACTGCCCGGGCACGCCTTGTGGCCAACCCCCATCTTCGATACGGAGCCGTTGTAGAGCCCTATCGGACGGAGCTGTTCGACCTGAACATTGCAGTGCGCACTTGGCCAGTGACCGAGCTGTCCGCGATCGAGCGTCCGGTGCGCACCACCACCGGATCCGAGATCTTGGGCTACGCGGACAAGTACGTAGGGGGAGAGGGGATGGCAAGCGCCCCCCGTCAACTACCTGCCGAGCTTCCCGATGCCCTGGCGGGCGAGCTCAGGAAGGCTGCACTGCTGGTAGCCGATGTTGCGGGAGTGCGCGGCGTGGCCCGGGTGGACTTCCTCTCCGACGGCGAGTCGTTGTTCGTCAACGAGGTCAACACCATTCCTGGTTCACTGGCACGGTATCTATGGGTGGATCCGCCCCTCGGCTTCGGCGACCTCATAAGCGGCTTGGTCGCCGAGGCGTTGTCACGGCCAACGGCCCATCAGAATGCTGCGGGAGCCGACGGGACCGTGCTGCGCAGCGCCGGGAGCATCGCTGCCAAGCTGGCTTGATCCGCGGGCACCGGCCTCGAAGTACGATTGGCCAGTATGCCCTTCCCGCGGCGCCTGCTCACCGAGGGTGAGGATGTAGTTGTAGAGTTGCGACCGCACTGGATCGTACTGAGTCGCCCGGTGCTGGTTGCCGGCCTTGCGGTAGCCATGGTCGTTGCGATCATTACCCTTTTCCCTGGGGCACCCATAGGCGTGGCGTATGTGCTGGGTGTGCTCGTAGGAATCCCGTCGCTCTGGCTGGCACTTGCGATCCTGCGCTGGAGGAGCAGCGTGGTGGTGCTTACCAGCTACCGGATCATCCAGAGAACGGGAGTCGTGGTCCGGCACGGTACGGAGATACGCCTCGAGAGGTTGAACGAGGTGTCCTACCGCCAGTCGATAGGCGGGCGACTGATAGGGGAGGGCCAGGTGGCCATCGAGGTCGGTGGTGAGAAGGGTGTCGTGGTACTCCAGCACATGAGGCGCCCCGAGGCGCTCCAAAGCCTGATCACCGAGCAGGTATCGGCACTTGGCAGGGGCACTTGGCACGGAGGCGTTCCCGCCAGCGGGGGTGTGGCTCGTCCTACTGGATACGACTACGCGGACCAGGTGTTGGACACAGGCCCTCCAACCGATCCTGCTGGCACCCGGGCAGGATCAACCGATCCTGCTGGCACCCGGGCAGGATCAACCGATCCTGCTGTCACCCGGTGGGCAGCACCGACGGAGATAGCGGAGAGGCTCCAAGCGCTACACGACCTCTACCGGCGCGGAGTTGTCACCACCACCGAGTACGAGTCGAAGAAGGCAGAGCTGCTTCAGCGTCTCTGAAGACCGTGCGATCGGTGGCTCAGCAGGACACCCATGCTCCCGCCGATGGTCGCAAGCGCCATGCAGGCGTGGCGAAGGAGCCAGGGTCGATTGCCCCGGGTTCGCAGAGCGCGACCACGCATCCTCCGAAGCCCGCCCCGGTCAGCCGTGCGCCGTAGACGCCGCGGGTGGCCACGAGGCTCTGAACCAGGGCGTCAAGGCTGGGAGTGGACACCTCGAAGTCAGTGGAAAGGCTGTAGTGGCTGGCGGTCATCAGCCTGCCGGCCTCCGAGAGGTCTTCCTCACCGAGCGCTGCGACGAACCAGCGGACACGATCGCACTCTGTCACGACATGGCGCGCCCGGCGTCTGAGGACGGGGTCGGGTAACCCGAGAACGGCCTCCGGATCGACGGTGCCGAGCGGGCCGAGCCTGTAGGCAGCGGCTTCGCACTCGGCTCGGCGAGCTGCATACGCAGAGTGATCTAGCGAGCGCTGCTGACCGGAATGGACGACGATTATCTCAGCTGAGTCGGGGATCGGAACCGGCGTCAACCCACTACCCAGCTTTGCGAAGTCGATGAGCATGGCGCACCCCTCTATACCGCCGGACACCACCAGCTGGTCCATCAGGCCTGTGGGGACTCCGGTCGCGACCTGCTCCGCGCTCTGGCAGAGCCTGGCAAGCTCCAGCGGGGATCCGCGGGCCCCCAGGGCGAGGGCAAGGGAGACCTCCAACGCAGCACTCGACGAGAGGCCAGCGCCCACGGGAAGGGTCGTTGCGATGGCCCCGTGCCCTCCCGTGGAGGGGTGGACGACGCTTACTATGCCGGCCACGTAGCGCGCCCAGTCAGGCTCGACCGAGCGGATGGCACCAGGATCCTGCGAGACGTCGAGGTCAACTGCCGCAGGCTGTGCTTCGACGTCGGACCTGATGACCACGCTCCGTCGTTCGTCCGGCACGAATACGACGTCGGTGCCCAGATCCACTGCCATGGGAAGCGCGAGCCCGTCGTTGTAGTCGGTGTGGTCACCTATGAGGTTGACCCGTCCAGGACTGTGGGCATGGACGGGCCCGGTCACCTCTGCGGGTAAGGGAGTGTTGCCGACGCTCACGACAGTACGGAGCGGTCCCCGGCGCGTAGCCCTGATATGAGCCGGCGGTAGGCGGTCGCTGAATCGTTGCCCAGCGAGTCGGTCGGCATCCATCGGACCCCGCGCTCACGGTCGATGCCGAAGATGCCAAAGCGAGGCTCGTAGCTTCCCCACTCGTAGTTGTCGGCCAGGGTCCAGTGCCAGTATCCCTCTACGGGAATCCCCGCGTCGATGGCGGATACCACGGATGCGAGATTCTCGGTCATGTAGCGGGGACGGCTCCAGCCATCGAGCCTTGGGTACGAACGGCCCCGGCGTACCCGGTTGCACATGCCATTCTCGACTACCCACAGAGGGATGTCGCCTTCCTGGTTGGCTGCAGCGTACCGGGCAAGACCGGGAGGGTCCGGCGGGTCGTCCCACAGCATCCTGCCCGGGAGCCAGTTCGTGCCGCCAGCCGTCCGATGGCCAGGAAGGCGCAGATGGTGTGCGATCACCGGGTCGTAGTAGTCGAGCTGGTTGACGTCGCAGAGACGCTCGGAGGTAGCCGAGTACACGGCACTAGTGGCCCTGGGAAGAGAGCGCTCCAGGGGTATCCGCGCAGCCGCCATCCGGCGTAGGATGCGTTCTGCGACCTGCCATGCTGGGCGGGACGCGATGCTCAAGGTCTCGTGGTAAGCATGGCGGCGATCTGCCAACCATGTTCCGAGCTCGTGGCGCTCGACGTGCTCGGACCGTGCTCGGAGGAGATCCGCGAAGAGCCTATCCAGCTCGTAGATCGACATGGCATAGTTATTGGTCGACACCACGGCATCCGGCTGGAGGCTATGTATCTGCTGGTAGGCCAGCACATGGGCAGTGAGGAGATTGTCGATGACCCTGAGTGTCGAGTGGAAGTCGCCTACCCGTCCCGGGGGGAACATGCCTATCAGGTATGACTGGATGGCGAGGACGTTCAGCTCGTTGATCGTGACCCAATGCCTGCAGGCGTCGCCTAGGGCCTCCAGCGCACGGCGAACCCAGGCCAGATAGCGCTCAGGGGAGTCAGGACTCAGCCAGAGATCTTCGCCGAGCCAGGCGGGATGTGTGAAATGGTGCAGGGTGACAAGGGGAGTCAGGCCCCGGCCGTGGCACGCGCCGAGGATGCTTGCATAGCGATCCAGGGCGTCGATGTCGAAGTGCCCATCCTCTGTCTCGACACGGGCCCATTCGACCGACATCCTGAACGTGTTGCAGCCCATGGCGGCAACACGGTCGAGGTGCTGTTCGTAGCTATTCCAGAAATCGAGGGCGATGCCGGAGGGCTCGACGCGCCCGGCTCGTTCCCATCCTGCCCAGTTGTTGGCAGGTTCGCCGGGACCGTTGAAGCCGCCTTCGACCTGGAAGCCGGCGGTTGCCACGCCGAATAGGAACCCTGGGGGGACCAGGGCTCCAGCCGGCGAGGATGTCGTGACTGGGGATTCATTGGAGCTCTGCATGGCACCAAGAGCATGGCACGTGGCCGGCATCCAGTCTCCTACCGGGCAGCCGGGAGCCGTAGCCAGTGGTTAGCATCCTCGGGATGGGAAACGATGCGAGCCAGGAAACCAGGCGCGGGCGCGTTGGCAGGGTGGCCAGATGAGCGGGCCGCTCGAAGGTCTGCGAGTAGTGGAGCTCGCCGGCATCGGGCCCGGCCCGTTCACATGCATGATGCTTGCCGATGCAGGCGCGGAGGTCCTCAGGATCGACAGGGCAACGGGTGGCGGGCCTTCAGCTGCGCCCGGCCCGTACTGGGATCTGCTGAACCGGGGGAGGCGGTCTGTCTCGGTGGATCTCAAGCATCCCGAGGGGGTGGCCCTGGTGCTGGACCTGGTCGAGAAGGCGGACGGGTTGGTCGAAGGGTGGCGCCCCGGCGTGGCCGAGCGGTTGGGCCTCGGTCCTGAGGCGTGTCTCGATCGCAACGGTAGGCTCGTGTACGGGCGCATGACCGGCTGGGGTCAGGAAGGACCCCTGTCCAGAGCAGCCGGACACGATATCGACTACATAGCGCTTGCCGGGGTGTTGTGGCAGATCGGCCGCAGCGGTGATCGACCCGTTCCCCCTGCCAACTTCGTTGGTGACTTCGGCGGCGGTGGGATGCTTCTCGCGTTCGGGATGGTGGCGGCAATGCTCGAGGCTGCGCGCTCGGGCCAGGGTCAGGTCGTAGACGCGGCCATGGTCGATGGCGCAGCGCTGTTCCTGGCGATGACGTACTCCTTCGAGCAGATCGGCTGGTGGAGCCGCGAGCGGGGCGCGAACATCCTCGATACCGGAGCGCATTTCTACGAGGTCTACGAGACCGCAGACGGGAAGTGGTTCGCCGTCGGTGCTATCGAGCCGCAGTTCTATGCAGCACTGCTGCGGGGTCTGGGCCTTGACGGCGAGGATCTACCCGCGCAGATGGACCGTGAGCAGTGGCCGGCGATGAAGGAGCGCCTTGCCGGCATCTTCAGGAGTAAAACCCGAGACGAGTGGAGTCAGGTCTTCGAGGGCTCCGATGCGTGTGCGATGGCGGTGCTATCCCCCTGGGAGGCCCCGATGCATCCGCACAATGTTGATCGGGGTACATTCATCGAGGTGGGTGGCGTCACCCAGCCTGCGCCGGCTCCACGGTTCAGTCGCACCCCTAGTACGGTGACGAGGCCGCCATGCGCACCAGGTCAAGGTGCGGACGAGGCGCTGGCTGCATGGGGGGTGGGCAAAGGAAGGATATCCTCGCTTCGCGAGAGTCGGGTGGTGGACTGAGTCGGGTGGCCAGATCACCCCAAGTTGACTACTGGGCAGGTAACAGTGCGTGTGATCCCCTCGACGAGCTGGATGTGGCTTACGACCATACGTCCGAGCTCGTCAACGGAGTCTGCCTGCGCTCTCACGATCACGTCGTAGGGACCGGTAACGTCCTCTGCCAGTACGACGCCGGGAAGCTGCGAGACCTTCTCGGCGACCGGCGCAGCCTTGCCTACCTCGGTCTGGATGAGCACGTATGCCATTACAGCCATGATGTCTCCTCGGATACGGGGCGGCGGAGGGGGTTGGCCCCTCTGCTCGCAGGCTGCTTCACGAGTGCCATCGTAGCCGGGCCGACGCCATGCCGGCCCGGCCCTACCATGGCCGCGTGACAGGAGGAGTCCGCAAAGCGTCAACTCGCATGGGACGCCTGGCTCGTGACGCCCTTGCGGGCCTGCTCGATCAGCGCACACCCTTCGGCAGGCTGGCCCTGACCCATGTGCTGCTCATGGCAGGAGACACGATGGTGACGATCTCGTTGGCCGGGTCGCTGTTCTTCTCCATCTCACCGGACGCGGCGAAGAGCAAGGTGCTGCTCTACCTGCTGCTCACCATGGCGCCCTTTGCTGTGGTTGCTCCGTTCCTCGGGCCCCTCATAGACCGCAGTCGTGGTGCACGGAGGGCGATGGTAGTCGTCTCGGGGGCCTGCCGAGCTGCTGTCTGCCTGGTGATGGCCGGGGATCTGCACAGCCTGCTGCTCTTTCCCGAGGCATTCACGATGCTAGTGCTGTCGAAGCTCTACCTCGTGACCAAAGGCTCTCTCGTGCCGCTGCTGGCGGGCACTAATCCCGATTCAGCTACGGCCGGGGGCGCGGCTGCTCCGGCTGGAGCGGTGCCCGGGGCCTCCGCTTCGGTGCCCAGGGCGCCTCACGAGGAGCTCGCCACGCTCAATGCCCGACTGGGCCTGCTCGCCTCACTTGCGGGGTTCTGTGCAGCGATCCCGGCAGTCACCGTCCTGAAGCTGGGGGGCGCCCCGTGGGTACTGCGCATCGACTTCCTCGTGTTCGGTGCCGGCGCCGTGGCTGCGTTGCGCCTGCCCATACGCAAGGCTATGGTTGCCGGTCGGGGCCGTGGAGCCGCCGGCTTGTCGCACAAGGAGGATCACGGGCAGCCGTGGCGACCTGGTGGACCACTCGACGCCCTAGGTGTGTCTGCGGCAATGCATCCTGAGGTGACCCTGGCCGTTAGTGCCATGTCGGTGCTGCGGGGAGTAGTCGGATTCCTCGAGTTCCTGCTCGCGTTCGGGCTGCGACGTATGCACGCCGCAACTTGGTGGTATGGCGTGATGCTGGCAGGATCTGGTGCTGGAGCGCTCATAGGGGTGCTCCTGGTGCCCCGATTGCGCCGGATCCTCACCGAGCAGCAGATGCTTGCCTTCGCGGTGTGGCTCGTGGCCCTGACCGGTGCCGTGGCGGGCGCAGTGGGCGGCATCCCGGTCCAGGCTGCAGTGGCGCTTGTTCTCGGGCTGGCAGCGTCAGCATCGAAACCAGCCTTCGACGCCCTTGCCCAGCGCTACGTCCCCACAGCGGCCCAGGGTCGGGCCTTCGCCCGCTTCGAGACGCGCCTCCAGCTGGTCTGGGTGGTGGGCAGCCTGATACCCGTCGTGGCGAACCTGCCTCTGGGCGCAGGTGACATTGTCATAGCGGCAGTGGCGGGTGTTGCCGGCGTGTCGTATCTGACTGGCCGGCGAGCGTTGCTCCATCGCGGACCGCCGGGTGCGATGGGGACGCGCTAGTGCAACGGCTGCCAGCCGATCCTCACGGCTGCTTCCGAGCCCCCGACTTATCCCAGGCGCTTCTCCAGAGCGCTTAACTGGCCGCCCAGCTTCTCGGGCAGGCGGTCGCCGAAACGGGCGAAATGCTCGGCGATGAGCGGCACTTCGTCGCGCCACTCCTCGACGTCCACTCGGAGCAACTCGGCCATGTCTCCTTGCGACACGTCGAGGCCGGTGGTGTCGATGGCACCAGGAGCAGGGAGGTATCCGATAGGCGTGTCCACGGCGTCGCCCCGACCTGCCACGCGGTCGATTATCCAAGCCAGGACACGTGAGTTGTCCCCATAGCCAGGCCAGAGGAAATGGCCCTCCGAGTCCCGGCGGAACCAGTTCACATAGAAGATCCGGGGCAGCTTCGAGGCATCCGACATCTGGCCGATGCTCAGCCAGTGACCGAAATAGTCAGCCATGTTGTAGCCACAGAACGGCAGCATCGCA
>JAJZJN010000002.1 GCA_021851165.1 Actinomycetes bacterium
CGGTCTTCGCAGCCGTGGCCCTGGTGGTCGGGGGCTTCGCTGCCGAGGGCTTTGCCGGTGCGGTCTTCGCAGCCGTGGCCCTGGTGGTCGGGGCACTCGTCTCGCGCCCCATGGGCCTGCCTATCATTGTGGCGACCCGGCTGGCAAGAGAGTCGAGATTGGTCAACCCGAGATCCGATAGCTGGTCATGAACTTCCGAGCGCACCTGAGCGACGAGAGTTTCCGAGCGCTCACGGCTTCTCTTGACAAGATCCTCAGCCCATTCCTGGGCCTTTCCTCGCTCCAACTCGCCGGAGCGCACCAGATCCCGCACGACCTCCTCTGCACGCGACCGGGTGATCTGCGTTAGGGCCATACCGGCCTGGATGTACCGCCGTAGAGCATCGTTTTGTGCCATGACCGATACGCTAGCCATCAAGGACGGCGGTCACCAACTCAGCAAGATTTCCATGCTGGAGGTCCGGGCTTGAACCACCAATGACGGCGTCGGTGGATGTCACACCGGAGAGCACTAGCGCATAGGGGACATCGAGCTGCTTTGCCAGGACTCCATCGGTCGTGGGGCGGTCACCCACGACCACTGATATATCGGTTGCTCGGGCCTTGATCAACTCCATCATTGCTCTATGTGGTTTACCTGCCACTTCGGGCACGCGTTCTGAAGCGGTCGCCACTGCTGCGAGCAGAGCACCTGTACCCGGCAGCAGGCGATCCGGTGTCGGATGGGTGGGATCCTCGTTGGTGCCGATCAGCCGGGCTCCCCCGCGTACGGCGGCCATCGCGTCGCTCAGGAGGTCGAAGTCGAACTGGCGTGCCCAACCGATCACGACTGCATCGGCGGGCGCTTCTCGCACTATATCCACTGCTCGCTCGGCAAGCGCCTGCGGGACCCCCGGTCCGGCGTAAGCAAGGGCGGTGCTTCCTGGAGCGAGCATCGCTGCAGCCGCCTGGGCGGAGCTGACCAGATCGTCTACCTCCACACGTATGCCAGCATGCACCAGGCGGCCCAGCAGCTCCTCGCGTGTCGGTTCGGCATTGTTGGTGGCGAACAGGACGCCAATCCCGGCATCCTTCAGCCTGTTGACAGCCTCACCCGAGCCCGGTATCGGCACGCCGGCAAGCCACACGACACCGTCGAGGTCTATCACCCACGTGCCGCGTAGAAGCGCATCGCGGACTGATCTGGCTATGTGCTGTGCCACAGGTCCTCCGGCTCCTTGCCTCTTGTCTCGGGCAGAGCCCGGAAAAGCACTGTTACCAAGACAATAGGCGCGAACGTCACCAGACCGGCGAAGCCGAAGCGGTTGCCGACGTCTGCCATAGCACCGAACTCCACCAGGCCGACCGTCGCTCCGAGCACTCCGGCGGCAACCTGCCAGCCGGCCACCGATGCCCGTACCGATGTTGGAAAGAGCTCGTTGGACAGTGCTCCCGCAGCTGGGGCGAATGTGGCTCCGGAAAACACCCCGAGCTCGTAGCCCGCGACCAAGCCGATGCGCGATCCGCTGTACGCGATGATGGCACACACCGCCAGAACGCCTAGAGCGCAGCCGGCAGTGATCCGCCTGCCGACATGGTCGGCCAGCCACCTACCGGCAAGGAGACCTCCGAGGCCTATAGCGCCCGCTCCGACGACCATCGCTGCGGTCATGGCCGCCGACATCTTGAGGACGCTTTGGGCATAGACGAACACGAAGCTGTTGGCAGGACCGGTAACCACCGCGACTGCGAATGCCAGGAGTGCGACGATCGCAAGCCTGCCTCTGTAGGGGCGCTCGATCGCACCGAGCACCGGGAGGCGCTCGGTACCGCCTGCCTCCGCGGCAACGAACCGGTCCGGCTCCTCGAGCCTGCGCGACAGCACGGGAAGCAGGAGGAGGGGAACCAGCGCCAGGCCCAAGAGCCCGCGAAAGCCGAGTGCCGTGTTGGCAATGCCATGCACGACGGCTACCAGTCCCGTCCCGACGGCGTATCCAGCAGCTATGAGGGCGATTGCCTTGGCTCTGTCGGCCGACGAGGTCTCCTCTGCAGCTCCCACCTGGGCAACTGCGCTCGTAGCACTAAGCGGAGGCCGTCCGACAGCGAAGATCGCCACGAACCACCAATAGGAAGGACTTGCAGCCGCGAGCACCGTGAGGCCGAGCCCGATCGCGCATGTCCAGATCAGGACCTTGCGACGCCCTATCCTGTCTGCGAGTCCCGCCAGGGGGAGCCCGCCGAGCGATGCAAGCCTGATGATAGCGAGGCCGACACCCAGATCGGTCCCGGACAACCCTGCCTGGTCGGCGATCGTGGCACCCGGGCCGACCCGTCCGAAGCTCCGGGCGACGTTGGCGAGCGCAGCGATCACCCCGAACTGGCCGAAGCCTGCTGCCATCGCCAGAAGGGCGAGAGTGATGACGGCTGGCTCGTTCCATCTATGGAGCCGGAGCCCACCTGGCACCTGGGAGGCTGGTTCCGGCATGGTGCTGTCCGATGTTAGGCAACCTGTGAGCGGTGGATGCGCCTTCCCATAGGCCTGCTTCTCGGCGTCGAGCGCGCATTCACTCGACGCCACCGTCACACAGCGCTTCGACGGCGCACCCGCACCGGCCGCACCACGCAACCGGTCGGTCCGGGTCCGAAGGGTGAACTAGTGCCCCGCATTTCTTGCAACGGTAGATAGTCGGAGACTGAGATATCACGCTACCGATGGTAGCCACTCCTGGTCGGCAGTAGGGCGATCGGCGTGGTGGCCCGCACCGTCCCGGGTGCCTTGTGTGCCCGGTAGGGCTTATCTCGGAGCGTTCCGGGCCCCTGTGAGTCAGCCTATGAACGACTCGATCTGCTTGACGAGCTTGTCCTCTATCTCGAGGTTCCATGCAGTCTCGGCAACGTCGACGACGAGGAACAGGCTGGATATGAGAAGTGTTTCTACCGCCATCACGCCCAGGTGCTCCAGCCACTTGCCGACCCCTATGCGCACGGTGAAGTCGTCCGGATCACCGGCAACGAGCACGGTGAGCGCACGATCTGCGTCGACTACGCCACCGAGGAATCCACCCTTCTTGGCCTGGATGACCGTGCCGTGCTTGCTCGGGGCAGAGGTCTGCACCGTAAATCCCTCCTGGGTCAAGTAACCCTCGATCTTGGTCTGGAGGCTCGCAAGGTCTGTTCCCTTGCCTTGGAAGTGCTGAACCTTTTCACCGATCATGCCGGTCCTCGTTTCCTCACTGGTTGGCCTTGTCGTGCAGTCCTGCACCCTAGTGCCATCCGCTCAGCGAGCGGCATCGGGTGCCACCTGTGGATGACCTACGACTTGGGTCCAAAGACCCTACGAATCCCCTGTTCAGCGATCCATACTCTGCTTACAGGGACTGGAGAACATCCGAAGGAGCGTGAGAATGGCACACCAGATCGTGGTGCTCGGTGGTGGTACGGGTGGCACACTTACGGCCAATCGCCTGAGGCGCGCCTACGGGCAGAATGAAGCCAACATCGTGGTGGTCGATCAGAATGACAGGCACATCTACCAGCCCGGACTGCTCTTCGTGCCCTTCGGGCTCGCTCACCCCGAGGACATTGTCCGGCCTCGCTCCAGGCAGCTCCTACCGGGCATCGAGCTGCACGTGAGCCCAGTGGACAAGGTCGACGTCGTCTCGGACAGCGTCCACCTCGCCGATGGCACCGTCCTTGCATATGACGCCCTCGTGGTAGCCACCGGAGCGGTGTTGCAACCTCACGAGACCGAAGGGCTCACTGGCGAGGGATGGATGGAGCGCATGTTCACGTTCTATACACCGGAGGGCTCTGCCGCCCTCGAAGGAGCCCTCGCCCATTTCGATCGCGGCCACCTGGTCGTGAACTTCATCGATCTACCCATCAAGTGCCCGGTCGCGCCCCTCGAGTTCTGCTTCCTGGCCGACTGGTACTTCCACGAGCGCAAGATCCGTGACCAGGTCAAGATCAGCTTCGTGACACCACTGGACGGTGCCTTCACAAAGCCCGTCTCTTCCCGGGCACTGGCGAGTCTGCTAGCCGAGAAGGATATCGAGCTCATAACCGAGTTCAATACCGGACAGGTCGACGGGGCATCGGGGAAGCTCGTTTCCTACGACGGCCGTGAGGTCCCCTTCGACCTCGGCGTGATCGTGCCGCTTCACGGAGGAGCCCCGTGGGTGTCCAATTCCCCCGGTCTTGGCGACGAGCTCGGTTTCGTGATCACAGACGAGCACACCTTGCAGTCGAAGGCCTCGCCGAACATCTTCGTCATTGGTGACGCCGCCGGTGTTCCGACCTCGAAAGCCGGATCGGTGACACACTTCGAAGGTGAGGTGGTGACCGAGAACGTCCAGCGGTTCCTGGCAGGCGAGCCGATTGACGGATCTTTCGATGGGCACTCGAACTGCTTCATAGAGACCGGCTTCTCGAAGGCGCTCCTGATCGACTTCAACTATGGTACGGAGCCACTCGAGGGACATTACCCGACAGACGTCGGCCTTCCCCTGCTGAAGGAATCTCGGCTAAATCATCTCGGTAAGCTCATGTTCCAGTGGTTTTACTGGCACGTGCTGCTCCCAGGGCGAGAGGTACCTGGAATCAAGTCGTCCATGCCTACTTCAGGTAAGAAGAAGCCAGTTGCTGCTAGCTCTCAGCCTGTACCGTGAATTGCCAGCCATGATCTCATATAAATACGAAAGGGGTTGCTATGCCATCGAAGATGATTGCTGGTGAAGATGTCGAACTTACCGATGACGGTTTCTTCGTGCATCCGGAGCAGTGGAAGGAGGACATGGTTCCCGATCTTGCCAAGGAAGAGGGAATAGATACCTTGACTGACCAGCACTGGCAGGTCATCCACTTCATGCGTAAGGAGTACCTGGAGAAGGGTGAGGGCCCGACGGTGCGGGTACTTGGGAAGACCTCAGGGGTGTCAGTGAAAGAGCTCTACCAGCTATTTCCCAAGGGTCCCGCGAAGGTAGCGGCGAAGATAGCCGGAATTCCGAAGCCTATAGGATGCATCTGAGTCGACTCTTACATACTCGATAGGAGTGTATTCACATGGGTGAGCAGATCGAGAAGGTGTCGGTCGTAATCTCCAAGGGATCTCTTGATGGAATATATCCTGGACTAATAATGGCTAATGGGGCTCGAGCTGAGGGTATTGAAGTTAACATGTTCTTTACCTTCTTTGGCTTGGACGCAATCAATAAGAAACGCCATGAACATATCAAGATGGCATCTGTGGGTAATCCTGGTATTCATCTCGCAACCTGGTTGGGAGGTTTTCCAGGTGTATCGAGTGTCATGACCAAATATATGGAAAAGCAGATGGACAAGCTGGACATACCATCGTTGCCAGAGTTCGTCGAGATGATTGCAGACACCGGAGCCGGAATGTATGCCTGTAAGGCCTCTGTAGATCTATTCGGTCTGGATCCAAGCGACTTCGTCGATCAAGTGGAGGCTATCATCACCGTAGGCGATTTCTATGAAAAGGCGGCTGGAGGCCAGATCATATTTACATGAGCATCTATGGCAGGAACAGACGACGGGGTCCAGCACTTACGTCCCGATACGTCTATTGGGTGGGCGCATGCTGTTACAAGGTGAGCGCCAGGATCTGTCCGGTATCGTCGGTCAGGAGCTGGAGGCCGTCGACGGCGGTGAGGCGCGCCGCATCGGACCGGACAGGTTCGCGTCGGCCGCCAATCGACGTAAGCCAGGTACCCTCTCCGCCTATCACCAGCACGTCGGATCCTTCGCGCATCACCACAGGCCCACTCGGGCCTTCTGACACGCATACGCGCCCTGTTCGAAGTGCAGGCAGGATGCCGTCGTCGGCAACCTCTATCCACGTCGTCGGCGACCCCGGTGCCTTGTCGGATCCCACCCTGTGGAAGTCGCTTCCCCCTATGGGCCGTGCACAGCCCCATCTCATCCACCAGGCCAGCGGCTCCTCGCTCTGGCGGTCCCAGCTCGAGTGCCATACCTCTGCCAGGGGGGGCACTGCCGTTGTCCGGCGGCGCCATCCGAGGTCACCGTCTACGGGGTGATTGATGGACAGCACTCCCCCGGCACGCTCCACGGAGGAGAGCCACTGGTCGGCATCACGTCGGAAGTCGATCCAACCCGTCCGTCCGAAGCAATTCGCATGGCCCTCGTCGGTAGTGAGCTCCTGCCCCGGAAGCAGCTCGACTCCGCTGTAAGCGCTCAGCTCGCGCAAGTAGGGGTGGTGGCTAACGGTGTTGTGATCGGTGACCGCGAGGAAGTCGAGGCCGCGAGACCTGGCCACCAGGGCGAGATCCATTATCTCGAGGGCTCCGTCGGAGTGGACGCTGTGGGTGTGGAAGTCCCCAGCCAGCCAGCGCCTCCCGGGCAGTGAGGGCAACAGGCGGCGGGGTGGGCGCTCAGGTAGGGGTGGGCGCTCCCCTGGCTCGACCATCGGCGAGGCCGAGAGCCTGGATACCTCTACGGTGTATTCGAGGCCGCTGTCTGGAATCCGGTAGAGTCCGAGGCATACCGACCAGCATCCCGGCTCTAGCTCGCCGGGAAGGTAGCCCGGCGTTGCCCACCCGCGCGACACGATAACGCTCGATCGCACGCCTCCGGACCAGCCACGAAAGCCAAACGGGGCGAACAGGCCCAGGTCGAGGACCCCGGCGCCACGATCATAGTCGAGCGTGAAGCTGATTCCCTCGACGCCACCGGGCAGTTCAAAGGCAAGGTAGCGGTAGGTGCTCTCGGCCCGATCCTCTGGCATCCAGCGACCGTGGAAGCGTGCAAGCCGGTCAGCCACCGGCTCCTCCCGCTGCGGTTCCGATGGCCCCGGTGCCTGCATCCTTGGCTAGCGCGTGCGGCGCCACCCGCGGCGGGGCGGCAGCATTCTGGCCACGAATCCGCTCTCCGGTGGACGGATCGAACACGAGGACCCTCTCTGGGTTCGGAACAGCCCATCTGAGGTCTCCGAGCTGAACCGCGTCGTCTATGTTCACCTTCGCCCTGATGGTGACGCCCCCGCCTTCAAGTGTCACCAGGTCGTCGTCGCCCAGGTGCTCTACCAGGACCACGCTCCCCTCGAAGCCCCCGGTCTGCGCAGCATCGGAGAGGCTGACGTGCTCGGGTCGCACTGCGACAGTCACCTGCCTCCCGCTCGAAAGGCCGGCCTGGGTTCCACTCGGGATGCCAATCCGATTGTCCCCCACCCTCAGCACCCCCGTGTCGACCTTCGCTTCGAGCAGGTTGATCGGTGTGGCTCCCATGAAACCTGCAACGAACAGGTTGTCCGGGCGCAGGTAAACCTCCACCGGTGGCCCCACCTGACGTATCACGCCGCGCTCCATGACGGCCATCCTGTCGGCTAGAGCCAGTGCTTCGGACTGGTCGTGTGTGACGTAGATGGTCGTCACCGCCAACTCCTGTTGGAGCCGCTTCAAGAAGATCCTCGCCTCCATGCGCAACTGGGCGTCGAGGTTCGACAGGGGCTCGTCGAGCAGGAACACCTTTGCACGGCTCGTAATGGCCCTTGCCAGCGCAACGCGCTGCTGCTGGCCACCCGACAGCTCGGCTGGGCGGCGCTTCAGGTACTGGTCCAGCCCGAGGCTCGCAGCAGTCCTGGAAGCGGCCTCCAGGCGCTGAGCCTTCGGCACATGGCGGATCTTCAGGGGGTACGCGATGTTGTCCGCCACGGTCATGTGGGGTAGCAGCGCGTAGTCCTGGAACACCATCGCTATCCCACGACCCCCCGGCGGGGTCCTGGTAACGTCCCGCCCTCCTATCAGCACCTTGCCCGAAGTCGGCCGCTCCAGACCCGCGATGCTTCTAAGCAGGGTGGTCTTGCCGCAGCCCGACGGGCCGAGAAGAGCGAAGAACTCCCCTTCCTCCACGGCGAGGTCTAGCTGATCGAGGGCCTTCACCCCGCCGGCGAACTCCTTCGTCAGAGCCTCTACGGCTACGTCCGCCATCAGCCCTTGATACCTCCGTAGAAGCGAAACCCGTAGCGGCGCTGGACGAGAAGGTAGATCACGACCACCGGGAGCGTGTAGAGCAGGGAGAACGTCGATATGAGCCTCAGGTTGGCCTGGCCACCCGAAGTGTAGAAGCTGTATATCTCGACTGCTGCAGGCGTAAGACCGGGGCTCCGTAGCAATATGAATGGGATCAGGAAGTTGCCCCATACATTGACCACGGCCCATACGCCGATCACAGCGAGCCCGGGGCGAACCGAGGGTCCCACCACGTCCCACAGCATCCGCAGGGGGCTCGCCCCGAACACTCGAGCCGATTCCTCGTAGCTCCTCGGGATCGAGTCCATGAAGTCCTTCAGGATGAAGATCCCGGCCGGCAGGAGGCCTGCAGCGAGAACGAGCACCACCCCTGCGTCGGTGTTGATCAGGTGCATGTCGAACACGAGTAGGAACAACGGGACCATGGCCGCCGTCCCGCTCACCACCGATGAGAGCAGCAGCAGCACGTACAGCATGACGTCGCGCCCTGGCAGGTTGACACGGCTGAGAGCGTAAGCGGCAAGCGCTGAGGCCCCGACCACGATGAGCATCGTGAGCAGCGACAGGATCAACGAGTTATACAGCGAGGACAGTGCGTTCGGATTGTGAAAGACATCGACGAAATTGGAGAGCGTGAGGTGGGACAAGCCCACGTCGAACCCGGGGTGCGCCTCGAAGGGCGCCGTTACCAGCCACAGCATCGGCAGCGCGAAGAAGGCAGCCACTACGACACCCAGCACATACCAGATGCTGCGAACGGCGACCGCTCTGGCCCACTCGGGCTTCCCCCGGTTGCTCGGTGGCGCCACATCGAGCTGGCCATCCCCACTGTGCTCAACTGGGATCCCGATGACGGTCACGTCCGCCTCCGCAGCAGTCGAAGATAGACCACGGCAATCAGAAGATTGATCACGAGCATGATAGTCGAGATGGCCGCACCGTAGCCCATGGCACCTACGTTGAACGCCTGCTGGTACACGTACACGCCGAGGACGTCTGTCTGGTGGATCGGCCCACCCTGGGTGAGCAGGTAAGGCGTGAAGTCGTTGAAGGTCCACAGCGTGATCAGGAGGAGGTCGGTTAGTATGTGGCCCTTCGTGGACGGGAGGATGATGTCACGGAGCTGGGCCCAGCCACTCGCTCCGGCCAGGCGGGCGGTCTCGAGGTACGAGGGGGGCACGGTCTGCATCGCAGCAGCAAACAGCATCATCGAGAATGCCGTGCCACGCCAGACGTTGAACACGACCAGCGATTGAAGCGGGTAATGAAGCAGCCAGTTGATCCCGACGCCTCCGATGCGATCGACGGTGCCGGTCGGATCGAGATATGCGATCCACAGGAAGGCCACCACGACACTCGGCACTATCCAGGCCACGATGACGAGGCCCTCGAGCGCCTGGCGGACCCAGCTGTGCCAGTCGCGGAGCTTCCATGCGAGAGCGAAGCCGAGCACGCATTGGCCGATGACAGCCGAGCTCAGGACATACACAACCGTCACCCGCAGTGAGTTCAGGAACTCCGGGTTCGATACCGCGTGGGAATAGTTCTGAGTACCTACGATGTGCGGATGAGCAGCCGTGAAGCCGAACAGCGTGTAGTTGGTTATTCCCAGGTAGAGAGTCCAGATTGCAGGAAATGCGAGGAATACGCCTATAAGGACGATCGAGGGCGTCAGGAATCCCGTAGCTGCCCACCGGCTCAACCCGAACGTTGACCGTCCGCGCCCGCGAGGCGCGCCCTCGTCGCCAGAGGGGATCGCCTCCGCCAGATCCTCGCCGAGAAGAGATCCTGCCGTCCTCATGCCGGCAACCTGGGCATGTCACGGAGCGCCGCGCCAAACCGGTGGCTTGAAGGTGCTGCCACCTCCTACACCTTCAAGGACGTCCGGCGGGTGCTAGCGAGAGCACCTAGGAATTGACCACATGGGTCGGACCAACCAGTCCGGCAACAGCAGAGGAGAACTGCTTGGCCGCCGCCGCCGGTGTAGCAGTTCCTTCGGCGACCGACTGGACCATCGCCTGGATCTGGAGGGATACCTGTGGGTAGATAGCTAGCGACGGCCGGTACGCAGTCAGCGGAAGGACCTTGGTGGCGACGAAGGTGAGCTGCGGATGACCCTTCAGGGCAACGGCGTTGACGTCGCGCCTCGCCGACAGGAAGGACTTGATCCCCTCTTCCTTCAGCAGCTCGGCCTTCGAGTTCATGAATGTGAGAAATGCCCAGGCGGTTCTCGGGTGCTTCGTGTACGGGTTGATCGTCTGACCTCCTCCACCCGACATGCTCACGAAGCTCTGGCCCCTGATGCCCGTCCCCGGCTTCTCGGCTGGAATCAGGGCATAGCCGATCGTGGAGTCACGGTCCGCCATCGGGAACAGCGCCGTCGGGGTCGGGGCTATCACCGAGTCGTACAGATAGATGCTCTCGGAGTAGATCGCTATCTTCCCCTGCGAGAAGAGCTCGAAGGTGTGCGAGCGGGCATGTGCACCGATCTGAAGCGTCGGGTTGGCCAACCCGGTGCTGTATATCTGGTGGTAGAAGTCGAGCACCTGGCGCACCTGGGGCGTGTTGCCCTGCCACTTGTTTGTGGAGGAGCTGTAGATGAGCGTGCCGGTGCCTGCCAGCATGGGTAGGAAGCCCTGCAGTGTAGTCGCCTCGGCCATCTCGGTACCCGCGTCGATCTGGAGAGGGGTCACGCCAGGGTCCTTCGCCTTGATCGTCTGGGCAGCGCTGATGATGTCCGCCCAGCTCTTGGGTTGCCACTTGGTTGGCAGACCTGCCTCGGCGAATAGCTTCTTGTTGTAGTAGAGGACCCGGGCGTCCGTTCCGGTAGGGATGCCGTAGCGGACGCCCCTGAACTCCGTGATCGACTGGACGGACTTCGGGATCTGGGCCCAACCTGACCAGCTCGCGTAGCTCGGACCGACCACCTTCGACAGCGGCTTCAGGTAGCCCGCCTCGACGAACTCGCCGTAGTACGGGCCGTCCAGATCGAAGACGTCCGGCCCGCCGCCTGACTTCAGGTCCAAGGCGAGCTGCGTGGCAAAGTCGGTTCCAGACACGCCGGTGCCCTGGAAGTTCACGGTTACCTTCCGCCCCTTGGCTGCCTCCATCTTCTCGAACGCCGGTATGACGTCCTTCGTCAGCCAAGTCGCCTCCGATGCGTTCTTGCCACCGATTATCCCGTCGGCCGACATCGTGATGGTGACCGGTCCGGTGGAGGGATGTGCGGAGGGCTTAGCCTTCGGAGTCGAGCTGCACGCAGCGGCGATCACTCCAGCCGCCACGAGAGCTACCCCCGCCTTACTCATGCGTGCAACCCGGCTCAGCCGATCTGCACCCGCCTGCCCGGTAGCACTGGCCTGCCCCATTCCCCGGAACTCTGACATGGTGGATTCTCCCTTGCCGGACTGGCGCACGGGTCTGCGCCGTACCCTGAAAAGCCTCACATGCAGTCGCCTGGCCTGGAATTATTCAGGCTCCGTAACACAATCATAATCTTTCCCGATGCCATTGCAAGAGCTAATCTCATGGTCACCCATGATCCCCTACTCCGTTGGCATCGGGACGCGCGACGGCGCTGGCCGGCGAAGTGGGCACGCTCCATACCGTGAAGGCGTGACCCGTCTTGCCGGGGCAGAGATCCAGGTGACGTCATCGTCCTGCGCGGATGGGCTCCGGCTGGACGTATCCCTACGCAACTCGTCGCCGAGGGCTCTCGCAGTCGATCGCGTCTACATCGACCTCCGGCCCGACATGCCTGTCGGTATGGCTCTTGACCAGGGATACCAGAGCTGGTCACCCATAGATCGCCGCCGAGTACGGGAGGTCCGTGGCACCCGGCGGCTCGCCCCGGCCATGGTTCGTGCCACCTATCATGCCGATCCCGTGCTGGCCGGGCGGGCTGTGTCGGGTGACCAGTACCTGGTGACAGACGCCGGTGCAGCGGGCTTCCTCGACGCGGCCATGCACCTGGGCACGATCTCGGTGTCTCCAGACGGTACCGTCCTGCGAGCAACAGCCCTACTGGACGGGGTCTTGCTGGGCCCCCGAGAGGAACGAGCCCTCGATCCGCTGTGGTTTGCAAGCGGCGAGCCTTCAGGGCGCTATTCGAGCTTTGCCCAATTGTGGGGCATCCAGGCATCAGCCCGCCGGCGGTATCCCTCGTCTGCGGCGCTGCCAGGGCGGCGCCTTCTCCCCGGCTGGTGCTCCTGGTACCAATATCTGTGGAATGTGACTCCCGACGACGTCCTGGCCAACGTCGGCCTTGCCCGGGCAGGCGGCCTCGGCGTCGTGCAGATAGACGACGGGTACGAGGCGGCCGTGGGTGACTGGCTGGTTCCCAACCAGCGCTGGGCGCACAGGATGGAGGAGGTCGTAGGAGAGATCCGTGGTGCCGGCCTGGCGGCAGGGATCTGGACGGCGCCGTTCCTCGCGGGGGCCGGCAGCACCATCCTTGCCGAGCACCCCGATTGGCTTGTCCGCTCGGCAGGGTCTCTCGGACCTCTCAAGGCGATGTTCAACCCGGTTGCCTGGGGCGGCTGGGCATACGCCCTCGATACGACACGCGGCGAGGTCCTCGATCACATCAGGAGCACCTTCGCTACGCTTGTAGCTCAGGGATTCGACTATCACAAGGTCGACTTCTGCTATGCAGCCGCCCTCCCCGGCTTCCGCCATGACGGCCGCTTTACGCGCGCCCAGGCCTTACAGGCCGGGCTCCGCGCCGTGAGGGAAGGATTGGGTGACGACAGCTTCCTGGTCGGCTGCGGGTGCCCCTTCGGGCCTGCCGTTGGCCTGGTCGATGCGATGCGCGTCTCGCCCGACGTCGCCCCCAGGTGGTCGCCCGGCTTCGTGCGCTACCCATCGTATAGCGATGCCGCCCCAGCTGCGTCGAACTCGGTGCGCGCGAGCGTGCTGCGCGCCCCACTTCACAGGCGCGTGTTCATGAACGACCCCGACTGCCTCCTGCTACGCCCCACTGACACCCACCTCAACGCAAGGCAGCGTGACACGCTTGCTGCCGCCGTCATGGGCTGCGGAGGGTTCGCCATGGTCTCCGATGACTTGAGGCTATACGGCCAAGAGCAGTGGGACGTGCTCGACGCGCTGCGAACGGACCTGGATCAGCTGGACACCCCGCTCGAGCTGGAGGACCCGTTCGCCACGCGCCCGAAGGTACGGTCGGCTCGCTTCGAGCTATCCGTAGATTGGAGGCCCAACCGGTTGGCAGGCGGGCCTCATGGCGTGCTCCAGCGGCGGGGCGACTCCGCGGCGGGCTAGCCCCCGTTTGCCTGGTTGTACTCTGTGAGCGCCTGGTCGATCTTGCTCTGGGCCGTTGCCAGTGCCGTCGCTACCGGCTCCCCGGAGAAGATGACAGCCTCCCACATCTGGTTCTCTGCAGCCGTGTAGCGGTTGAACGGGCCAATGAGCGGGCCGGGATCAGCTGGGTTGATGTCGCTCAACTCATGGTATGCCACTGCGGACATCTGGCCTGCACCGGTGTTCTTCCAGAACGCCTGGATCTGCGGGCTCTGGGCCGCATTGCCCACTACAGGCAGGAACGAGGAGCCCAGATGCCACGCCACCACCTCTGGCTCGGAAAGCATGAAGCGTAGGAAGTCCCATCCTGCGGCCTCCCTGGCGGCGTTGCCTGAATGGACCAGGTAGAACGCCGCTCCTCCGACCTCGACCTTTCCAGGCTGGCGGATCCCCGGCATGGGACCGGCTGCTGCTATCAGATTGGAGGCGCTGGCCGACGAGGACGAGCCACCGGAGCCGAGAGAGGAGGATGTAAGCGTGCCTTTCAGGAAGGCAGCGATGGACGTTGCCGCGGCAGAGGTGGAGAACAGCATTGCCGAGCTCTTATTCAGGAGGGCCAGGTACTGATCGATCTGACCAGGAGTGTTGGAGAATGGCGCCAGAAGGCCTTCGGTGTTCATCTGCTGGAAATAGGTGAGCAGCTGGCGTGCCTGAGGCGTGTCGAAGAACACCTTGGTAGCCCGACCACTGCGGCCGTTGTCGTTATTGGTCACAGGCTGGCCGATCCCGTTCAGCCACTGACCGAGCCCCGTGCCCACGACCATCGCCAGAGGGTGAGCGACACCGGCTGCCTTCAGCTTGAGAGCGTCGGCCTTGAGCTCGACCAGCGTGCCGGGGGGGTTATCAGGGTTCAATCCTGCCTTGACGAACAGGGCTTTGTTGTAATACAGCAACGGCTCCGAGACGGCGGTGAACCCGGGCCAGAACTCCCCGTCTACTGTGTAGAAGCTGCGCACGGCGGGCTGGAACGAGCTGAGCGGAAAGCCCGCCGCCGACATGCACTTCTGGGCCGGGATCAAGGTACCGCTGTCCACGAGCGTCGCCACAGGCCCGCCGTAGATGATGTCGGGAAGCTCATGGGAAGGGATGGCCGAGACATACTTCTGGAGGACCTCCTGGTAGGAGGTACCCTCGTCGTCGGCCTTCACCACCACCTTGGTCTGGCTCGCGTTGTAGGCGGCGACCATCCGCTGGAGGGTGGTCACGGTCTCGCCGGATAGTCCGCCATACCACAGGGTTACCGTCGTCGCTCCCGTGGCGTGCGACAGTGCGCCTACAGGGCACGCGGGGAAGCTGCTCGGCGACGGCGAGACCGCCTTCGGGGTACTCGGCGTGGAGCTGCAGGCCGCTGCGAGAAGCGACATGGCCAGCAATGCCCCGATGGCGGCCCGTGTCCTGGTGATCATCGCGTCCTCCCTAGAAGCGAGCTAGCCACCGGTGGGCTGAGCCTGCCCGGTCAAGCATGCCATCTACTGTGATCCATCCCGACATACCTAGCCTAACGGCCGGCGCCGGTTACCTCTGGTAAGCAGTTGACTACCCCTTCACCGCGCCGGCCGTCAGACCTCTTACGAGCTGGCGCTGGAACGCCACGAGAAGCACGACGAGGGGCAGCGATGCGACTATCGCGCCAGCGAATGCGATATTGCTGTGGTCGGGGGTGGTAGCCGACAAGGCCGCTACGCCGATCTGTACCGTCTGCCAGTGGGTCTCAGTCGAAACCGCCTCTGGCCAGATGAACTGGTTCCAGGCCCCGAGGAAGGCAATGACGGTGAAGGAGGCTATGACCGGCTTGGACAGCGGCACGGCGACACGTGTGAGGAACCGCATGTGGCCATATCCGTCGAGACTGGCGGCATCGAGCAGCTCGGTCGGAATGGCGCGGAACCCCTGATGGATCAGGAAGGTTCCAAGAGCGCTTGCGAGGAAGGGCCCGACCAGGCCTGGAAAGGAGTTGAGCCAGTGGAGATCCCGCATCGTCTGCACGTTCGGTATCAATGTCACCTCGATGGGCAGCATCAGGGTGCCGATGAACAGCACGAACACCAGCCGGCGGAGCGGGAAGCGCAGGAAGGCGAACGCGTAGGCGGCGAGGATGGCAGTGACCACCTGGCCTCCGGTCATGAGCAGGGTGGCCACCGTGCTCACGCCCATCGACCTTCCGATCCCGCCTTCGTCCCACGCCGCGCGGAACACTCCCCATTCGACGTCGACCGGATAGAGAGGACTTCCCCTGCCGAAATACGTGACCGGAGTGGAAAGTGCCCTCACCACCATCATATAGATGGGAAACAGGATGATGACCGCCAGGGCGGTAAGGAGCAGGTACCACCCCGCAGTCCGGGCGCGTCTGGCCACATGATGGACCTGCGTCCTCGAGGCCGGCACGGCGCTCATGGGGTCATCGCGTCCCATACTGAACCCGTCTTTGAAGAATAGAGAACTGGACTGCCGCGGCCATGGCGGTCACGACCAGCAGCCCGAGGGACATCACGGCGCCGACGCCCTGGAGATTCGGTGTCTGGCTGTTGAAGATGTCGTAGACCAGCGTCTGGGTGGCACCCGCCGGGCCGCCCTGTGTGAGGACCACGATCTGGGCATACGCCTGGAATCCGAACACCGACAGTACGACGATCAGGAATAGGTATACCGGCGACAGCAGAGGGAGCGTCACCCGGAGGAAGCGCCTGAACGCGCCGAAGCCATCGAGGGTAGCGGCCTCTATGAGCTCGTCTGGCACGGCCTGGAGACCGGCAAGCACGATGATGAAGCACAGGCCCAGGTTGGCCCACATCGAGGAGAACGAGACCCCGAGCAGCGCCCAGCGCGGATCGTTCAGGATGTTCGTCCTGAAGATACCTACCTCGGGATTGATCAGGACGAAGAATATGACCGATGAAACCGCCGTTGACGTGGCGACAGTCGATGTAAAGATGGTCTGGAAGATCTTGATCCCGCGCAGCCTCCGGTGCGCCGACACCGCGAGCACCGTTCCTGCGACGAGACCGACGGGTACGGTGAACACGACATACAAGGCGCTGTGCGCAAGGCCGGAGAGGAACTCACCGCTCGACAACACGCTCGAGAACTGGCTGAACCCGACATAGCGGCTCGCGGTGCCGAAGCTGTTGCTCTGGCGTAGCGCCTCCTGAACCAGCGCATAGAGGGGGTAGTAGGCGAACACCGCGAACACCACTATGGAAGGCAAGAGGCACGCGTAGGCGATCAGTGCCTCCTTTCCCGAAAATCGCCTGCGTCTAGACGTGCTCGCCGGAGCGCGCGTCCAGAGGGTCATCTGCTTGCTGCTGCCTGCAGGTGTGTGTCCCACGCGAGTCGCTGGCCGGAGGCCAGGTCAAACAGGTGAAGATGCCGGGGATCAGCGAAGAGCGTGACCGTGGCTCCGGCCCGTGGCGACTGCTCGTCGGCGCCGAGGCGCACCTCGATGGTGGTCCTGCTACCCGGAACATCCCCACCCTCCGAGTCACCGGTGCCGATCACGGCGTCGGTGGGCATGCTGCTCGTGATGGCCACCGAGCTGCCTGCCCCGCTCCCCGTGCCACCGTCTCTCGCACCGGGGGGTCCGCTACCTATCGCAACCGTTACGAGCGACTCGTGACCGAGCCACTCCACGTGAGCGACGGTCCCCGTGAGCAGCGGCTCGAAGCCGGATGCCACCTGCGCAGCTTCGCTGGATCCGCCCTCCTGCATGGCGCCGCCGAGCATCTGCAGATGCTCCGAGCGTATGCCTAGAACCACCGGGCGACCCTGCTCGATTCGTCCTACGCTTGCCGAAGCTCTCGCTTCGGTCTTGCCATCGTTGGTGCGTGAATCTCCTGGTGTGGGTGGCAGGGAGACGGTTACCCCGCCTATGCGCACCCCGAGGCCGCCTGTAGTTGTGATGGTCCCCTCGACGGTGTTCATCGGAGGCGTACCGAGGAAGCGCGCCACGAACAGGTTGGCGGGCCTGTCGTACACGCTCTGGGGATCGCCCACCTGCTGCAGGCGACCTGCTTCGATGAGAGCGATACGGTTTGCCATCGTCAGTGCTTCGACCTGGTCGTGGGTGACATAGATGATGGTGGTGCCGAGGCGCTGGTGAAGGTCGACTATCTCACCACGGGTCTGGACGCGCAGCTTCGCGTCGAGGTTCGAGAGGGGCTCGTCCATGAGGAACACCTTGGGGCGAGCTACGATCGCCCGTGCAAGCGCGACGCGCTGGCGCTGGCCACCGGACAGGGCCGAGGGCTTGCGGGCGAGAAGCGACTCCAGACCGAGAAGACGGGCGACGTCGTTCACGCGCTCCTTGCGCTCGGTGCGGCTCAACTTGCGAACAGCGCCGTCCTCGCCGTCGACGTGCATCTCACGCGCAAGGAGCGGCGAGGCAATATTCTTCTCTACGGTCAGGTGGGGGTATAGGGCATAGTTCTGGAAGACCATGGAAACGTCGCGGTGACGTGGCTCTACGTCGTTTACCACCCGGTCTCCGATGCGGATCGTGCCCTCGGTGGCATCCTCGAGACCGGCGATCATCCGCAGAGCTGTCGTCTTGCCACATCCCGAGGGCCCGAGCAGGACCATGAGCTCCCCATCCTCGACAGCGAGTGACATATGGTCAACCGCGACGACTTCGCCGTAGCGCTTCGTCACGTCATCGAGGGTCACGCTCGCCATTCATGCCTATCCTGCACGCTGCCTGGTTCGCCTACAAATCATTGCAGCCGAGACCTCAGCATTGGGCTTGGGAGTGCCAGCCCTTTGCCCGGGAAGCAGAGCGGGGCTAACCTGTCGCGATTGTGACGGTTATCGCGCGACTGCGAGCCGCCGCCGGCACAGCCACCAGGTGCGTGCGATGCCACGGCAGCGCATCGGCCGGGATCCTGGTGATCGTCATGTCGGCGACCATACCCCTCGTCCAGGTTCCATCGCCTGCGTGGGCTCTGTCTGGCGCGCGTGGCCCCGGCATCTCGCCGAGCAGCCAGATAGCCGCTCTCAGCACGCAGGTGATGGACGGCGGTGCTCGTCTGCATGCTCTTGCCGTAACAGCCGCCGAGGCCGAGCAGGCAGCAGAGCAGGCAGCGAGTAAGGTAGCCCAGGTGCATGCCGAGGTCGCCACGCGCACCCGCGAGCTCGATCAGGCAAAGGCCGCCCTGCTGGCCCAGGCACTGTCGCAATACACTCACAGTGCCCCGCTCGGGAAGGTCGCGTCGCTGTTCACCGGCAATATAGAGACTGCCGGTATCGCGAACGAGTACACGTCGGTGGTGATGGGCAACGAGACGAACGCGATAGTCAGCTTCCGCCGGGCCCGGGTTCAATTGGCCGAAACCGAGGCCAGCCTAGCCGTAGCGTCCGGGGCTGCGACGAAGCGCTGGCAGGATGTCCTGGTCCAGGAGCAGTCGCTTCAGGGGCAGATAGCCACCGAAGACAGTCTGCTCGGCCAGGCGCGCCGCCGCCTGGCGGCCGAGATGGCTGCTGCCAATGCGGCCAGACAGGCGGCCGCCGCTCGGCGTGCAGCCGCCGTGCTCGCCAGCGCACCTCAGGCAGTACCCGTGTCGGTGCTCGTAGCACCACCTGGCAACCAGGGCAGCTCCCTTGCCGAGGATATGGCGCGCCTGCGCCAGTGCGAGTCGGGTGACGACTACAGCCTCGACACGGGGAACGGATACTACGGGGCGTACCAGTTCTCGGCTCAGACCTGGAGTGGGCTCGGGTACCCGGGCCTGCCCAACCAAGCCCCGCCGCCTACCCAGGACCAGGCAGCTCTGACTTTGCATTCCGAGAGCGGCTGGAGCTCCTGGCCGGCCTGCTCAGCGATGCTCGGCCTCGATTGACTACGAAGCAGAGTCCCCCCTGATGCCTCTGCTGGCCCATGCAAGCTGTGGTCCGCGCATGCCCGAAAGCTGCGCTGTGGTCACCACTGGGCTCACGAAGCGCTTCGGGCACCGGGTGGCAGTCGATAGCCTCGACCTCGCCATTCCCGAAGGATCCATCTCGGGATTCGTCGGTCCGAACGGTGCGGGCAAGACCACCACCATTCGCATGCTGCTCGGCCTCATGCGCCCCACTGCCGGCAGCGGCACGGTTCTCGGCTATCCGTTGAGCCAGTACAAGTCCTACCTGGCCAAGGTGGGCGCTCTCATAGAGGGTCCCACCTTCCATCCCGCGCTCTCGGGTTGGGACAACCTCGCTGTCCTGGCTCGCCTTGGAGGCATAGCCTCGGCGCGGATAGCAGAGGTGCTCGATCGTGTCGGGCTCGGTGATCGTGGCCACGATCCGACCAGGACATATTCCCTTGGCATGCGCCAGAGGCTCGGCATCGCTGCAGCCATGCTGCCCGATCCGGCGCTCCTGGTGCTCGACGAGCCGACCAACGGTCTCGACCCTCATGGCATCGCCGAGATCCGTGCGATGCTGCGGTCCTTCGCCGATGAGGGAAGGACGGTGTTTGTGTCGTCCCACCTGCTTACCGAGATCCAGCAGGTCTGCGAACATCTAGTGGTCATAGAAGGCGGCCACCTGGTATTCCAGGGCAGCGTCGCGCAGCTGCTCGCCTCGCGCGCTCCGGAGCTCGCAGTGCGTACCGAGAGCCCCGACGACGTCGATCGCCTGGTTGCCCTGGTGAGAAGGCACGGACATGCCGCAACGGTCTCGGGCCGAGGTGCCGAGGCGACAGTCACGGTCTCGGCCAGCTGTGGCTGGGCCGGGGAGCTGAACCGGCTCGCGATGGCCGAGGGCATGACTCTCGTCCATATCGCCGAGCGACACTCGACGCTCGAGGAGGCATTCTTCGAGATAACCGGGAGCTGCACCGAGGAGTCCAGGGAGCGCCGGACCCAGGCAGTCCACACGGAGACGAGCGATCCTCCGAAGGTCGAGGAGCACACTCGATGATCTTCCGGCCTTTCAAGAGCGAGTGGATCAAGCTTCGTAGGCGGCGCCTATGGTACGGCAGCTACGGGGCGATAGCCGGGGTAGTGGTCATGACCACGGTGGTGAGGATCGCCGGGGCCACTCACAGGGTCGGCTCGAGCGGTAACCTGACCCTCACCCAGCTGGCACGGGCCGGTGGTCTGGCGCAGGGCGTCACGGGGTCGACGATCCTCCTCGGAGCGGTGTCGCTGTCCATAGCAGCCGCTCAATTTGGCGGTGAGTTTGCCCATGGGACGCTCAGGAACCTGCTCGTGCGCGAGCCGAGACGGGCCCGGCTCATCGTCGGCAACGGCCTTGCCATCCTCAGCTTCATCGTGGGAGCGGTGGCGGCTGCCACGGTCGTCGACATCGGGGCTGCATTCGTGATGGCCCATGCACGCGGGGTGACAACCGCAGCTTGGACCTCGGGAACCGGAATGGGGGATCTCGGCATAGCCGTGGGCGACATGGCCATAGCGGTCTGCGGATTTGCGATCGTCGGGATGATCCTCGGGATCCTGCTCAAGTCATCGGTCATAGCCATAGCGACCGGGCTCGCGGTGCTGCTCCCGGTCGAGACGATCTTTACCGACGCCGTCCCTGAGACCGCGCGCTGGCTGCCCGGCCACCTGCTCGAGGCCGTCGCACAGGGCGGAACCTCCGTCGCGGGATTCGCCGCCGCCCTGGTCACCGTATCTGCGTATCTAGCCGGGGCGGTGGCCGTCACACTGCTCGTCTTCGCCCGGCGCGACGTCACCTCCTGAGTGGAGTGCCGCTAGCTACCAGGTCACGCTATGGGCACCGGCACCCCGAGGCGCCGCCCCGCTGCACGCTGATAACGCACCATGACGATTCACGCACAGCACGCCCCATCTAGTTTATAGTGCCTTTCTAGTCCACCATCCGTGGCTACAGGCGTCGCGGTGACCAAGGTGGCATACGAGGAGGGGAAGATGGATACTTCTACCGGCACGTGGCGCGCGCGTGCACGGCGATCCCGCTGGATGGTGCTCCCTATGGCGGCAGTAGCCGCAGCGGCGCTCGCATCTTGCAGCTCGTCGAGCCCAAAGCCGACCACATCACCGAAGCCAACGTCGACCAGTACCGCATCGATACCCCAGGTAACGGCTGCTTCGTTCACCCGCACCTTCTCCACCATGGCGGATCTCAAGCCGCTGGCGGCCAAGGGCAAGGGCATGGTCGCTGCAATCCTGCCCGATACGGTGACGTCAGCGCGATACACGGAGTTCGACGCCCCGTATCTCACCAAGGCCTTCGAAACCGCAGGCTTGTCCTCATCGCAATTCGTCATCCAGAACGCCCAAGGCAGTGACGCTACCGAGTTGACCGATGCGCAGGCCGACATCGCCAAAGGTGCAAGCGTTCTCGTCATGGATCCGCTTGATTCCGGTGTCGGGGCCCAGATCGAGTCCTACGCGAAATCCCATGGCGTCGACGTGATCGACTACGACCGGCTGACCCTGGGCGGGAGCCGGGAATACTACGTGAGCTTCAACAACGTCGAGGTGGGCAAGCTGATCGGTCAGGGATTCGTCAGCTGCGTGGCTGCATGGCATGTCAAGAAGCCTCAGGTGATGGTGATGCGCGGGTCTCCCACCGACAACAACGCCACCTTGTTCGCCCAGGGATATGACAGCGTGCTGGCGCCCTACTTCAGCTCGGGTAAGTACTCCCTGGTCGCCCAGCCAGCCGGCACCTGGCAGCCGCCGAAGGCCGAGACCGAGTTCCAACAGGAGTACACCGCTCATCCGAACATCAACGCGGCAGTGACTCCGAACGACGAGAATACGGCGCCGATCATCACCTACCTGCAGACGCTGCACATACCACCCAAGACGTTCCCCCTCACGGGTCAGGATGCCACGTTGGTGGGCCTTCAGAACGTCCTGTCGGGGTACCAGTGCGGTACCGCATACAAGCCGATCTACCTCGAGGCGCAGGCTGCCGCTGCGCTGGCACTGTATCTGCGGGCAGGCCAGACACCTCCGTCCGGGCTGGTCAATGGCACGACGACCGATCCGCAGTCCCATACCCAGGTGCCCTCAGTGCTGTTGAAGCCAGAATGGGTTACGCCATCCAACATGGCCGCGACGGTGATAGCGGACAACTTCGTCCCGGCAGCACAGCTATGCGCCGGGGCCTACGCGACGGACTGCTCCGCAGCAGGCATCACCCCGTAGCGTTCTCCGCCTCTGGTGGGTCCCACGTCCATAGAGGGCATAGGACTGTTGGGCAGGCACCCGGCCCGCGTAGTGGAGCCGGGTGCCTGCCCCGAGGCAGGTGACCTGTTGACGATATCCGAGAAGGTGGTGCTGTGATGAGCTCGGGGCAGCCGTTATCCGAAACGGTCGTTCTCGCGGAAGGCAACGTCGAGCCTCTCTTAAGGCTGAGAGGCGTGGGCAAGAGCTTCGGTCCGGTCCAAGCCCTAACTGACGTAGATCTGACTGTGCCGTTGGGTCAGGTCACGGCGCTGGCAGGCGACAACGGGGCCGGCAAGTCGGTGCTCATAAAGACAGTGGCAGGAATCCACCCTCCCGATGCAGGGCAGATCTACTGGCAGGGCAACCCGGTGCACATCCGCTCCCCGAGAGACGCGGCTGCCCTGGGGATAGAGACCGTTTACCAAGACCTGGCATTGTGCGACAACCTGGACATCGTCCAGAACATGTTCCTGGGCCGAGAGCGCCTGCGCCGGGGCTTGCTTGATGAGGACAGCATGGAAAAGGCGGCAAAGGACACTCTGCTCAGCCTCTCGGTTACCACGGTCCGATCGATACGGCAGCCGGTCGCCTCGCTCTCCGGTGGTCAGCGCCAGGCCGTTGCCGTGGCCAAGGCAGCCCTGTGGACCTCCAAGCTCGTGATAATGGACGAGCCGACTGCGGCTCTGGGTGTGGCCGCCACCGGGATGGTGCTCGACCTAGTTAGGCACCTAGCGGCCCAGGGGGTCGCTGTTCTCGTGATATCGCACAACTTGAACGACGTGTTCGCAGTTGCCGATCGCTTGGCGATCCTGCATCTCGGCCATATGGTCGCCGAGGGCCCGGCATCTGATTTCGACCGGCAGATCGTCGTCGACTTCATGACTACCGGGAGATCCAGCCGTCGCAGCGGCGACGGGTTGGTTGACGGCGTAGGGAGATCAGGGGGCTGACATGTCTCAACATGATGTAGAGGTGCCTGGCAACGCTGACGACACCTCGCCAGCACCGCAGGTCCGAGCGGAGGCGCTCGACTCGGCAGGTGTCCACGACCAGCACGCCGCGGCCCCTGGCCGTACGCCATTGGACGCGGCAGTAGTAGCTGCGCCAGAGGTGGTAAGCAACAGCTTCGGCGAGTACGTAAGAGCCTGGGCCAAACGCGTCCGGAGCGGAGAGAGCGGGGTCCTGCCAGTTCTGGGTGGACTTGTCGCCATCATCGTTATCTTCCAGGTCCAGGAGCCGGTCTTCCTGTCGGCGGGCAACCTGATCAATCTCCTTGTCCAAGGAGCGGTCTTCATGCTCCTAGGCATGGGCGAGGTCTTTGCACTTCTCCTCGGAGAGATAGACCTCTCTATTGGCTACGTGGCGGGCGTAGGCGCCGTGATCGTCGCTGCTGTGGTCGCCTACCCTCACAGCTGGCCATGGTGGGCGGGCATAGCTGCCGGCCTGGCCGCAACCACCGCCATCGGAGCTTTGCAGGGAGCGCTGATCACGCGGCTGCACCTACCTTCGTTCGTCGTCACGCTGGCTGGTCTCCTGGGCTGGGAAGGCGTGATGATCTTCATCGTGGACAGCAGCGGCAGCGGTTCTGGCGGCACTATCCGTATCTCGAACAACATCCTAAACGACGTGGTCAACGGCAACATGAGCCCGATAGCGGGCTGGATCCTAATGGCCCTGGTGGTTGGTCTGTTCGCCTCGTTCACCGTCTTCCGTGACTCCCGGCGCCGTGCTGGCGGGCTCGTCACGCCGCCGGTGGGCGCGATGCTGCTCAAGATCATCATCGTCGCAGCGGCGGGAATCGTTCTCGTGGTCCTGGCCAACACCAACAGGGGTGTCCTCGTGCCGCTGAGAGGCGTTCCGTGGGTAGTGCCACTCCTGCTCGGCGTATTGGGCCTGTGGAGCTTCCTGCTCGGACGCACCCGCTATGGCCGCTACGTGTACGCGATCGGAGGCAATCCAGAGGCGGCCAGGCGCGCTGGGGTGAACCTGACCAGGATCAGAACAGTGGCGTTCGCCCTGTCGGGGCTGACTGCGGGGCTCGCAGGGATCGTCTATGAGTCCAGGCTGGGCTCGATCTCCATCAATATCGACGGGGGAACTCTGGTGCTCTATGCGGTGGCGGCGGCGGTTATCGGCGGCACGAGCCTCTTCGGAGGCCGCGGCAAACCGCTTCATGCCGTGCTCGGGGGACTGGTCATAGCTGTCATCTACAACGGGCTGGGACTCCTTGGTGTCGGAGCGGCAACCGAGTACATAGCGACGGCCCTGGTCCTGCTGGCTGCGGTCACCGTTGACGCTGTGGCAAGACGAGGACGAACCCTGGGTACCTCCTGACAATGACCGCCAAGCCGGAGAGCAGCCGGTGAGAATAACCGAAGCCCGGGTGATCGTCACCTGCCCCGGCCGCAACTTCGTTACCCTAAAGCTCTTCACCGACGACGGTCTGACCGGGGTGGGAGATGCCACGTTGAACGGTCGGGAGCTCGCCGTGGCCAGCTACCTGACCGATCACGTCTGCCGGCTGCTCGTCGGGCGCGACGCTCATCTCATCGAAGACACCTGGCAATATCTCTATCAGGGAAGCTACTGGCGGCGCGGACCGGTGACCATGGCTGCCATAGCCGCAGTTGACACAGCCCTCTGGGACATCAAGGGCAAAGCCGCCGGTCTGCCTGTCTACCAGCTACTCGGAGGACGATCCCGCGAGGGGGTTCTCGTCTACGGGCATGCCAACGGCGCGTCCGTCGAAGAGGTTATCGACGAGGTGGCCCGCTACGATGCGATGGGCTACAGGGCCGTACGGGTCCAGTGCGCTATCCCTGGCCTGTCCGATACCTATGGCGTGAGCACTGACAAGCTGTTCTACGAGCCAGCCGACAGCCCCCTGCCTCGCGAGACGCGCTGGTCCAGCGAAAGCTATCTGGACTTCATCCCCACCGTGTTCAGCGCGCTGCGAGAGCGATTCGGCTTGCATATGCGCCTGCTCCACGACGTTCACCATCGCCTGACTCCCATTGAAGCCGCTCGTCTTTGCAAGAGCATGGAGCCATACGGCCTGTTGTGGATCGAGGACCCGATACGCGAGGAATTACAGGAGGGCTTCCGTCTGATCCGCCAGCACACCACAGTGCCCATCGCTACAGGAGAGGTCTTCAACAGCATCTGGGACTGCACGCAGCTGATAACCGAGCAGCTCGTGGATTACATACGCGTCGCAGTGTCGCATGCCGGCGGGATAACCCACGTCCGCCGAATCTTCCAACTAGCCGATCTGTACCATGTGCGATCCGGCTCTCACGGTGCAACCGACCTCTCGCCGGTGAGCCTGGCGGCGGCACTCCACGTCGACACTGCCATTCCGAACTTCGGCATCCAGGAGTACATGCGGCACACGCCGGCGACCGACGAAGTGTTTCCGCACAGCTACTTCTATAACGATGGCGAGCTCCATCTCGGAGACGAGCCTGGGCTAGGGGTGGACATAGACGAGGCTGCTGCAGCGCGCTTCCCCTATAGGCCGGCATACCTGCCGGTGAACCGCCTCATCGACGGCACGGTGCATAGCTGGTGAGCACCCCGGAGCCCTCTCCCCCGCGGCTCTCACTTGGCACCCTGAGCTCGCTCGGTTCCAGCCTGCGTCCAGCCATCGATCCTCGCGCGGTTGCAGTGGGTATCGTCCACCTGGGGCTGGGAGCCTTCCATCGAGCTCACCAAGCCATCTTCACCGAGGATGCGATGCTGGCCACCGGCGAGTTGTCATGGGGCATATGCGGAGCCAGCGAGCGGAGCAGCGCCGCAGTTGACCGCCTGCGCCCCCAAGACGGCCTGTACACAGTCGCGGCCCGAGACGCCAACGACGAGGCGCTTCGCGTCGTAGGTGCTCTACGCGAGCAGCTCTTCGCCCTCGGCAACCCCACGGAGCTGCGCCAGCGCCTTTCGGACCCCACGGTGCATGTGGCAACCGTGACCGTGACCGAGAAGGGCTACCGCCATGATCCGGCCTCTGGCCACCTCAACCTGGAAGACCCGGAAGTGGCTGCCGACCTGGCAGGCCGTCCGCCAAGGACCGTGGTATTCCAGCTCGTGGCAGGCCTACGGGCACGCTTTGCAGAGGGAGCCGGGCCGATTGCCATCGTCAGCTGCGACAACCTTCCAGGCAACGGAGTCCTGCTGCATCGACTCGTCAGTGAAGCCGCAGAGCACCTTCCCCCGCCAGAGGCTACGGCCCTTCTCGACTGGATGGCCGCGAATGTCACGTTCCCCTCCACACTTGTCGACAGGATCGTGCCGGCCACCACGGCTGCCGACGTGGCCCATATCTCTGCCAGGCTAGGACTTCACGATGCTGCTCCGGTTGTCACCGAGCCGTTCAGTCAGTGGGTGATCGAGGACGCTTTTCGCGCGTCTCGCCCGGCATGGGACACCGCGGGTGCCCTCATCACGCGCGACGTGGTTCCGTACGAGACCATGAAGCTCCGTCTTTTGAACGCCAGCCATTCCGCGATTGCCTACCTGGGTGGCCTCGCCGGATGTGCAACAGTTGCCGAGGCTCTGGACAACTCCGACTTGGCCGACTATGCGAAGCGCCTGATGGACGAGGACGCGTCCCCGACGTTGAGGGTTCCCGATGGGTTCGATCTTGCAGCGTACAAGGCATCGATCCTTGCCCGCCTGGCAAACCCAGCGCTTACGCACAGTCTTGCCCAGATCGCGGCGGATGGATCTCAGAAGCTGCCGGTCCGACTGCTCGCGACAGCCCGGGATGCTCTTGCCGGTGGTACCGATTTCCGCTGGGTAGCACTCGCCGTCGCTGGTTGGATGCGATACATGACAGTCCGGCAGGCCGATGACGCGAGCCCCATAGTGCCTGACGATCCTCTAGCCGGCGCCGTGTCACATGCCGCGGCCGGTGCGGACAACCCTCGCTCTCTCGTCGCCAGATTGCTTGGAATCGAGGAGATCTTCGGTCCTGACCTGCGAGAATCCGCTGCGTTCTCCCAGATGCTCGTTGGGGACGTAGATCACCTCGCTGCAGATGGCGCGCTTCGCACGATTGCCATGGCACTGCACGGGCGATGACCGAGCCGGCTGCGCTGCGAGCTGCCTTGATCGGCTACGGTCTCTCGGGCCGCTTCTTTCACGCGCCTTTCCTCACTACGACCCCCGGCCTCAGGCTCAGCAGCATCGTCACCTCCGATTCGCAGCGGAAGTCGCAAGCACAAGCCGATCATCCAGGTGTCACGGTGTTCAACCATCCAGATGACCTATGGGCAAGGGCCGGTGAACATGATCTCGTTGTCGTAGCCACCGCGACGCCGTCACACGCGTCTCTTGCGATCCAGGCGATAGAGGCTCGATTGCCTGTAGTCGTGGAGAAGCCGCTCGCGCCCGATGCCCGCACCGCTCGGGCGTTGGCCGATCTAGCACGACTCCGTGGCATCCCGCTGACCGTCTTTCACAACCGTCGCTGGGACGCGCGAGCGGCCTTGGACCCGTCGGGCGGACTTATCCCGCTGACCGTCTTTCACAACCGTCGCTGGGACAGCGACCAATGCACCCTGCGACTGCTCCTCGCGGCCGGGAAGCTGGGCCGCGTCTATCGCTACGAGGCGCGATTCGAGCGATGGTGACCAGATGCGCGGCCGGGGAGCTGGCGCGACCGTCTGGCTACAGAAGGTGGGGGGGGCGTGCTCCTCGACCTTGGCAGCCATCTCGTCGACCAGGCGATCGAGCTATTCGGCGCGGTGACACACGTCTACGCGGAGGTCGTGGCCCACGACCACCCTGCCGATAACGAATCCTTCGTGGCCATGACTCATTCCTGCGGAGTGCGGTCTCATCTGTCGATGGGATCGGTTTTCGCCGGACCAGGACCGCGACTACGTGTCCTGGGGAGCAGGGCTGCTTTCATCGTCGAACACCTTGACGGCCAGGAAGCGGCACTACGAGCGGGCCGCCTCCCAAGCGAGCCAGCCTTCGGGACGGAAGCTCCAGAGTCCTTCGGTCAGCTGCATATCGGAAACCTGAGCGAGGTTGTCCCGAGCGAGCCTGGCAGGTGGCAGTCGTTCTACTCGTCGCTGGTCGAATCCCTGACCGAAGGCACTCCCCTGCCTGTCGACGCACTCGATGCCGTGAAGGTTGTCGAAGTTCTCGACGCAGCGCGCCGCAGCTCCGAGTCGCACACGGTGCAGTGCATGGAACTGTAGCGAAGCAGTGGCGCTCTGCTATCAGCCGACCCACAATCTCGGGTGCCCCCGGAGCGCACATTTCCAGGCACGTGGCGACAAACGAAGATCCCTCAGTACTCCTGGAGCGCAGCTATCCGCACGTACGGCGCATCGAGCTCGCCTATGAGCTCATCTCCTGTCACGCGCCCCCCAGGCGCCACGGTCCACATCCAACGCGTCGAGCGAGCCACGGCACCCGTGAGCATGGCTGAGCGAGGCGCGTCGAGCCCTCCGTCCATGGCCGCGAGGGCTGCGGCCAGTCCAGGCGGGTAGCGGGTGACCTCGACGGCCGACTGGTCGGCACCGAACTCTCGTCCCCTTCCTACCAGCCTGTGAGCGAGCAGCTCGCCGGTCCCGGGCACGAGCATCGTCACCGGTGCTGCCACCACTGCACCGACTGCAGCCAGGGATGCTTCCCCCCGCTTCACATGCGCCAACTCATGGGCGAGCACTCCTTCGAGCTGGACTGGGTCCATCTCCTCGATCAAGCCGGTGGTCAGCACGATAGCTGAAGCCCCTGGATGGCGCCCGACGGCTATGGCGTCCGGCAGCGCATCCTCGACCAGGTATATGCGGGGCGAGGGCAGGCCCATCGATGCGCAAAGCCCCTCCACCAGGTTCGAGATACGTGGCAGGTCATGCGGTCCGGCCTCGACAGCCCCGACAGAGCGCAGCACCATCGGCTTCGCACCCCACCAGGTCATCAGCCATACCGCTACCAGCACTACAGCTGCCACACTCGCAGCCGTGAGAGCGCCTGAGACCACACCGGCTATCACGCCTGCCACGGTGCCTGCCAGGATGGCGGGCGCGGCGGCTATGGACAGCGCCCGGCGTCTGGCTCTCCGGGCGACGCGAAGGGTCGTGGACGCCCGATGTCTAGCCGAAGAATGGGCCCTTGCCCTGATGGCGGGGTCGGGCTCGAAGAGCGCCGTGGCAGCCCGGTCACGCTCCCTCGGACTCCCCGAGCGAGCCCGTCCCGCGTTCTTCCCACGGCTACCAGCACCCTTCGAGGACCCACGACGCGTTGTGCTCTTGGGCCCTCGGGATCCGCTCGAGGGGCCCGACCCGCCCGATCCCGCGGATCCGCCATGTCGTCGACGTGTTGTTGCCATGAGGAAGCCAGTTTAGGGCATGGAGGAAACTGTCGAATATATCCCCGCGTATTGCCGGGCGAGATTGTCCATTGACCACTGGCGCGCTCGCTCGACTCCTGCCTCGAGCGCCAGGGATGATCCGCGCCCTTCGGACTGTGCCACGTCGTCCATCACCTGTCTTAGGGCGCAGGCAAGGGCAATCGGGTCCCCCGGTGGTACGAGAACTCCGTCTCGACCGACTACTGCTGCATAGCCCGGTATATCGCTTGCCACTATCGCACACCGGGCTGCCAGCGCTTCGACGAGCACGACCCCGAATGACTCTCCTCGGAGCGCCGGAGCGCACAGCACATGAGCCCCGGCGAGACGACTCGCGAGCTCTGCATCATCCAGCGCGCCCAGCCACTCCACGCGGTCGTCACCCGGGTAGCTCCGCCGCAGCTCGGCTGTCTGCGGGCCCTCCCCAGCCACCCACAGCCGACCGGCTATACCGTCACCGTCCCGCAGTCGCTGCCACGCCGCCAGAAGCACGCTCAGCCCTTTGCGCGGCTCGTGACGACCGACGAACATCACGGTAGGGCGGTCAGCCGGCCAAGGCTCGGCAGCCGTGAAGCGTTCCACCTCGACCCCGTTGTACAAGATGGTGAAGTCGCCTCCAATCAGCGAAGCCGCCGTCTCTGCAGCCTCGCCGGACACGGCGCAACGTGCCGCAAGGCGGCCGGCAGCCAGCCTTGCCGCCGGCGCAACGAGCTTGTACTCGAGCGTCATGCCTGCCCTGTGGAATGTCGCGACAAGCGGCAGGTGACAAGCGAGCATGCACGCCCAAGTTGGACCCGGCGCGAATGGCTCGTGCAGGTGGACCAGATCGTAGCGGCGCTGCCTCACGCTCCTCACGATCTTCCACGAGGATGCGGGCAGAAGGGCTAGTGGCGCCACGGATCCATTCGCCGGTATGGGGATCGACCTTCCCAGGCTCACTATTGCCTGAGCGGGAAGGCCTCCCGACTCCACCTGTCCGTCTACGGGTCCCAGTACGTCTGCGATGTGGCCGAGCCTTCGAAGGGCCCGCGCGAGACCAAGCACCTGGCCTTGAACCCCGCCTGGACGGCTGAGGCTATAAGGCGAGACGAGGGCTATCCGCATGGGACGGCGGGCGTCACCGATGGCGTAGGGCTTCTCAGCCGTGGTTGGCTGCCCGCTCGGCTGTGACAGTTGGCCCACCTGATGCCCCGTCTGGGCCTTGAGCTGGCACAGTGCTCGATGAGCCCGGTAGCAATATCTCCCGCGTCGAGGATCGAGGTCTGTCGCTCGGCCAGTTCGGCTGGAATAGATGCCACTGATCGGGCGCTCGTCTGATCAATGCCTCGAGGCTCAGGGCTATCTCCTGGGTGACGCGGGCGACGTCCTTGCGCAACCTGCCCTCGCGCACGGCTTCGATGGGAGGCGAGATGACAGCCGTATGGTCCCGTCCGGGGCCGCTGTACACCGCAGCGCTCATGAGCACCGCGCCCGTCCTCAACGCGAGCATTGCCGGCCCCGCCGGTAGGGTCGTCCGCTCACCGAAGAACTCGACCTCCACACCGGTTCCGGTGAGATCCCGATCGCACAGCAGGCCCACTAGACCTCCGCTGTGCAAGGTGCGCAGCAGCGCCTCACTGGTGTTGGCCTGAAGCGGGAGGATTCTAAGCCCCATTGCCTCGCGCTCGGAGACGAACCAGTCGTAAAGCTCAGGAGGGTCGAGCACCTCTGCCACGGTCGTCATCGGATACCCTCTGAGCGCTATCCAAGCGCCCCCCCACTCCCAGCTTCCCATGTGAGGCAGCGCCAGGACCACGCCCCTACCCTGCCCCATCGCGTCGACCAGCAGGTCGAAACCGCGTTCCATCACCATTCGCTGCTCGATGCTAGCCGACGATATCTTCCCGAGCCGGGCCCCTTCGACCCAATAGCGCGAGTACGAACCAAGGGCCCGGCGCGTCCACCGGTCCGCCTCGGCATCGCTTAGGTCGCTGCCTAGCACTCTGCGCATATGCCTGGCGTGGAGAGCTGCCTGATCGGGCTTGAAGCGGTACAGTGCCCGGGCTGCCACAGATCCGGCTCGAACAGCCAGGCCCTCGGGAACCATCCGGATCAGTTCGGCAGCGCCCCGATATCCAAGATAAGTGAGCCGAGTCTTGACCCGGCGCCGTGTATCGCTGCAGACAGCCAGAGCCACTAGCGCCCGGATGCGTCGGGATGCCGGCTGCCAGACCTGCTACGAGGTCGCACCGATCTGCGAGCGCGCCAGATCCGTCCCGATCGACTCGACAGCGCGGCCTGGCGCCTCGAGCGCCAGCGGCCAAGCGGCTCCCCCGCTCTTCGCGGTGCAAGGGTGGGGGTCCTCGCTCCAGGCGTCACATTGTCCCGGGCCTGGCGCCATGCGCGCCAACGCGAATCGACACGACCCTGCCTCCAGCGTGCCAGGGCCCGGTGACGCAGATCGCCCTGTCCCGCATGGAGCTCGCCTCCTGCCGGATAAGCCACTGCCAGCGGGCGCGGCGGGGCTCCTGCCGCATGCCACGCTCTCGAGAACCGCCCTACCGCAGTGACCAGCACCAACCCCAACATGACCAGCAGCAACGGGATCAGAAGCGGTGACCACAGAGATCCTGCGAGCATGGCCACACCGAGGGCCACCATGCGCTCGGCACGCTCCATGAGGCCTCCCTTGGCCGGGAGCCCGAGAAGCTCCGCCTTGGCACGCTGATAGGACACGAGCGAGCTGGCAGCCAGTATCGCGAAGGGAATGACAGCAGCCTGGCCATCGTGACGAGCGACCAGGTACCAGGTGAGCCCTCCGAGCAGGAGCGCATCCGACACGCGGTCGGCCACCGAATCGAAGAAGGAGCCCCGCACCGAGGTGGTGCCGGACGCCTTCGCCACCGGCCCGTCCAGCAGGTCCGGCAATCCCGTCGGTATGAGCAGGAAAGCCCCCAGGAAGAGGTGACCTGACGCAATGACGACCGACGTAGCGATCGACATGACCAGGCCGAAGCCGGTGAGGGCGTCCGCAGACAGGCCCACACGCTTCAGCGCGGTGCCTGCCGGTCTCGTCCCCCGGTCAACGGCACGGCGCCAGCGACCATCGAACATGCACAATCCTCCAAGGCCTGTTTCACACAGGCTAGCACTCCATGGCGCGAACCGAGCCTGCCGGTAGGCTCTGGGGATTGCTCGGACGCACCACAACTCCACGATTACACGAGGGAGGTTACCCGCATGCAGAGCTACATGCCCTCCAGCATCCGCAACGTGGCCCTTGTCGGTCACAACGGCGCAGGAAAGACGACGCTAGCGGAGGCGCTGCTCGCCAATGCCGGTGTGATAGCCCACAGCGGGCGTGTCGACGACGGAACCACCGTATGCGACTTCGAGCCCGAAGAGATCAAGCGGCGGATGTCGGTGTCGCTGGCCATGGCACCTTTCGAAGTCAACGGCGTCAAGGTCAACCTCATCGACACACCGGGCTATGCCGATTTCTTCGGTGAGGTCAGGTCTGCATGTGCGGTCGCAGAGCTCGTGGTCGTCGTAGTTAGTGCAGTCGAAGGCATAGAGGCCCAGACCGAAGCTGCTTGGGACCTTGCCGAGAGCCTCGGTCGGGCCCGCCTTATCCTGATCAACAAGCTCGACCGGGAACGAGCCAGCTTCGACAGGGTTCTCGACCAGCTGAGGGAGCGCTTCGGAGCCGGCATTGCCCCGCTCGAGCTGCCAGTTGGCCAGGAGGGCGAGTTCTGCGGCATCGCGGATCTGCTTACCGACAGCGCCATCACCTATACCGGAGCGGAATCCTCCACAGGCCCCATACCACCAGACCTGGCCGACCTCGAGCATCGCGTACGCGAGCATCTCGTGGAAGGCATCGTCGTGGGTGACGATTCCCTGATGGAACGCTATCTGGATGGAGAGACACCCTCGACAGCGGAGCTCGAGTCCGCCCTGGGTGCCGGTCTGGCCGCCGGATCGGTGTTCCCCGTCGTGTGCGCCTCGGCGACCAAGGGAATCGGCACGGATCGCCTGGCCACCCTCCTCGCGGAGATCGGGCCCTCCCCTGCTGGTCGGGTGGTGGCCACCCTCCGAGCTCCCGGGGGTGCACATGAGGTCACCTGTGACAGCACGGCACAGCCACTCGCCCAGGTGTTCAAGACCGTGTCGGACCCCTACGTTGGCAGGATCTCGCTACTGAAGGTCCTGTCGGGCACGATCCGCCCTGACACCACGCTGGTCAATCCGCGGACACATTCCGAGGAGCGCCTTCACGTGCTCGAGTTGCTGCGGGGAAAGTCTGTCGAGCCGGTCCCCGAGGCCAGCGCCGGCGATATCATTGCGGTAGCAAAGCTCTCCGACACCATCACCGGCGATACCCTCGCGCCCAGGGGAACGCCAGTGGTGGTAGAGCCTCTCGACCCGGAGCCCGCGGTGTTCTCCATTGCGATCCGCCCCAAGGCCAAGGGCGACGAGGACAAGCTGATGACCGGCCTCCACCGCCTCCAGGAGGAGGACCCCGCACTCGTGATCCGTCGAGTGGACGAGACCCACCAGACCCTATTGTCGGGCACAGGTGAGACCCACCTGGCCGTCACGTGTGAGCGGCTGCAACGGAAGTTCGGGGTAGAGGTTGGCACCGAGGAGGTCCTTGTCCCGTACCGGGAGACCATCACAGCCGAGGCCGAGGCCGAGGGCAGGTACAAGAAGCAGACGGGGGGCCACGGCCAGTTCGGAGTGGTCGACCTACGGGTGGCCCCGCTTGCGCGCGGCGAAGGATTCGTGTTCGTGGACGCCGTGGTCGGAGGCGCGATCCCGAAGCAGTACATACCGGCGGTCGAGAAGGGGGTGGTGGAAGCCATGAGCCAGGGCGGTCCGGCAGGCTATCCCGTAATAGACGTGCAGGTCACCTGTTACGACGGAAAGTACCACCCGGTCGATTCATCGGAGATGAGCTTCAAGATGGCCGGGGCGATCGCATTCCGCGATGCAGTGGCGAGGGCTGCGCCCGTGATCCTGGAGCCGATCTCGCGCATGGAGGTCACCGTGCCTTCGTCGATGCAAGGAGACGTCCTGGGTGACCTCAACGCTCGTCGGGGCAGGGTCCAGGGCACAGATCCCCTGGGCGCCACTCACCAGCGCATAACGGCCCTGGTTCCAACTGCCGAGACCCTACGCTATGCCGTGGACCTACGTGCTCTCACCGCGGGCCGCGGTAGGTTCACGGCCGAGCACGACCATTACGAGCCACTACCGTCGAACCTGGCCGCCAGGGTGGGGCGCAACCAGGCTGCATCAGGCTGAGGTGCTTCGCTCAGGTTGCCGGCCAGTGAGACCTGAGGCGTTCCCAGCTGACGTCGAGTGCCTCGGGGATGACTCTTACGTTCGCAACTGTCGTCATGAAGTTCGTGTCACCTGCCCAGCGAGGCAGGACGTGCATGTGCAGGTGGCCGGGAACCCCGGCACCAGCCACCCGGCCCAGGTTGGCCCCGAGGTTGAGCCCGTCGGGACCGTAGGCCGATCGGAGGGCTCTTGCCGCCATCGTCGTTCCCTCCCATAGCCCGTAGCTCTCCGCGGGGGTTAGGTCATCCAGCTCCCCGACATGACGTGAGGGCATGACAAGAAGATGGCCGCTTGCATACGGATAGGCGTTGAGCACCGCCATGGTCGTATCCGACCGCCACACCACGCCGGTGGCCACGCTCGCATCACCCGCACGCGCAATACGGCAGAACACGCAGTCGCCCGGCTGATCACCACCGGACCCAGCGTCACCAGACTCGATGTACGCGCTGCGCCACCCCGCCCATAGCTCGTCAAGGCTCACCTAGTCGCGCCCCCGCTACTCGTGACGCCTCCTTGGCCGGGGCCAGCACCACGCTGGCCCGCCTCACGGGGCCCGTGATCGGGGGAAAGCACTACGACATCTTCGGGTGAGGATCGCCCGAGCACTTCGCCTGCAACCATGGCCACGAAAGCACCGAGATCCACGGCCCGTTCCGGCTTGGAGCCACCGCGGCGGTTTACCCCCACGGTCCTGGAGGTCATGTCCTCGTCGCCGACCACGACGATGTAGGGAACCTTGGCGAGCTTGTGCCTGCGGATACGTGTGCCGAGAGGCTCGTCCGCCGAGTCGACCTCGACGCGGAGCCCGGCATAGCCGCATTCCTCCGCGACCTCGGCGCCATAGACCTCGTGAGCGTCTCGAACGGGCAGGATGGCAACCTGAGTAGGCATCAGCCACGTGGGAAGGGCGCCTGCGTAGTGCTCCAGAAGCACCGCGAAGAACCGCTCCACGGAGCCGAAGAGCGCCCTGTGGATCATGTAGGGCCTGTGGCGCTCGTTGTCGGCTCCGACATAGGAAAGGTCGAAGCGCTGGGGAAGCTGCAGGTCCACCTGGAGCGTGGATACCTGCCAGCGCCGACCGATGGCATCACGCAGGTGTATGTCGAGCTTCGGGGCATAGAAGGCGCCCTCGCCTTCGGCGACCTTGTAAGGGATCCCGGACACATCGAGAGCCGACCTGAGGGCATCCGTCGCGATGTCCCAGTCCTCGACCTCGCCCACGAACTTCTCCGGTCGGGTCGAGAGCTCGGCGTCGAACTCTGTGAGACCGAAGGTACGCAGCACCCGGAGGACGAACGCGACCAGGCTCTCCAGCTCCCCTACGAGCTGATCGGCGGAGCAGAATATGTGAGCGTCGTCCTGGGTGAGCCCCCGGACCCTGGCCAGGCCGTGGAGTACTCCAGAGCGCTCGAAACGGTAGACCGTGCCGAGCTCGAACAGACGCATGGGCAACTCACGATACGAGCGTTGGCGGTTCGCGTATATGAGGATGTGCATCGGGCAGTTCATCGGCTTCAGCCGATATTCGGCCCCCTCCATCTCCATGGGCGGGTACATGTTGTCCGCGTACCACTGCAGATGACCGGATTTTTCGAACAGGGTTGCCTTTGCCGTATGAGGAGTCCATACCGGCTGGTAGCCACTCCCGAGGTGCTCGGAACGCGAGAAGTCCTCGAGCAGCGTGCGAATGAGCGCCCCCTTTGGGTGGAACACCGGGAGGCCTCCACCGATCTCGGGGGGGAAGTGGAACAGGTCCATGTCTGCGCCTATGCGGCGGTGGTCCCGCCTCTCTGCCTCCTCCAGGCGGCCGAGGTAGTCCTTCAACGCCTCCTCGGACTCCCATGCCGTGCCATAGATCCTCTGTAGCTGAGGGAGGTGCTCGTCTCCCCTCCAATACGCCCCCGCCACCCTAAGGAGCCTGAAATGCCCGAGCTGCGACGTCGATTCGACATGAGGTCCCCGGCACAGGTCCACGAAGTTGTCCCCGTTGCGATAGGCGGAAACCGGTATGGACGAGGCGCTCGGCGATGACCGCTGTGGCCCGGTGGCCGCCTGTTCGCCGGCCAGGGCGTCGATGATCTCGAGCTTGAAAGGCTGGTCGGCAAATATCGACATGGCCTCGTCGACCGTGTGCTCCTCACGAACGAAGGGCTGACCTTCGGCAATGATCTCGCGCATCCGCTCGTCGATACGGCCCAGGTCGTCATCTGTGAACCGCGCCCCGCCGGGAAGCTCGAAATCGTAGTAGAACCCGTCCTCTACTACAGGGCCGATCGCGAGATGCGCCCCGGGCCACAGATCCACAACGGCCTGGGCCATCACGTGGGCCGTCGAGTGGCGGATCGTGTCGATGTCCTCGGGAGTCGACCGGCGAGCACGTGGTCCGGTCACCTGCACCGTCTGATCCGAGCCGTCACTGTCATCATGTCTTATCGGGTCCACTTCAGCAGTCCTCCTGTCGCCGCGCACCCCTAACCGGGCCACTCATCGGATCCGTGCTCCATCGTCGCTGGAACCCTGGTCACTGGAACCCTGGTCACTGGAACCCTGGTCGCTGGAACCCTGGTCTCTGGAACCCTGGTCTCTGGAACCCTGGTAGCTGGAACCCTGGTAGCTGGAACCCTGGTCACTGGGCACCGGGGCTATGCTCACTCCGAGCAGTCCGGCTGCCTCGGACACACCGCCCGACGGGGCGGCCTCGTCGAGCGCCCGCAGTGCACCAGGGGTATCGAGGTCGTCGTCCAGGCGCGCTCGCACGGCATCCAAGCCCGCCCCGCCAATGCCGGCCGCGCGCCAGCGCGCCAGGCGATCCGCCGCCTCTACCAGATCGCCAGGCGTCCACTCCCAGTCGTCACGGTAGTGGTGCTCCAGGATGGCCAGACGGATCACCTCGGGCTCCCAGCTACGAAGGAGATCGCTTACGAATACGAGGTTCCCGATCGACTTGGACATCTTCTGTCCACCCAGACCGACCATCCCGACGTGCATCCAGTGCCGGACGAAGGGAACCCCGGTGACAGCCTGGGACTGCGCAGCCTCACACTCGTGATGGGGGAATACCAGATCCCGCCCGCCTCCATGAAGATCGAGCGTGGTACCGAGCTCCCGCACGGCCAGTGCCGAGCACTCGATGTGCCAGCCAGGCCTACCAGGTCCGAAGCGAGACTCCCAGGCAGGCTCGTCTGGAAGCGACGGTTGCCAGAGCACGAAATCCAGTGGGTCGCGCTTGGCTGGATCGTCGGGATTTCCGCCGCGTTCTGCAGCCAGGAGAAGCATCTCCGCCCGATCCAGGTGGCTCACCTGCCCGAAGCTCGGGCAGCTCGAGACGTCGAAGTAGACCGCGCCATCGGACTGATAGGCATGACCGGAGTCGAGCACCTCGCCAACGAGCGACAGGATGTCCGGAATGGCAGAGGTCGCCCTTGGCTCGGCATAGGCTGGAAGCAACCCGAGCGCCTTCATGTCGGCATCGAAGCGCGCCACCTCTTCGGCGGCGAGGTCCAGGTAATGGACTCCGAGCTCCCGGGCTTTACGAAGGATGTCATCGTCGACATCGGTGATGTTCCGCACGCATCGGGTCTCGTGTCCCATGTCCCTAAGCCGCCGCTGGAGAACGTCGAAGGTCAGATACACCGCTGCATGCCCGAGATGGGCAGCGTCGTAGGGTGTAATCCCGCACGTGTACATCGTGACGACCGGGCCAGGAGTGAACGGCACTACAGCGCGCCGCGCCGTGTCGTACAGACGGATCACCGGCTTCCGGCCCCATCTGCCGGCCCCGAGCCCCGTCCTGTGCCCTTGGCCTCGCTGGGCTGGGTGTCGATGCCTCCCAACCGCAGGGTGGCATGGGCCTTATAACGAATGTTGAGCGAAACCAGGACAGCCGTGAAGGCCTCTATCGGTGCTGCGGACGCTAGGCGACCGGCATCGAGCGGCCGGAGACCTTCAATGTGGCCGAGGAGCTCCGACGCCGCGGTGACAGCGGCTGGATGATCAGAGCACACCAGCACGTCGGCATCCAACGTGAGGCTCAGATCCGCAAGATCCCCTGCTGGGAGGTGCTGGCAGGCCGCCGCCACCATGGACGATGGCAGGCTGGCCTGCACGGCGGCCGCTATAGAGCCACGTGACGGGAACAATGCCTGCATCTCGCGTCCCTGCCTCACCAACGCGTTGGCCACCGATATGACAACCTTGCCCGACAGAATGCCAGCCAGTGGCGCTACGGTCGCGACCGCTGCGTCCCAGGGCGTAGCCACGATTACCAGGTCACATGCTGCAGCGCCCTCATTGGCGGCCCCCTCCGGGAGCCGCTTCGCTGCCGAGATGGCCGTTCGGATCGCCTCGCCGAGCTCGCCTGCCACCTCCGCCGCCCGGCTCGCCTCACGCGAACCCAGTACTACCTCAACCCCTGCTGCCCCAAGGCGCATGGCCAAGCCCCGCCCGAGTGGTCCTGTACCTCCAATGATTCCAACGCGCATCCCTCTACCCTTTCACATCGACAACCTCGCGTCGGTAACTCTTAGTCGCCCGGTTCGCCCTGCCCAAGCCGGCCCTGCCCAAGCCGGCCCTGCCCAAGCCGGCCCTGCCCAAGCCGGCCCTGCCCAAGCCGGCCCTGCCGCCCAGCGACCCGACTACGACGCCTAGGCCATGTGCACGGCAAGTCAATGTCAAGCCTGTGATACGAGCGCGGAGCGCACTACCTCGGCCAGCCGGTCCGGACGCATGTAGCCGACCGGAACGTAGCGCGCGCCCATCACCTGGGCCAGTGATGCGGCAAGCCCAAGGGTCACCGGCCCGTCCTCGGCATCCACCACGAGAGAGGCGACACCGGCGCGCTTCACCGCCGCCGCCACATCGAGCGACGCCTGAACTGGATCCGTCCCTGGTGGAGCGAACGTGGCCCGCCCGTCCGAAACCACCACCAACAGCGGCCTATACGCACCCTCCTTGGTCGAACGGGCCACATCCAGGGCAGTCCTCAGGCCATCGGCGAGTGGGGTCCTCCCGCCGCTCGCAAGCGCAGCGAGGCGCTCCCTTGCCACCTCGATGCTCCCTGTCGGTCTGAGCACGACCTCGGCACCATCGCCCTTGAAAGCCACCAGGGCTACCCTGTCCCGACGTTGGTACGCATCAAGCAGCAGTGACAAGATCACGCCCTTGGCTGTGCTCATGCGCCTCTCAACGCCCATGGAGCCCGAGGCGTCGAGCGCAAGCACCACCAGGTTCGCAACCTTCTCCTCGTGGACCGCCTCGCGCAGGTCTTCCTCGATGACTGGCGCTCCAATCCGACGACCTCGCGCTGCGGCCGCCTCGAACGTGGCGCTCAACGCGATGCTTCCCGGATTGCCTTCCGGCACTCTCGAGCCGATCAGCCTCCCGCGCGTGCCGATAGAGGTGCTCCTACGCCCCGGAGCGCTGGTGGCATCCGAGGGGTTTCGCACGGAATACCCGATCATGGGTGGCGGGCCTGCACGGCCCACGGGTGCCGGGGGCACGGACTGGCCCCCGCCAGGCTCTCGTGTACCTCGAGGCAGGTCGCTCTGGCCTGCTCCCGAGCCAGGCTGGCCTGCTCCCGAGCCGGGCCGGCCTGCCTCCGAGCGCGAGCGGTGGCTACTGCACTCAGGTGCCTCGTCACCGCGGATCGTGTCGACATCGAGCGCGTCGCGATTCGACGCCCCGTCGTAGCCGTGGGACCTGGTCTCGTCCTCCCGAGGTCGGCCCAATGCCTGGTCCATTGCCTCGATGAGCGCCTCGCGATCCACTCCGTGGTTCTCGAATGGCGACCTGCGAGCCCTGTGAGCAAGCGCCATAGGAGCAACTCGCCTGACGTCCTCGGGGTCCACCACCTCGCGTCCCTCCCAACCGGCAAGTGCTGCGGCAGCGCGGCAGCACACCAGATCGGCGCGCAGGCCTTCGGCTCCCATCCGGGAGCAGAGCTCGCTCACCGCCTCGACAATCCCGGATTCCAGATGGGCAGGGCTGCTGCTCTCCAGCCTGTGGCGAAGCTCCTGCTCCGCATCGTGCCAGCGTGCCGTGAACACTTCGGGGTTCGCGTCGAACTCCAGGCGCCGCCGTACCGCCTCTGCCCTGAGCGCAGGGTCGTCTGGCGACACGACGTCGACGGACAGGCCGAATCGATCGAGCAGTTGAGGCCGGAGGTCTCCCTCCTCGGGGTTCATCGAACCAAGTAGGACAAACCGGCTGGGATGGGTATGCGATATCCCCTCCCGCTCGATCCGGTTGACGCCGCTCACTGCCACGTCGAGTAGGACGTCCACCAGGTGATCGGGAAGGAGGTTGACCTCGTCGACATAGAGCACTCCCCCGTCGGCCGCAGCGAGGAGCCCGGGCACGAATCGCCTGACGCCATCGGACAGCACCGCGCGAAGATCGACCGTTCCGACGAGACGATCCTCCGAGGCGCCTACAGGAAGCTCGACGAACGGCGCACTGTCACCCAGCAGGTGGGCGAGACCCCGTGCGAGCGTGGTCTTGCCACTGCCTTTCTGGCCACGAAGAAGGACGCCGCCGATAGCAGGGTCCAGCGCGTTGAGCAACAGCGCCAGCTGCAGCTCGGTCTGTCCCACCACAGCGCTGAAGGGGAACAGCGCTCCAGCAGGCAGCGGCTCCTCGGGGTGCTTTCCCCGGTTCATCGGTCCTCCTCCCATCCCTCCGCCTCGAGCAACGCAGAGCGGAGCACCTCCAGTGCCTCCGTAGTCGCATCCCACAGTCCCCTCTCCGATGCCTCGATGAGACGCTCGGCAATCGACCGAAGCGCCCAGGGATTGGACTCCTCGAAGAACTTCCTTACCTCGGGATCGGCGACATAGGCGTCGGTCACGCGCTCGTACATCCAGTCCTCCACTACACGGGCTGTGACGTCATATCCGAAGAGGTAGTCGACGGTGGCCGCCATCTCGAAGGCTCCCTTGTAACCATGACGCTGCATGGCCTGTATCCATTTCGGGTTCACCACGCGGCTGCGAACCACGCGAGCGGCTTCTTCGGCGAGGGAGCGAACCCGCGGACGCGATGGATCCGCGCTGTCGCCGAAGAAGGCGTGGGGCTGCGCACCCGTTAGGGCCCTGATCGTCGCGACCATCCCGCCGTGATCCTGAAGGTAGTCGTCGGAGTCGAAGATGTCGTGCTCGCGGTTGTCCTGGTTCTTCACGGCGACCTCGACTCCAGCCAGCCGACGGCGCAGGGCATCCAGCGCCGGCGCACCCATGGCCCGGCGGCTGTACGACCAGCCACCCCAGACAAGGTAGACCTGGGCCAGGTCGTCATCGGACCGCCAGTTGCGAGACTCTATGACTTCGAGAATCCCCGATCCGTACGAACCCGGCTTGGGACCGAAGATGCGTGGATCCCCGGTTCCACTGGCAGCCAACGGGTTCTCGGTCGGAGGCTCATCCAGCGCGGCCACCATATCTATGGCATCGTCGAGTATGCCGAGGACGTGAGGGAACGCGTCGCGGAAGAACCCCGAGACACGGATCGTCACGTCGATCCGCGGCCTACCAAGCTCGGCGAGCGGCACTACCTCCAGGCCCTCTACCCTGCCCGACTCCGCTGCCCACACCGGCCTCACTCCGAGCAGTGCCAGAGCCTCCGCCACGTCGTCTCCTGAAGTCCGCATGGCGGAGGTTCCCCAGATTACAAGGCCCACCGAGACCGGATATCGTCCTTCTTCGGTGACGTAGCGCTCGACCACTGCGTCTGCGAGACGGCTGCCGACATCCCAGGCAAGGCGTGATGGTATCGCCTTCGGGTCGACGGAATAGAAGTTGCGACCAGTGGGCAGCACGTGTGCCTGGCCGCGCGAGGGCGAGCCGCTCGGACCTGGCTGGACGAACCTGCCCTGGAGAGCATCGAGGACCGCCGCCATCTCGCCCGACGTTCCCTCCAACGAAGGAATCAGCCGATCGCACACCCATTGCAGCACCTGCTGGACTCCGGGCACCCCACATAGCATCTGTGGACGCGCCTTGTCCCATCGCCACCCTGCCTCCTGACAGATGGCCAGGAGGCGCCGGCACTCGGCCTCCACAGCGTCGATCTCCAACCTGCGGCCTGCTGCAAGGTCGATCCCCAGATAGTCGGCGACCACGTCGCGTAGCGACGGGATCTTGCCCTGGGGCAGCCGTGTGAGGGCGAGGACCAGATCGAGCTGGGCTTCTCCTACCGGTGGGCTCCCGAGCACGTGGAGCCCACCTCGTATCTGGGCGTCCTTGAGCTCGCAGAGGTAACCGTCGACCTCGACGATCAGATCGTCGAAGGACGGGTCGTCAAACGACACGTCGCGCCCGGCGAGGCCCATGTCCCGGTGGATCTCCGCCGCAACCAGGCAGTCCCACACCTGCCGGCGCACGGCAGGCAGCTTTGCCGGATCCAAGGACAGGATCCTCGCATGCTCGTCTAGGAGCGTCTCGAGGCGTGCAAGATCGTCGTACGCCTCCGCGCGGGTGAGAGGTGGGATCAAGTGGTCGACGATCACCGCGTGCGTGCGGCGTTTGGCCTGGGTTCCCTCCCCTGGATCATTCACTACGAACGGATAGACAAATGGCACAGAGCCAAGAGCCGCGTCCGGAGCACACGATGCCGAAAGCCCGACGGCCTTGCCCGGGAGCCACTCCAGTGTGCCGTGCTTTCCCATGTGCAAGATCGCATCTGCGCCCCACGTCTCGTCGAGCCAACGGTAGAAGGCGAGGTAGTGATGGGTCGGAGGAAGATCAGGCGAGTGATAGACCGCTATCGGATCGGCTCCGAATCCTCTCGGTGGCTGTATGGCGACCAGGACACCCCCGAAGTCGATCCCTGCGAACAGCAAGTCCGGCTCGCGGCCGCCCTCCAGGGCATCTCCCACATAGACGCTTCCGGGTGGATCGCCCCAGGTGCTCACCATCGGATCGCGAAGTTCCGGAGGCATGGTGGCGAACCAGCCCGAGTAGCGCGATGCTGCCATCCTTCCCACGGCACGCTGCTGCTGGGAGGTCGCCATCATCCCCTCGTCGTAAGTGAGCGTCGACGCCAATTCCTCCATCAGCTCGTCACCGGTCGTCGGGATACGATCCACCCTGTACCCCGAGGCGCGCATAGCGTGGAGCAGACCGATCACCGACGCGGGAGTGTCCAGGCCAACGGCATTTCCCAGGCGGCTGCGCTTGGTGGGATATGCCGACAATACGACGGCGACCCGCACATGCTCAGGAGCGGTCCGGCGTAGCCTCGCAGTACGCACCGCCAGCCCAGCTACTCGATCGAGGCGGTCGGGGATGCTTCGGTACGCCACCACCGGAGTGCCGAGATCGTCTCCATCGTCGACCATTTCCTTGAACGACCACGGAACGCTGACGATGCGCCCGTCGAACTCCGGGATCGCAACGCCCATCGCGACGTCGACCGGGGCTAGGCCGGCCGAGGCGGAGTGCCACGACTCGTATGACGAGGTGGAGCACACAGCCTGGATCACAGGTACTCCGAGAGCCGCCAATGCTCCGGCATCCCATGACTCGGAATCCTCATCCAGCTTCCCCGCAGCGAGGGTGGAGGTCACCACCACATCGACGCCTTGCTCGGCGAGAGTCTCAACCGCCCGGACCGCTCCAGATGTGGAATCTGTACCCGTGCTCTCCGCCCGTAACGAGTAGCAGAACACCGGGACTGCATTAGCCCCGTGGTGCTCTATGTGATCGCACAGCTCCTCTACGAACTGGGTGTTGCCGGCCAGGAGGTGGGCCCGGTAGAACACGACTCCCACCGTGGGCAGCTCCGGGTCCCGCTTTCTAGAGCCGAGCACACCACAGGCCGGAATCACAGCGGGAGGATCGAAACCGAATCCCTCCATCAGCACGGTGTCGGCGACGAACCGCAGCAGGTTCTCGATATTGCCTATTCCGCCTTGGACCAGATACTCGAAGCACTGGGTCGCTATGGCGCCAGGCACGGTCGAGGCGGCCATCATCTCGGCGTCGGGAAGCGACTCGCCCCCGAAGGCGAGAAGGGGCACTCCCTCACGCGCACACATGCCCGCCAGCTCGTCGAAATGCCCCTCCCACGCCTGGCGACCACCCAGGAGGCGCACTATCACCGCGCGGACTTCCTCGAGCGAGCGAACCGTCCCTGTGTCGGACGGGCTCAAAGCACGGATCCGCGGGAAGCCCTCCGGAAGGCCTTCCGATACCACACGCAGAGCGAGTATCTCGGTGTCGGCGTTCGAGATGAAAAGGATCATTGTCCGACTGCTCCTGTGTAGTGCCGAGCGTTTGTCTCGCCGCCCTCCGATATGAGCTCGCCGAGAGCTCGGGTATCGAGGTGATCGCCGACCAGATCTGCTAACGCGTCCAGCCTTCCCACGCGTGCAGCTGCGAAGGAGGCGTCGCCTGGCGTTGCGGTCAGATCGCGACCACGGTGCCGAGCCACGAGTCGGAGCAGGGCGCGCCGGATCCCATCGGACTCGAGCAGGCCATGAAGGCTGGTACCGAATACAGCCCCGGCAAGGTCCGCTGCGCCTTCCATCTCACTGCAGCCTCCTGACGTGGTGGTGGAGCGCAGCTCCAGCCATGCCTCACCCGGGGCGCCCCCGATCAGGCGCGTGCGACCATGATGGATCTCGTAACCCTCCACCTCCTCCCCTGCCAACGGTCCCGCAGCAGGTCCTACCGCGGCACCGATCCGCCGGCAAACGGTCTTTTCAACATCGAACACCGTTTCGACACCCAGCCAACCGAGGCCTGCTACCTCGCCGCGCGTCGATTCGACCATGTCGACGATCCGCGTCCCGAGCATCTGGTATCCCCCGCAGATACCGAGCACCACTGCTCCACCCGGTCTACGCGAACGCTCTGCGATGGCGGCTGCGAGCCCTGTCCGGCGTAGCCAGTCGAGATCCTCGATAGTGGTCTTCGTGCCCGGCAGGACGACCAGGTCGGGATCGCCCAGAGCACCGGGGGACTCGACCATCCGAACCGATGCGGCCGGCTCGATGCCGAGCGCGTCGAGATCGGTGAAATTGGAGAGTCGGGGGAACCGGACAACCGCCACATCCACGCCTGCACAGCGCGAGGCCGACCTGTCCGGAGCCAGGTCCTGGCCTCCCTGCAGAGCCAGGGAGTCTTCGGCATCCAGGCCAAGGCCTCCCACCCACGGCACGACCCCTATCGTTGGCACGCCGCTACGCCGTTCGAGCTCTTCAAGACCGGGGGCGAGGATCTCGGGATCGCCACGAAATTTGTTGATGACGAACGCCCGGACCATCTCTCGCAGGTGATCCGGGAGCAGGGCCACCGTCCCGTACAACGATGCCAGAACGCCCCCGCGGTCGATGTCGCCCACCACGAGCGCCGGAAGGCCGGCAGCATGGGCGATGCCGAGGTTGACAAGATCGCCATCCAGAAGATTGATCTCTGCCGGGCTGCCCGCGCCTTCGCAGATGACCACATCGAAGCGCGCCCTCAGATCACCAAGAGCCCTCAGCACCACTGGTGCCAGTTCGCGCCGCGCGTCACGGTACTCGACCGCATCTAGATGAGCCCAAGGCTTGCCCATGACAATGACCTGACTTGTCCGATCGCCTGTGGGTTTGAGGAGGATAGGGTTCATGGCAGCTTCAGGCTCGGCCCCTGCAGCAAGAGCCTGGACACCCTGCGCACGTCCGATCTCGGCCCCATCTCGTGTCACCCAGGAGTTGAGGGACATGTTCTGGCCCTTGAAGGGTGCAACACTCACGCCGTGCCGTGACAGCAGGCGGCAGATGCCGGTCACCAGTGCGCTCTTGCCCACTTCGCTACCAGTGCCGCACACCATGAGCCCACCGACGAGTCCATCGGGAAGGAGCGCCTCATCCATCGGAGCCTGCCTGTTCGTCGTGTTCCGGCGCGCCCTCGGTCGCTCGGAGGGCAGCGGACAGCCTTTCCATGCCAGCCGCGTCCGTCACGGCCACTCTTGCCACCCCGGGGAGACCGAACCCGGCACAGTCCCGGACGAGCACCCCACGCGGTGCGAGGCGCTGCCTCAGGCCATGCGCATTACCGACGAGCACCCAATTCGCGTCCGACCTCCTGGGAGACAGCCCATGCGCATCCAGAAGTCCCGCCAGCTCGCGCCGTGCGCGCCGTACAGCCCTGGCCCAGCCCGGCAGATCGGCCATGTCGAGCAACTCCGGAAGCACCTCGACCGCGAGGGAATTGACCGACCACTGAGGCTTCCGCTCGCTTATGACAGATGCCAAACGAGCGTCAGGCGCCACCACATAACCTATCCGAAGCCCTGGACAGGCGAAGAGCTTGGTCAGCGATCCGATCACCACGGCTCCGCGCGACGCAGCATCCCCTCTGGTCCAGAGGCCGGTGGCAAGCGGGAAGAATGCTTCATCCCACACGTCGGCCGACTCGTCCGGCTGCGCCAGAAGGCCCGTGGGATTGTGCGGGTTGGATCGGAACACAGGCCCCGACGGGTCGAGGCCGCTGGGCCCGAGTGCAAGAAGATGTCTCCGATACAGCGAGAACTCCGGCTCGCCCGCCCATCCATGACTCAGCACGCCCGCCACCAGAGCGATGGCCTCGGAGCCGCCATTGGTGAGCACCACACAATCTGGGTCGATTCCCATCGCACCAGCCAGCGCATCGCGGGCTGCCGAGTCGTCCGGGTAGCGGGCGAGAGCGCCGCTGTCGAGGTGCGGGGCGACCAGACGCGCCACATCCGGCGCGAAGGGATTCAAGCTGACCGAGAGATCGAGAATGGCTGACGGATCGAGCCCCAGGTGCCGCGCGACTGCAAGCACGTCTCCTCCATGGGCACCCGGGGGTGGTACAGCGGTCAATTCGCCATGCCCGCTTCCTCGCTGCTGGCAACTTGCTCGCGGCCGCCGTCGGCCCGCCGGTGCCGCGCACCCCTGTCGCGGCCGAATGTCCACCTAGCCAGCTCGCTCGTGTAATGCCAGATCACAGGGCTGCACAGCGAGCACGCGAGCAGGGCCGACACGTCCCGGCTCAGTCTGACCGAACGGGCGATGTCCTTCACCTCCGGGGCCTTGCCTCGTCCGAGACGCGCCCGTACCTCCACGATGGAGCCGTATCGGTTCTCCCCGCCTAGGCGCAAGTCGAGAGCAGCGGCAAATGCCGCTTCGGCTACACCTGCGTTCGGGGAGGGATGCCTGGGGGCGTCCTGCGTGACGGCACGCCAGATCGGGCGCGCCTGGCGAGGACGCACCGCCACGACGCACGCAGCGGTCAGGCGTGCAGGAAGCCAGTTCGCCACGTCGTCCAGGCGGGCGCTTGCCCATCCGAACCTGGCGTAGCGTCCGTCGCGATATCCAACCATCGAGTCGAGCGTGTTGACCGCCCGGTAGGCAAGAGCACCCGGCGCACCGGCCAGGGCTCCCCACAACGCTGGCGCCACCACCGCGTCGACACTGTTCTCGGCTACTGATTCCACCACCGCCCGTGCCATCTCCTCAGCTCCGAGGCCGGCCGGGTCGCGCCCGACAAGAGCGTTCAATGCCAGGCGAGCACTATCGAGGTCGCCCGAATCGAGCATGCCCGCTACCTCCGTTGCACTGCGCCGGAGACCCCTGCCGGCACTGGCTACACATACCGCGGCCGCTGCAGACAGAACTTCCACCGTCCCCACGCCCCGCGATGCTCGCCTGGCACAATCCGTCTTCCCGGGACCGCCGCACCAGCATCCACGATGTCTGGAAGGAACAGCCGCACGGAGCAGTCGGGCTGCCCCGGCCGTCGCAGCGATAGTTGCAATCCCGGCCACGAGGCCGCTCGCCACCCCGGCAATCGCGAGCATCACACCAGACACACGGCTGTCCCGCCACCACCTGCTGTCCCAGTGGCCCACCAGCTTGCCGAACAGAGCCACCGGATGGACGCGTTGTGGCGGCTCACCAAGAAGCCTGTCGCACAGAAGGCCGAGAGATGCCCCCGCCCCGTAGAGCCAGGTCCGGGTCACTGGCACACGGGTCACTGGCACACGGGTCACTGGCACACGGGTCACTGGCACACGGGTCACTGGCACACGGGTCACTGGCACACGGGTCACTGGCACACGGGTCACTGGCACACGGGTCACTGGCTGCTCCTCACCAGCGTGCCGCGGCCATGACAAGGGCGACTGTCTCGGTCACCACGCCTGCGGCCCCGAGCACATCTCCGGTGAACCCCCCGAGGCGGCGCCTGGCCAGGACCAGCAGCGCGGCCCCGGCGGCGAGGCCCACCACCACGGCAATCGGACCTTCAACCGATCTCCACAGCGCGCTGCAGCCAATTGCCACAGCCAATCCGGCTCCCGCCGCCGCCATGATCATCCAGCGCCTGGGGAAGCCCCCCAGGAACGCGGTGGCAAGCCCACCCTCTGGGCGCGCGTATGGCAGGGTCATGGCGGCAATCGCCATCAACGCACGAGCCGCAGCCCAGAGCCCTGCGAGCAGCCACGGGTTTGCCGCAAGGCTGGCCAGGGCTGCCCATCTCAACAGAAGCGTCGCTCCTCCTATGGCCGTTGCGAACGCTCCCACCGATGAGTCGTGCATCACCTCCAACCGCCTGGATCGGGTCCCGTGGAGGAACAGGCCGTCTGCCGAATCGAGCAGGCCGTCCATATGGAGCATCCCTGTCAATCCCAGGTCACAGGCGACGACTATTGCCGCAGCCAGCATGGGCGACCAGAGCTTCCCTGCTCCCCACCAGATGCCCCCCAGGAGCATCCCGATCGCAAGTCCCACCTCGGGGAACCATGCCAGGGCATTCGGGGTAGGCGATCTCGCCCCACCAAGCGGTGTCAGGAAAGCCAGGGCCTGGCGCATGACGCCTACTCGGCCCGACCGGGAACGGCGAGCTCGAGGATCCGCCCAGCAACTACCAGTACCGCTCGTTCAGCCACTCGCGCGACTGCCTGGTTGATGGCACCGAGTGCATCGGCGAACCTCCGGCCCGACTCTGTGGGCGCATGGACCCCGAGACCGACCTCCTCGCTCACTACCAGCGTCGGAAGCGCTTGGCCCGAGCGCAGCGCGATGGCATCGCACAATGCCTGCACCTGAGCAGCACTCGGATCTCCTCCGGCGACCCACGTGCCAAGCGAGTCGACCAATGCCACGCCGTTCACCTGGGCCAACATCCCGGCAAGGTCCCCTCCAGGAGGGACCTCAACCGTCTGCCATGCTGCAGGCCGCCTCCGACGATGGTCGTCCACTCGGGCATCCCAGTCGGGATCTCCGCCACCCGGAGCGGCTCCAGTAGCCACATATACGACCGTCCGGGTGTCACTTTCCCCCAGCCGGGTCGCATAGTCTGCGGCAAGTGCCTCGGCGTACTCGGATTTGCCCGAGCGCGCTCCACCGAGCACGAGCACGCTCCAGCATGCAGGCACCGGATCTGGTGCCGGATCAATCATCACGTCTCCACGTCCTCGCGTCATGTCTCCGGTTCCTCGAGACCGGGAGGCTCCCGGCCTCTGTGGGCCGCCGCGGGCAGGTTTCCTGGCTCCCGGATCGCCGCTCCCCTCGGCCTTCCCGCCCGGCTAGCCGGACCGTGGCCACGCGATGAGGATCGCTCCCCGGTGACAGTTGCGGGACAGCCCCGGACTCGCACCGGGTTCCCCACACCGCTTCAGTCAGCGTACCCGAACCACGGAGCCCCTGTGGCCAGTTATCCTGTCGCCATGGCAAGAGCCCAGTCGGTCGTCTTGGTCAACACCGGCCATGGTAAAGGCAAGTCCTCGGCTGCATTCGGCGTCATGGCCAGGGGCTGGGCTCGCGGCTGGCGGGTCGGAGTCGTCCAGTTCGTGAAAAGCGGCAAGTGGCAGACCGGTGAGCGCAAGCTAGCCGATCACCTGGGCATAGAGTGGCACACCCTCGGCGACGGGTTCACATGGGAGTCCACCGACCTCGACGAGACCGCGGCCAAGGGGCGCCATGCCTGGCAGGTTGCCAAGGACAAGCTCACCTCGGGTGACTACGACCTGCTGATCCTCGACGAGATCACCTACGCGATGTCGTACGGCTGGGTCCCCGTCGAAGATGTCGTCGCCGCCTTGGCAGCGCGTGCACCGTCGACCAACGTCGTGCTCACGGGACGTAACGCTCCCCAGGAGCTCGTGGATGCGGCCGACACCGTGACGGAGATGCGGAAGGTGAAGCACGCCTACGAACGCGGGATCAGCGCCAAGAAGGGGAGCGACTACTAACCGGCGAGATGCTCGGTCCTCGCCTGGTGATAGCCGGAACACATTCGGGTGCCGGCAAGACAACCATCGCCACCGGCATCATGGCGGCGTTGTCCCGCTCGGGTCTGAAGGTCGCGTCGGCAAAGGTGGGACCGGACTACATCGATCCCGGGTACCACTCGCTAGCCACGGGGAGGCCGGGGCGCAACATAGACACCTGGATGTGCGGATCGGACTCCCCCTCCGTGCTAGCCGCCCACGCCGCCAGGGGATCGGATCTCCTGGTGGTCGAGGGGGTCATGGGCCTGTTCGACGGAGTCGGCTCGGGTCATGAGGCGAGCACCGCCGAAGTGGCACTGGCGCTCCAGGCGCCAGTCGTG